>CALMVN010000175.1 GCA_937873225.1 uncultured Acetobacteraceae bacterium
CGGTCATGTCGTCCTCTCGTGTCCGCGCCAGACGAGCGCGGGCCGATATGCCGGCGGGCGCCCCGCAATCACCACCTCGCGCCCGGGGGGAAAGAGCGCCCGGCCCGGATTGGAGTTTCCGGCACGCCCGGCTGCATGTGGCGGTCGACATGCGGCGGGATGTAGGTGTCGGAGGCGCGGCGTCTCAAGGCTCTGGAAGCGGAGAACGCGAGGCTGGAGCGGCTCCTGGCGGAGATTGTCATGGACGTCTCGACGCCGAAGGGATCCCTCGCGGAAAAACACGCGACTTCCGGTTCGCGGCGGGATGCCGCCATCTGCCCGGAGCCGGTCACGGTTCACGCCGCCCTCACGGCTCAAAGCGGATGGAAGGGGAAGGTGAGTGCGGACACCACCTCTGTTTCTTTCGTATTCTCCCTGAACGGCCGATCGAATGAGCCTGCAAGGTCATTGCCGCAGATGTCCTCAAGTTCCGTGGATACCGAAACCTTGTAGGCCCGCATGGTCCACGGCGCGGCCGGCGTGAAGACGATCTCCATTTCAAGATCCGAGACCCCTGTGTGGCCAGACACGAACGTTCCATCTTCCGTGGTGACGATCAGCGCGCGACACATCAGCGCCCAGTCCAGCGAACGGCTGAACCGCAGCCGGAGGGGCTCCCGACAGCCCGCCGCAGGGGGCTGGACGCTCCATCCAGCCCTGGAGATCCGTTCGCGGACGGGCTCCATGACACTGAACCGCTTGCGGACCGCTCCGGTAAGACGGCGACCGGAAGCGGCGGTCATCCCCGCGCCCACCAGAAGCGTGTAGCTCTGCCCCGCCCTGAGCGGTGGCCCGAGTGTGCGGTTCGGGCCAACGCCGCGCTTCAACCTGCCCGGGTCGAGCAGCACCGTGAGGCAACGCATGTTCTTGTCCCAAAGCTCGACCGGGGCGCGGTAGAGCGCATCCGCCACCGGCTGGTCGTCGGGACCGAGCAGCGACACTTCCGCCTCGGCAAGGCCCCGCCGCATGGGTTGCGAAAAGCGCACGTAGAAGCGGAGCAGGTTCTCCGGCAGCTCGTCGGCGGAAGGGAAGATGCCTTCTACCTCCGCCGGCACATCTGACCGCACCGCTTCGGGCGTGAAATCCAGCGTGAGCACCGCCTGCCATTCCGGCAAGCCGAACGGGCGTGGGTCAAAGCGCACGCGATAGCGTACCCCAGCCTCGAAAGGGAAATGCGGCGTAAACCGCATTCCCTCGCCCGTCAACGCGTAGCGTCCCGCGACCGGCGGAACTGGATCACCGGCAGGCTCGTCTTCGAGGTGCACCGAAACAGCTAGGACCTGCCGCAGCGGAACGCCTTGCCCGTCCCCACCGGCGAGGGCCGACAGCAGGGATGGATCATGCGTCGCGAGCCGTATCGCCTGTGCCACTCCGCTCCCATCCGTGGCCTCGGCGTCCAAGGTCGCCAGGCCGGCCGCCTTTCCACACGCGTGCGGGGTTCGGCCGCCCTGAAGCGATCCATCCACGATCAAGCCCCCCGGGAAATCTCGCCGCGGTGCTGGCGATACCCGAACGGGTCCGGGCCGTTTGGCCAGTTCATCTCCGACATACCGTCCCGTCGCTCGAAGAAGTAGGGCACCATGATGCTGCTGATGTCCAAACGGTAGCCCGTCTTCGGGTGGCGCCAAATCTGCACCGCCCACTTTCCGTTCAGGATCGCGAGGTGTTCGGCCTTGATCGGTAGCAGGCCTTGCGTGCGGCCCAGTCCACCTGGCCCGAAGTCGATCGGGCCGCCGGTCGGCTCTGGCTTCGCGCTGCCGAGATCCGCGATGGCGATACGCGACGCGCTCCGCGTGTCGATGGTGACCAGCAGGTAGTCCTTGCTGTCGAACGGGTTGGTGAAGGCGAGCATGTCGAGCGGGTTGCTGCCGTAGCCCAGCTCGCCGATCACGTCGCCGCGTACGTGCGCCCCGTTTTTCAGGGAGGCCAAGGGAAAGCGCACGAGCGGGGTGCAGCCATAAACCGCGAAGAGGTACGGCTCGCCTTCCACCTCCCGGACGAGGTGGCGGATGATCGGTGCCCGGGTTTCCCATTCCGCGTGCACCGGATGCCAGATCTCCACGGTGCTCGTCGTCATCGCCGAAGTGAACGGGTAGGGGATGCGGTGCAGCGTGGAGGCAAAGCGCTGGTTCGAGATGCCGGACACGAACACCTCGCCGCCGTAGAACTTCACGTCCGTGATGGCAAAGGACCGCTGCGTGTCGAACTCCAGGTTGGCGGCCGGGTCGGGCTCGTTGGGAACCGCCGCCCGCGAGTGGGGGATGGGACCCAGGTCGAGCACCTCCAACTCGCCGTGGTTCAGCTTGACGATCGCCGGCAGCGCCCCGACGCTCCGGCCGCGCTCGACGGACATGAACACCTGCTGCGACGGCTGGTGGACGGTCATGTCGTTGATCACGATCTGGTCGGGCGTGGTTCCCAACAGCGCCGCCAGCTTGCCGTCGAGCCCGCGCAGAAGGTCGCGACCTTCGAAGTTGTGGAAGTTGCCGAGCTCCACATCCACCTGCGACGTCACGTCCGCCGGCCGAAGCTCGAAGGCATGGATGGCTGCCCCGGCGGCGTCGCCGACGAAAAGGATGCGGTCCGGGCCGAACGCCAGCGCTCCGGCTGCCTTCAACGGGCCGGACACTCCGGCGCCGGATGTGGTGCCCTTCGATGACGGCTGGGCCTTGGCGCGCCCGACGAGAAGCACGCCCGCCGCCGCCCCGGTGAGCCCGAGCACCGAGCGGCGACTGCTGCTGAATTCCTTTCGATCCGGGTCTGCCATGTCAATCTTCCTTTAAGTTCTTCTGCTGGATCGTTGTTACCGCCACCCCTGGAACAGGTCGCCGGGTTTCAGGTCGGCTTCCAGGAAGGCGTCTCAGTTCTGGCGGGACGAACCCGGGATCCCGGCGGCGGATGAAGCCGTGCTCCTACCTGATGCCGGGCTGGTCACGATGTTTCGGATCCGACCAGCGCCTCGGCCTCCTTGGCCGACACCAGCCTGCCGACCTTGCCCATCTCGTGCAGGTCGCCGCCGACCTCGATGCGGATGGACTGGTCCACGCCGCCGATCGCCACCGGCGAGAAGCCGCCAGCCTCGATCAGCGCCGCTACCGTCCGCCCCGCTTCGGGATAGTCCGTCGCGTAGAACAGGACGGCGCGCTCCGGCGTGCGGTTGGCCGCCTGAGCGAGCGATCCTGCGCTCAGCGTGCCGAAGGCCTTCACGAGCTTCGCCCCGTCCGGCAGCAGGCCGGTGATGAGCTGCCCGGAAGATTGCGCATCCGGGATCGTCTTCCTGAAGCCACCCTTGCCGTCCGGCGCAATCGGGTTGGACGGGTCCACGACAACCTTGCCGGCCAGGCTCGCCTGGTGGGAGGCGATCAGCTCCTTTATCGCATCCAGGTAGACGGCAAGAATAATGACGTCCGCCTTGCCGATCGCATCATCAACGGCGCTAGCCGAAACCGCGTTGCCCAGCTCCGCGGCAAGCGACTCAGCCTTGGCGAGCGTCCTGTCCGCGACGATGATCTCCATTCCGCCATTGGCGAGGTTCCTGGCCACGGTCGCGCCGATGTTGCCCAGTCCTATTACGGCTGTTGTCATTCTTCGAACTCCTTTTCCCATGGGAACGATGCTTGGGATCTCGGGGCGACGCCGTTCATCACAACAGCATGGACCGCCAAGCGCCTGCTTGCCGTTCCGGTCGGAGCATGGACCGGCTACGCAGCCACTTCAACCTGACCTGGACTGGAGGACGGAGAAACTACGCCCGCAGCGGGACGTCCAGGCCGATCATCAGGATGCCTTGAAGCTCGTGTCCGCCTGGTCAAGAAATGGCTGGAAAAGGTCAGTCGGCCAGTTCGGGTCGGAACGGGATGTGCGCTCGAGGCACTTCCACACTCCGTCCCGCCGCTCGAACACGTCGTCGTAGGTTCCGGTCGACACCGTTCCGGAGCGGTCGGCCTTCCACCATACGAACCAGCGCCAATGCGCCTCCGCACGGTCGCCGGACCCCGCGATCTCGAAGGCCCCCATCGAGTGGAACCACTTGTCCATCGGGAACACGCTGTGGGCAAAGTCGAACATCTGCTTCATGCCCGCCGGCCCGTCGAACGTCGACGTTCGGAGATCGAACACGTTGAATTTCGCTTCTGGCCAGTAGAGCCGGTTGTACATGTCAACCTGGTCTCGGCCCCACCCCCTGTCGATGCAACGTTGGTGCAAGTTGAGTTGCTCGAAGATCGTAAAACGATCGAGGACGCTCAGTTCGTCGGTCTTCATGCGGCTTGGCTAAGACAACCGAGCTTGCGCGTATAGGCGGCAAGGATGGGAAACTTATTCCAGCGTTTGGGCAGGTGCCCTAGCGAACTGTTCGGTTCGCTGTATGCGGACGGAGTGCACCGGAGTGCTCTACCGCTAGAAGTAGAGCTTGATATCTAGAATGCCTCTCAAAACCTGCTCTGCAGCTTGTTGAAGCAGATGAGCAAGCAGGGGAGCGCGGTGAAGGCGTGGTGGATGTCGCTTCTGCGCCCATAGCGTATGACGAGCCGACGGAAGCGGTTGATCCAGGCAAAGGTCCGCTCGATGACCTACCTGTGCCGGCCCAGATCCTGGCTCGTCGCGACGCCCCGCCGCGCGATGGGAAGTGTAATCCCGCGACGGCCGCAGGCTTGGCTGCAGCGTCGACAGGCGTAGGCCTTGTCAATGTGGAGCGTGTCCGGCCGGCGCCGTCCTCGCCCTGCCTTGCCATTGATGGACCGGATGCTGTCGAGCAGCTCCTCGAACGGCATGCTGTCGTTGGTGCTGGCCCTCGTCAGGGCGAAGGCGAGAAACGTTGAGGTGACATGGCGGAAGCTAATGCTGGGCCTGCACCACCAAACCCAAGCGCCTCACTTCGCGATGGCGAATGCGCGTGAGTCAGCCCGACGTAGGGGATGAAGTCGTGGTACGAAGGTACGTCCAACTGGGATGTGCCGCCCGTTTTGCAGGACGACGGACCAGCCGCCGGTGGACAACCGTTCCATTGCGGAGACATGTGGCCAATGGACGATCCAGGATCGGTGCACCCGGACGAACAGGTTCGGGTCGAGCCGACGCTCGAGCGAGGTTATCGTGCCGGACATCAGAAAGGACCGCGTGCCGACGTGGAGACGGACGTAGTCGCGTTCAGCTTCGACAAGATCGAGCGTGGAAGTCGGGATCCTGACCAGGTTTCCGTTGCGTGGCACCCACAGGTCCAGGCTAGGTCCGGGCTGGGCGGGAGCCGCTGACGGCAACCGCGGCGGTTGGAGGCGCCTTAGCGCCCGGTCAAGGCGATCGAGCGATACCGGCTTGAGCAGGTAGTCTGCCGCCGCCAGGTCAAAAGCTTCCACTGCAAAGCGCTCATGTGCGGTCACGAACACGACAGCCGGCGACGTCGAAGCGCCTGCCACCGCGCGCGCCAATGCCATTCCGTCGAGACCGGGCATGTCGACGTCGAGGAGAGCCACGTCCGGGCTCAGCGCCTCAAGCATCCGCAGCCCCTCTCGGCCGTCCGTGGCCGTTCCCACGACTCGCACTCCGTCCAGGCGGTTGCACAAGAGATGCAGGCGCCGAACGGCGTGCGGCTCATCGTCGACCACGACGACGTCCAAATCCCGACCCACGGGCGTCAGACGGCGGCGAAGAGCAGGGGCATGACGATCTCGGCGCGGAACCCACCGCAGGCACGGGCGCCGAACGAGAAGCGAGCCTCGTCGCCGAACCGGGCGGCGAGCCTGGCAGACACGTTGCGCAGGCCGACGCCGAGGCCGTTCGAAACCGGACGCAGCCAGTTGCCATCATCCTGTCCGGTTGCGGGCGCATCGTCCTCGACCGTAAGCCGCAGCGACGAACCGATCGCTTCCGCACGCAACTCGACCCGGACCGGACAGGCGACGCGGGACACAGCGTGCCGGACGGTGTTCTCCACCAAGGGCTGCAGCAACAGGCCTGGAACGCGAGCAAGGGCCAGGTCAGGCGGAAGCGATACGTCGACCCGAAGACGCTCGCCGAAGCGAATGCGCTCGATGTCCAGGTAGAGCCGCTGGTGGTCGATCTCGTCAACGAGCGGGATGTCCTCGCTGCGCTCCTCTGACAACGCCGAGCGCAGGAACACCGACAACGCCATCAGCGCCCGCTCGGCGCCTTCCGCATCGCCTTCAAGCACCAGCGCCGACACGGTGTTAAGCGCGTTGAACAGGAGATGCGGGTTGACCTGATAGCGTAGGGCCGCGAGCTGGGCAGTCCGCAGTTCCGCTTCCGCAACCGCGATCTGGCGCCTCGCGTCCTGATGCCGGACGGCGTCGGATACCGCTGTGTAGGCGATCGCCCAGGCAGCCATCAGGAAGTAGTTCTCGCTCACCGTCTGCGAGGCGATCGCGAGCAGGCTGACGCTCTGCCGGTAGCGAGCATCCCAAAGTTCTGCCGGCGAGAGCACGAACATGATGTCGTAGTTCAGCACCGACAACAGGAGCGCCGGCACCGCCGTAACGGCCAGCGCCAGCGCGATGCGGATGCCCATCCGGGCACCGTCCCACCGCCTGAGCACGAGAAACACCACCCAGGTCAGGACCCCGCCCATCAAAGCCGTGAGGAAGTGGCGTTCGATCAGCACGCCCTTGCGGTCGAACGAGATCACGCCGATGCGGCCGGCCACCAGGGCTAAGTAGAGGGTCCAGGCGCCGGCGATCGAGAGCATTGCGGAGGTAGAGTGCTGCCTTCCTGCCGGAAGGTTCCAAGTCATCTCGCTCTCCGGGTCCGGTGGCAACGGCAAACAGCCATAGCAGGAAATCGATCGGCATGCCGGTTCCACAGGTCGTTGGTCGAGACAATGGGGCGTTGGTCGAGCGCGTGCTTCTCTTCCGCCGATCCGGGCCGCACCAGCCGGGCCGACCCTGGCCCGCCACTGGGACCGCGCGTCACGACGGAGCTTGTGCCTTTGCTGTTCCCCTACCGTGCCAGCCGGGTCCTGCTGTTCATGCTCCTCTCGACCGCCTGCACACAGGCCCAGGCTGCGGGGCCGCCGCAGTCGGACGCCCCGGTGCTGATGCGGTTCCCCAACACGTCGCGGGACCGCATCGCCTTCGTGGCGGCGGACCAGCTCTGGACGGCGCCCCGCACGGGAGGCAGAGCCACGGCGCTCACCACCGACCCGTCGCGCAAGATGCTGCCGCGCTTCTCGCCGGACGGACGCTGGATCGCATTCACCGCCGTGCACGGCTCGACCGCCGATGTCGAGGTCATCCCGGCGGAGGGCGGAGCCGCGCGACGGCTCACCTACACGTCGCTGCCCGGAATGGCGCGTGGGGCGCCGGACAACATGGTGGTTGGTTGGACGCCGGATGGTCGCTCGGTGGTGTTCCTGTCCAGGAGGGCGAGCTGGAACCGCTGGCTGGAGCGGCCTTCCGCAGTCCCGGTCGCGGGTGGAATGCCGACGCCGCTTCCGGTCGACCAGTCCGGGTTCCTGTCGTTCGGGCCGGACGGACACAAGATGGCGCTGAACCGGGTGATGCGGGACTTCGAGCCGTGGAAGCGCTACGTGGGCGGCCAGGCGCAGGCGATCTCGGTCTACGACCCGGACACGAGGCGGCTGCGGATGATCACCCACTGGAAGGGCACCAATGCCCAGCCGATGTGGGCGGGAGACAGGATCTACTTCCTGTCCGACCGGGACCGGGCACGACGCGAGAACATCTGGGTCTACGACCTGCACGGCGGCCAGACGCGGCAGGTCACCCACTTCACCGACTTCGACGTCGACTTCCCAAGCCTGGGCTCGGGCGCGATCTCGTTTCAGGAGGGTGGCCGGCTGTGGCGCTTGGACCTGCCGGACGAGCAGCTGCACGCCCTCGATGTCGACGTGCCGGTCGATCCTGGCGCGACCTCGCAGAGGATGGTGGCCGCCGAGCCGAGCCTGAGGGACCTGGACGGGTTCCAGTATCCCTCGTCCTTCAAGCTGGTCGATTTCGGGTTGTCGCCGGACGGCAGCCGGGCAGCATTCTCCGCTCACGGGGACATCGTCCTGGCGCCGACGGGGACCGGCGTGCCGCAAGACCTGACCAACAGCAGCGGCGCGGACGAGGACCATCCGGCCTTCTCGCCGGATGGGAGGTCGATCGCCTACACGACCGATGTCACCGGCGAGCAGCAGGTCGCGCTTCGCCCGGCTGCCGGCGGTCCCGAGCGGATCCTGACCCGGTTCGAGCACGGCGTCCTTTATCTCCCCGTCTGGTCGCCCGCCGGTACCCGCCTCGCGGTCGCGGACGGGTCCCACAACCTTTGGCTGCTGGAGGCAGCCGGCGGGGCCTCGCTTGTGGCGCACGATCCGGTCCAGGAGATCCGTGATCCCAGCTTCTCGCCGGATGGGTGCTGGATCGCCTTCTCCACCCGGCGAGCGAGTGGCACCGCCTCCATCCACCTGTTCGAGATCGCGACGCGGCGCGACACCGTGGTCAGCGACCCGCTTGAAAGCGACGCCAAGCCGGTGTTCTCGTCGGACGGCCGGTTCCTGTTGTTCGTGTCGGACCGCCGGAGCGCCGTGGTCCAGTCGGACCTGGACCGCAGCTTCGTGACGACGTTCTCCACCGGGCTGTACGCCGCCGTGCTGCGCAGGGACGACGCCGCTCCGGTTGCGGCCGGAGGCCGCGCCGCCGCACCTCCTTCCGGCGATCCATCGGCACCGGCGTTCCGCATCGACCTGGACGGGCTGATGCGTCGGGTGGTGCCGCTGCCGGCTGCGCCGGGCAACATCTCGGACCTCGGCGTGCGGGGCACGCGCGTGTTCTTTCAGCTTGATCCGGTGTCCTCGGTGCCCGGGCCGCTGCCGGGCGGTCGGTCGTCGCTGCACGTCCTCGACCTCGACGCCGCTGCGCCGGACGCGGTGGTGGTCGATGGCCTGTCGAGCTTCGCCGTGTCGGGCGACGGGCGGCGGGTGATGTACGAGACCGAAGCGGGCGGCTGGCGCATCGCCGACGCCGCAGCGGGCGGCGGCCACGGATCCGCCGCGCTCGCCACTGCAGGAATCCGGGTCGAGGTCGATCCGCGGAAAGAATGGCGCGAGGTGTTCGAGAGCGCCTGGCGGCTCGACCGCGACCTGTTCGTGCAGGGGAACATGGACGGACGCGACTGGAACGCGGTGCGGACCGCTTACGAGTCCTACCTGCCGCTGCTGCGCTCACCCTACGACCTCGACTACCTGCTGCAGCAGCTTCAGGGCGAGCTCGGCAGCTCGCACATGGTGATCCTTCCTGCCGCGGCAGCGGCGGCACCTCCCGTCGCGGAGGCCCGGTCGATCGGTGCCGACCTCGCGGCCGACGCGGCCTCCGGGCGCTACCGCCTCGCGCGCATTCGCCGTGGCGACAGCAGCAGGCCGGCGCAACGCAGCCCGCTCGCGGCCCCGGGGGTGGACGCGCCCGAGGGAAGCTTCCTCCTCGCGATCGACGGCACGGAGCTGAGAACACCCGACGACCCGGACCGCCTGCTCGCGGAGGCGACGGGAACGCTCACCCTCAGCCTGGCGTCGTCCCCGACCGGACCGCGGCACGACGTGCGGATCGAGCCGCTGCGCAACGAGCTCGCCCTGCGGCAGGTCGACTGGGTGGCGGCAAACCGCGCGACGGTGGACCGGCTATCCGGCAAACGGCTCGGCTATGTCTATCTTCCGGACATGGAGGCAGGCGGGGTGGAGGCGATGGCGCACGACCTCACGGCGCAGGCGGGGCGGAAAGGGCTAATAGTGGACGTGCGCTACAACCGGGGCGGCTTCATCACCCCCTGGGTCCTCCAGCAGCT
The DNA here is from genome assembly GCA_937873225.1 of uncultured Acetobacteraceae bacterium. Lineage (GTDB taxonomy): Bacteria > Pseudomonadota > Alphaproteobacteria > Acetobacterales > Acetobacteraceae > Lichenicola. Next base: position 9,832 of record CALMVN010000175.1, read on the forward strand.
GCAGGAACGGCCGCGCGGCTACTTCGTCAACCGCCAGCTCGGTACCGAGCCGCGACCCGCGGCCGCGACCGTCGGCCCGAAGATCGTGCTGGCCAACCAGTACTCCGCCTCGGACGCGGAGCAATTCGCGTTCTTCTTCAGGCAGCAGGGCGGCACCGTGGTCGGGTCCAGGACGCAGGGGGGCGTGAGGGGCATCGCCTCCGTCTGGCAGCTCATGGACGGCACCGGCATCACCGTCCCGTTCAACCAGATCTACACCGCGAACGGGGGCTGGGTGGTGGAGGGCCACGGCGTCGATCCGGACGTGTCCGTCGAGGAGACGCCGGCGATGGCGCTAGCCGGACGGGACCTGCAGCTGGAAGCGGCGATCCGCCTGCTGATGGCCAAGATAGAGAGGCATGCGAGGGACATACCTACACCACCTGCCTATCCGGGCAACAGTGCACTCCGGATGGACGAGGGTCTCCAAGCGAAGGGCGTTGTTAATTAACCTTGTTCAGCTTGAGCCTGCGCGACGTCGGGCTGCTGGCTCGAAGAGGGGTTGCATTCTGCTTTGAGACCATCTGCCGCTGCCATCTAAAATTCGGAAGGCTTTGCCGACAAAAACTGCACCGGCGGCGGCCGATACCCGGCAATACTTGGCACCTGGGGTGAGATGTTCCTGCGGATCAACGGCGAGCAGCACTACCTGTGGCGGCAGTCGACCAGCAGGACGTCGTGCTCGACATCCTGGTGCAGGCGAAGCGGGCCGCGATTGTGGGCCAGACGCTTCTTCAGGCGGCCGCTCGCCAGGCTGCGTTACAACCCACCTCGCATCGTCACCAACAGCCTGCGCTGCTACAGCCTTCAGGATACTCTCACAGTCGAGCAAGATAACGCGGCTGATGATCTCGCTCGGGAAGCGATGGCCGCGAGGAGCGTCAGGAGGGCTGGCTCATGCCGCCAGCCTGCCCCGGCCCACTGCCTCTGGCTAGGCGGCGTCAACGCGACAGCGCTCCTCCGCCTCAAACCTGGGCTTCGTCTCCATGAAGTCAGCTTTTCGCTGGACAGGCTTTGTCTACCAACCGGACCCGACGGCGGCGTCCGGATGCGGCCGCAAAGGGTGGTGGCGAGCCGCGTCATGGTTTTGGAGGATTGGCCTTAGATTAGCGGAACCTCCTGGTGTCTCGAGTGAAACGATGGAAGCCTGCCATTTAATTGCAACGAAGGCAGCTGCTTAGCGGTGGCACGCCAGTTGCTGATAGCGCTGGGCAAGCGCGCCACGCAGACGGCGTCTCGGAGAGCATCATGTCCATCCGTCTTCAGGACGACATCGTTACCGTCACCAGCGCGCCGGTCGGGCAGGCTGACAGAATCCAGGACATCGACGTGATCCGCGGGTTTGCCCTGTTCGGCGTCGTTTGGATGAATCTGTTCGAGACCACGCGCGCGTTTATGCCGGAGACGGCGCAGGCCGCGCTACCGTCCGCGCCGCTCGACCGGGTCGTAGCTTTCTTAGGCGAGTGGCTGGTGCTGGGAAAAGCGCAGTGTCTGTTCGGGGTGCTGTTCGGGATAGGCTTCGCGCTGTTTACGGATCGGGTGTTGCAGCGCGGCGGCAATGCCGGCCGGGTATATGCACGACGGCTCGCATTTCTGCTTGTGCTCGGGCTGCTACACTTGATGTTCCTTTGGTTTGGGGACATCCTTCATGACTATGCACTGGTCGGATTCCTGTTGTTATTGACGCGGAAGTTGCCGACACAGGCGCTTCTCGTTGGGGGAGCGGTATTGCTACTGGGCTCGGAGGAGGCGGTGTCGTTGCTGACAGCACACATCGCCCTGCCGCATGTAAGCCTGTCTCGACACGTTGAAGGTGGATACCTGCATGCCGAGATGTGGCGGGCGCTGTCGCAGGGAGATTATGCAACTCTGCTACAAGTCGGCCTGCTGCGCGCGGCCAGGACGTATGGCAACCTGGACGTGCTGAAGTTGTGGGCACCTATAGCCGGACAGTTCCTACTGGGGACGTGGATCTACCGGAAGGGCTGGCTGCAGGAGTCGCGGCGGCACGCATCGCTGATGCGCCGGGTGGCAGTGACGCTGCTCCCGGTCGGACTACTGCTGTCGATGGCAGGGCCGGTGGCGGGCTGGGCACCGCGGCCGGGGATAGGGGAGGTCACGACACACCTGGCAGAGGGCCTGGCGACGCCGATGCTGGCACTTGGGTATGCGGCGGCGCTGATCGTGCTGTGCCGTGTGTGGACGGAAAGCGCGATGCTGGGCGGCCTGGCCGCGTTCGGGCGGATGGCGCTGACCAATTACGTCTCTCAGAGCATGTTCTACTTCCTGGTGGTTGATGGATTTGGGCTGGGAATGATCCGAAGGTCGGGTGCGGCGATGGATCTGCTGATGGCGGTAGGACTGGTGGTGTTGCAGGTTGCAGTCAGCCAGTGGTGGCTGCGCAGCTTCCGCTTCGGGCCGCTGGAGTGGCTGTGGCGATCGGCGACGTATGGGACGTGGCAGAGATTGCGAGGTGCGGCATAGGAACCAAAATTTGGATCCCGTCTATATGGCGGAAGCCTCGAGCTGCTTCCCTCATGAGCTTCACTCAGCAAAAGCCCGGCGAGCTTTGTAGCGGCCGCAGGAAAGGTAGGGATGCGGGTCTTCGGGACAATGCTTATCCGCACGAACCGCTGCAGTCGCTCCACCGATTCTGTCAGGTTTCAGGCCATTAGGTTACACAGAACGAAGATCTGAGTCGTTCAGGCAAAGACCATGATGTCGGGCATAATTCGGCACCTTCCACGTCGAGGTCGGCGAGATGCGGTAGCGACGACCTGATTGCGATGGTGTCGGGAACGTTTGAGGTGGGGTGGCTCTTGGAGCAGCGCATGTATCGGATCCTGCCCTTGATGCCGCGATGGTCCTGTTCAAGCCGGTTGTTGAGGTACCGCGGATGCGGTGCCAGACCGCGTTCCAGCACGCTGTGGGTTGCCCCGGGGTAGGAGCTATACTCGTCCGTCGTCACCCGGTCTGGACGAGAGCCCATGGTCACCATGGCCGAGCCGAAGAACGTCATCGCCGCCTTATCGCCCGTCCCGCTCAGCATCGCGTCGATCAGGTTTTTGTCCCGGTCGATCGCGCGATACAGGCAGTTCCAACGACCGAGGATCTTGAGGTAGGTCTCGTTGACATGCCAGCTGCCGTGGCCGTTGCATGGTCGCCGTGTTGGCGCTTGCGTAGCTCGTCATCCCTGACCTGCAGCGGCTTCGCCTCCTACTCACCAACGTTGATCAAGCTCGCTGCTTAGTTGAGGCTTCCGTCGAACCCTCGCAGAGGCAAGACCTCCATGGCTTAGAAAGTTCGCTTCAGCACCCCTATGCTCCGCTTTTTCAACCACTGTCCGCAAGCTGCCAGTGGAGTCTTCAGTAGCCGTGCGCTATCAACTCGCGCCGGCCCGTGACCGCGCCTAAGCCGCAGCACACGCAATTCATCGGTCGTGTTCCAGAATTTGGTGTAGGAGGTGGCCACTGCGGTGGAGCTGAGTAGGGTTGGGTTGCGAGACGCAACTCTGATCTGGGACCACTACGATGACCGACGACAAGATCGCCCTCGCGCGCTCCTGACTTGAGCCGCGAATCGGATCAAGGGCTCCGACACGCCGTTCCTGCGCGAGATGATCGATTTTGCTGCCGAACGCCTGATGCAGCTGGAGACCGAGACGCTGTGCGGCGCGGCACCGGGCGAGCGGAGCCTGGACAGGGTGAACCAACGCAGCGGTTACCGGGATCGCGACTAGGAGACCAGGGCCGGGACGGTCGAGCTCGTTGATTCGCTCTGCGGCTCAACCCCCAGGCTGCGCCGCGGCAGCTACTTCCCTTCCTTCCTCGGGCCGCGCCGGATGACCGAGAAGGCGCTGGCCGCGGTCATCCAGGGTTGAGCCGCAAAGCGTATAGACAACATCCAAGGGATCTCGACCCGCTCGCTCGATGACATGGTGAGGGCCATGGGCATGGAGGGCATTGAGCCGAGAGCTAGGTCTCCCGCCTCTGCGGCGAGATTGACGAGCGGGTGATCGCCTTCCTGGCCCGGCCGATCAAGGGCGACTGGTCATACGTCTGTCTGGACGCGACCTACGTGAAGGTCCGGCGCGACCACCACATCGTCTCGGTGGCGGTGATCATCGCGGTCGGCGTCAACACCGACGCTAGGCGCGTAGTGCTCGGCATGACTGTCGGCAACAGCGAGGCCGAGGCGTTCTGGATAGACTTCCTGGCACCGCTTCGCGCGCCGCGGCCTGCGCGGCACCCGGCTGGTGATCTCGGACGCGTACGAGGGCCTGAAGGCGGCCATCGCGAGGCTGCTGAGCGCGGCTTGGCAGAGGTGCCGCGTGCCCTCACCGTGCGAAGCCCGGCATCGCTGCGCGAGCAGATCGGTCGGCTTGCGACCGATCATAAAAAAGCGCTTGCTCATGCGGGCAAGACCCAGCGCCGCATCGTCTCGGCCTGGATCGGCACCGCGTTCGCCCAGGACGACGCCACCTCTGCCCGCAAGCAGTAGCGCGAGGTCGCCGACCGGGTTCGTCCTGGCGTGCACAGGCTGGCCGAGCTCATGATGACGCCGAGGTGGATGTGCTGGCCTACATGGGGTTCCCGGTCCAGCACCACGGCAAGCTGCGCACCACCAACCCCATTCGAGCGCCTCAACGGCGAGATCAAGCGCCGGAGTGAAGTGGTCGGGATCTTTCCGAACAACGCGACAGTCATGCGCCTGATTGGCGCTCTGCTGCTGCTGCAGAACGACGAGTGGGTCGTGCAGCGCGCTCGCTACATGACCCTGGAAACCACCACGCCGCTGGGCGATGATCTTGCCGTCAGCCCGCCGCCCCTGGCAGCCTGACCACGTAGCCAACGCTGTCCAGAAACACCGCTCCTGCACCACGCGGTGGGACACGATCAATTTGTCCCGCCCCGCACCCCTCCAACAGCTGTTCAGGACGCTAGGTCGGCCGGCTAACCACTAAGCCATTTTGCATCCATGCTAAGATTCGATCAAGCCTCATCGGCGTAGACTTTTAACAGCACATTAGCTTCGTAGTCGGCATCAGATGTTCTCCTGCGTCGCCTACTTTATTTCTCCCGAAGGATGCTGACTGAAGTATTCGGCTCCGCGATGCGTGCAAGACGTCGCTGACAGCGTCCCAGCCAGACCGCATTGACGAGCCACGCAATCGAGATCGCTGTGGCGATCTCGGGCAGAGCACCGCGTGCGAAGCCTAATGCGCTTACGAGCCCAAAGCCCCAAGCTCCAAACTGATCGCCAAGCCGATAGAATACAGTGTCGATGACGCTCTTGGCCTTATAGCGATCCTCGCGCGGGAGGACCGTGAACAAGATTTCACGGCTCGGGCGCGCAATTCCGAAGTTTCCTGCACGGCGCGCTACCTGAAATCCGACAACCACCATTAAGGTCGGCGCGAAAGCGACAAGCGCGAACCCGACAATGCTGAGGACAGGAAGCGCAGCGAGTGCTCCGCCGATGCCGAGAAGGCGTATGACCCGCCCGGTGAGGAAGACCTGCAGACCGAGCGTGAGCGCGTTGACCATCAGGTCGACCATGGCGAAGAACGCCGTCTGAGCACCGCGACTCGAGAAGGCCTTAGCCGTGAAGGAGACCTGTTCGAAGTAAAGGAAGGTCGAAGTAATGGCGAAGAGCAGCAGGAACAAGGCGATATTGACAAGATAAGGCGAGGCGAAGGTGCGGACAAGCCCGCTCAACACGCTGCCTCCAATCGCCTCCTCGCCTGATTGCTCGAACGGGACGTGGTTGAGGCGGTCCGAGAGCCGCGACAGCCGGCGCACCCCGAACACGGCTACTTCGAGCAGTGCGGCCGCTCCGACCAATAATACCCAGGACGGCACGCTGCGAGCGAGAAGCGCAGTCACCGCGGAACCTGCGATGGCACCGATGGTCGCACCCGCAGCGATGATGCCGAACAAGCGCTTACCCTGTTCGGTGGTGAACACGTCGACGATCGTCTGCCAGAAGATCGAGACGATGAAGAGGTTGAAGATTGAGAGCCACACGAAAAAGATGCGACCGATCCATGTCACTTCGTCGGGCGAAGCAAAGTGCAGCGCTGCGGCAAAGGCTAGGATGTTTATGGCGAAGAAACGGTAGGTGATGGGGATGAAGCGCGTGCGCGGCAGGCGCTTGACGAGCCAGCCGAAGGGTATGTTGAGCAGGATCATGCCGCCGAGGGTGGCGGTGAACAGCCAAGGCAGGTTCTCCAGTCCACCGGAGATCCCCATCTGGTCTCGGATCGGACGCATCACGTAATAAGATGACAGTATCGCGAAGATATAGAGCCAAGACCAGCAGACCACCGGCCACTCCTCGATACGTATCTGTAGCATGCGCTCGACGAGGTTTGGCGGGCGTCTCGTAGCTGTCATCTCGGCTGCGGCTGACACGGCGTCCATGCTAAACCTCAAGGATCCTGCGAAGGTCGGGCGCCGGTACTGCCAAGCCGAAGCCCTTGGATCCCGTGCCCATCTGGAACTTGATTGCCGTGTCGAGCCCTCCGGTTACGACGGCATCGAAGCCCGCGTCGTGCACGAGGGCGACGGCAATCCGCAGCGCCTCGGGATCGTCAGCGGCGATGGGGAGCGCGATCGGCGGGTTCTTGTGAGCGTTCTCCTTGAAGACGTGCGCTGGGAGCGAGTTGAAGGCCCGTACGATGCGCGCGCCTGGCAGATATTTACGGGACGTGGCGCCGATGCCGTTCGCCTTGGCCTCGTCGTCCAGCGCGCCGTCGCGCTGCCGGACGGTGTTTCCTGCATCGAGCACGATACGGCCCGCAAGCGCCTGAACATTAGCCCGTCCGAAGTCAGGATAAGCGTTGTAGGGTATGGCAAGGAGTACCGCCTCGCCGAAGGCGAGAGCTTCCGCGGGTGTACCGACCCTGGCGTTCGGCCCGGCCGCCGTGACGAGGTCCTTCAGCGTATCGGGGTGGCGGGAGGAGAAGAGGACCGGATGGCCTGCCGCCGCCCAGAGGGTGCCAATCAGTCCACCAATTTTGCCCGAACCGACGATGCCGATGCCCTTGGTTGCACCCTGCGCACGGGCTTTCGGGATCAGGCTCGCGGCACCGGCTCCCAGAGCCATTGCCAGGACAAGGCGACGGGATGCGGCAATCCCTGGAAACAGATCATGTCGGCTAGTCTGGCGAGCGTCGAAGGTCATAGGGTGAGCTCCTGCGAGTGGCTGGCTGTCGATGGTGACAAAAAGGCGCTTGCTCGCCTGTCAGGAAGCTTGTCTTCGTGCGGGACCCCTGTGCAGAAATGCGCATGGTTGATTGGGAGGACGTCCGGCATCTCGTAGCCTTGGCCAAGGCCGGAACCCTGTCCGGCGCAGCGCGGGCTCTGGGAGTGGACCACGCCACGGTGGGTCGTCGCGTCGCCAGCCTGGAACGCAGCTTGGAGACGACCCTGGTCGAACGCACGCTGAAAGGTTACCGGCTCACCACGGTTGGACGGCAGGTCGCTGACAGCGGTGTGCAGATGCAACTACAGGCTGAAACCATGCAGCGGATCACGCGGGCGGCCAGAAGCGTCATCAGCGGTTCTGTTCGTGTAAGCGTGCCGCCAGGCTTAGCGACCCATTTTCTCGTCCCAAGGCTCGGGATCTGGCGCGAACTACATCCCGAGTTGCGCCTCGAGGTGGTCAGTGAGACGTCGATCGTGTCCCTGGGAGGATTGGAGGCGGATATCGCAATCCGCCTCCGCCGCCCGGATGAGCCAAACCTTGCAGTACGTCGGGTTGGTCGCATGGCCTTCGGGATCTACGCCACCCAGGAGTACCTGCTGCGGCGGAAGCCTGAGTCTTGGGAATTCATTGCGTTCGACCCACGAAGCGCTGGTGCAGCGCAGCAGGACTGGTTGCTTCGTTTTGCAGGCAACCGGCCGATCGTCTTCCGTACTAATGATCTGGCGACTCAATTGGCCGCAGTGCACGGTGGAATAGGTCTTGCAGCGTTGCCGCACTTCTTCGTTGAGAACGTAGATGTGTCAGATGTTAAGGCAGACTACGAGTCGCTGTTCAGGGACATCTGGCTTGTTGTCCATACTGACCTGCGCAAGGCACCTGCAGTGCGGGCGGTCGTCGAGATGATTGCGGGTATATTTAAGTCCTACGACTTGCGTCGGCATGAGCGTTTGTGAAAAGCTAGTCTGGATGGTGCCGGAGGAAGGTAGCCAGCAGGCCAAAGAAGGCTGACGCAGCCACACCGTCCTGATGCCCCTGAAACATCAACACCTCCGATGCCACCGCATTCCGAACGCCCGTTACCGGATGACGAACTGTCCGCACGTTGCCCGACCAGGGAGGGCGAGACGGCGGTTGCGGTCGATCCAGGCGAAGGTGCGCTCGATAACCCACCTGCGTTGGCCCAGCTTCTGGCTGGTCTCGATGCCAGGGCGAGCTGTGCGAGCAGCCATCTCGCAGCGGTGCCAGGCTTGGCCAGAACGTCACCAGTCGTATGTTTTGATGGCGTGGAGCTTGTCCGGCAGACTCCGCGCTGGGCTCGTCTTGCCGCCGACCGGCGGGATGCTGTCGAGCAGCTCCTCGAACGGCATGCTGTCGTAGGTGTTCGCATCCATCGGGACGAAGGCGAGCGGGATGCCGCTCCGTTCAGTGATCGGATGACCTTCGTGCCGAGCCTGCTTCAATCGATCGGGTTCGGCCCCGTCTTGTCCATCCCATTTCGGCAGCCAGGGATGCGCCGTCGATGCAGGCCCGGCTCCAGCCGCTCCGGTCGGCGGCCCGCAGCAGTCGCAGCAACCTGCGTGCAGCCCGTCCCAGACACCTGCTTCCCACCAATCCCGCAGACGACGCAAGCACGTGGTGCCCGAGCTGCCCCCATCTCGATCGGAAACATCTCCAACTGGATGCCAGTCCGCAGCACGAACGGGATCCCGCTCAACGCCGCGCGATCCGGAACACGGGGCCGGCCACTTTGCGGTCGGTGCGCAGCCAAGGAGAAGCAGGGCGCTATGACCGACCATAGAGCATGCGTGTAATCACCTTTCCATCACTGCAAAGGCGCTTCATGCTTCGAGCGGTTCGCGCTCAACGGTGGCTTTCGGCAACCATCTGCTGGAGGTCAAGTTCCTGCTCCAGGGTACGCAGTACCCGATCATGGATCTCGCCGGCACGGTGCATGCGCAGGATCTCGGCTCGTCCTGCGTGGATCGCGTCCAGCACCACATCGAAGTGCTCCTGCTTCCGCGGCAGGTGCATGTCCCGGTCCGACAGGTAGTCCGCCGCTGCGCGGACCCGATGAGCGAACTGCTCCATCAGCCTGGGATGTCGCTCGCCGCCGTCCGGCCGTCGGGACCGAACCGCAACGGCCCGATACTGCGCTTCCATCATCCGTTGCCAAGCTTCGTCCTCGCTTCTCTGTTGGCTCGGAGCCTCGTCCGGCCCGATGATGCGGAGCAGCCTGATCAACGGCGCCAGCGTGGTTCCCTGTACTAGCACCGTCACCAGGATGACCACGAAGGCGCAGGCGAGGATGAGGTCCCTGCCCGGCAGCCCGACGGGCAGGGACAAGGCCGCGGCCAGCGTGACGACGCCGCGCATGCCGGCCCAGCCCAGCACCATGGCGGCGGCGACTGAGGGCGCCCGTTCGTCCCGCGGGCGCAGGCGATACCGTGCCTTGAGCACCAAGTAGGAGCCGAGCACCCAGACGAAACGGGACAGCACCACCGCGCCGACCACTCCCACCACCGGCAGCACCAGCGCACGTCCAGAATGTGGCACTGCCTCGAGGCGCGACACCACGCCGCGCAGAGACAGGCCAATGAGGATGAACAGCAGCGACTGCAGCAGGAACACCATCACCTTCCAGAAGGCCTGGGCGCGGATGCGGGTGCCTGCGGTAATGTCCGCATGCTGGTGCCAGCCGAGCAGGAGGCCGGTGGTGACGGTCGCCAGTACGCCGGACACGTGCAGGCGCTCGCCGCCGACATAGGAAATCGCGGAAAGCAGCAGGGTGGCGGTGATGGTGAGCTCGCTGTCCTCCAGGCGGCGGATAACGAACAGTCCGACGCGACCGAGGGCGTAACCGAAGGCGGCGCCTCCCACCGTCAGGATGCAGAAGGTGCCGATGGCAGCGCCGGTGCTGAAGGTTCCGGTGAGGGCAGCCGCCACCGCGAAACGGAACAGCACCAGCCCACTCGCGTCGTTGAGCAGGCTTTCTCCCTGCAGCAGCGCGTTGAGGCGCGGCGGCAGGCTCAGCCGCTCGAGCACCGCTTCCGCTGCGACCGCGTCCGGCGGCGATACGATGGCGCCGAGTGCGAAGCAGATCGCCCAGGGTAGCCCCGGCACCAGCGCCTTCGCCACAATCCCGACAGCCAAGGTGGTAAACGCCACCGCGCCGATCGCGAGCAGGAGGATGCCGACAAGGTTCTCCCTGAACTCGCGCCACACGGTGAAGTAGGCACCGTTCATCAGCAGCGGCGGCAGGAAGACGAGCAGGACGAGATCGGGATCGACGGCAAAATCCGGAACGCCAGGAAGCAGCGCCAGCGCGATTCCGCCGAGGATGAAGGCGGCCGCCGGCGGCAGGCCAAGCCGACGTGCTACCAGCTCCAGCGCGAAGATCGCCAGCAGCAACAGGATCAGGAACTCGTACTGGCTGGCCGCTGACATCATGCGTGATGAAACCCGGTGGGGCTGGCGGCCCGGCCGCAAACCGGCGTGAACTCAAACCGGCTTCGTCCGCCCGCGAACTCCGGCCGCATCAGGCGTCCCGATCCGGACAGGATCCAGCCAGGATGCCATTGCGACGCCGGCACGTCATCCCGGCGATGCGCCGTCTGCCCGGCTGCGTCGCGCGGGCGAGCAGGTTGCCAGGCGCTTGGCTGGACTGGTGCCTTGGTTGCGCCTGCCGCGATGTGCTGTTCGGGCATGATCCTTCATCCGGTCACGAACGGCCGGCCGCTCGCTCGGTAACGCGGGCCGTCGCCTCCCCACCGTTCGAGCAACCGCCGGCATCCCACTGCCAGCAGCGTCCTGTCGATCCCGGTTACAGGACAACCAGGCCATCAGCTGCAACCGTATCCCAGGTCTGTCGACCAGATGCGGCCGCGTTGCGGCCGTCCCGGTGCCGACCACGAGCCACGGGACATCGCTCAGGATGCGTCAGTGCTCGGGCCATGTGCTGTGAGATGGCTCAGAGCGTGTGATCATGAAGGTAGCTGTCCGGTATCGGGTTTCCTGGCCTTTCCCAGTCGTAGTACACCTGGACGATGTACCAGCGGTTCGCGCTGCTCAGGAGCTCGAAGGACTTTATGCCACGAACGAAAGGATGGGCATCAGTGGGTGCGCGGCGCGACTCGTAGGAGGCATAGACATGCGCCATCACGCCGAAGCGTTGAACCTGGTTGGCGATGATCCGATCGAAGAACCCCTGCTTTGCCTGCTGATCGGCCAGCGCCGCATAGCGTTCGGGCGACAGCAGGATCACGTCAGAGGGCCGTCCATGCCCTCCCACCAAGCCGATGACGATGCGGCCATCTGGTACGAACAGCGAACGAAGCCGATCCTTGTCGAGCTTCTGGGCAGCCGGTAGCGAAACCGCCTCAGCGAACGCTTGGACGATACCGGGTATCGAGGATACGTCATCCGGACTCGGGCGCGGCCAGTCGGGATGTTGCCTGATCGAAGGCATCGGCGGAGTGGCGTCAGGTCCGGCTTGGCCGAAGGCCTGCATCCGGGAACAGACCAGGAGCCCGAAGGCGAGGCAAACAAGGGCGCACTTCTGCCTGCGGAGGATGCTCATGATGCGTCTTCTTTTCCGTCCGTCCCGCACATGCAGCGCTTCGCCCGGACCGGGCTGTCATGCTGTTCAGCCGCTCGCGCCACTACAGTGATCCAAATCCTTTTCCGGCGGCCTCCAGTCTGCCCCGGACGGTGAACGCCTCGACCGCACCATGCAGCTCAAGCGCTTCGACCCCGGCGCCATGCGTGGCGAGGCCGCCCGTCACGCTGATCTCGCGAGCGGCGCCGCCGGGCTTGATGCTGAGCGCGATCGCGGCGAGTCGGGTCACCACGCCCTTGACCAGCGAGTCACCGACACCGCCATGGGTCTCGATGCCGCGACGCACCGCGATGCGACCGACGGGCTGGCTGATCTGCATGCCGACCGCGCCGTCACCACGCGTGACGATCCGGTCAAACTCCGCCTCCTCCAGACTGCCGGCATAGATGTTGAAGCCCCTGGCGCCGCCGCCGAAGGTCTCGATCGGCGCCAGCAGCTGCAGCGAGCGCAAGGCGCCGAAGTTGACGAAGCCGATGCCGCTCGGGCCGTGGGAGGTCAGCTTGGCCTCCGCGATCCAGCGATCCACCACCCCCCAGTTGTCGAGCACCATGTCGTTGGGTCCGTAGGTGGTCACCGGACCTCGGTTGCGGACCTGGTCGACGACGGCGCCGGACACCGTGAACACGCCGCCGGAGATGCGGTCCGGCGTTCCCGGCGGGATGCCGCCGTCGCTGTGCACCTCGCCCGTCTCGAGGCGGCTGACCAGAAGGCGTCCGCCCGCATCCCCGGCACCTGCAACGAACACGCCGCCGCCACGCACCGGTGCGCCGGCCCGGCCGATCGACAGGCCGGTCAGGTCTGCCGTGATCGTGACCGTGGGATCGGCCTGGCGGTTCCACACGGTGAAGACGCCCGGCACCACCTGGACGCCGAAGCCGGCCGGCCGCTCGTCGAAGCCACGCGCATCCGCCGCTGCGACGTGGACATCGTGCGCCTCCACGTGGCCCTTCCGCACCCGATCCGCGGCGATCAGGCGCACCGAGCCGATGATCCTTAGGTGACGCAGCTCCAGCCGGCCGAGATCGTCCACCGCAGGATCGTTGTGCACGGCGCGCCGGTCCGGATCGGTCGCAAGTTCGAGCCCTTCGATACGGTTGTCGGAGGACAGGCTCAAGCCGTCCTGCCCGGCGCCAAACGCCAGCCTGACGGCACTTCCTGGTCCGAGAAGCGCCTGTCCGGGACGCAGCGCCAGCGCAGGCACATCGGCCAGGGACGTCGCCACCCGCACGACCTCAACCCCTTCTGCCAGCGCTGCCACCAGCGCCGCCGTCGTTTCGACTTCGACCTGCCGTTCCGGCATCCGGTTTCCCTTCCTAGTGGTTGTTGATCGCGGAGCTCAGGCGCCGGCTGATGCCAAATCGACCTCGTGCACCACGATCGTGCGGTGTCCGATGAAGTCGTTTGTCCCGGGGAGGCCGTTCAAGTGAGCAAACCGCTCTGCTTGTGGCTGCCGTGCTCGGTCTCGGAGCAGATGACCGCCCGGTTGTTGATCCAGATCGCTCCCAGCGCGATCCTTAGCGGGCAGTCGACGTCGCTCGACCGGATGGACGCCGTGAGGCCGCAGCGTGAGCCGTTTGCCAGCCGTGCCGCCTCTGCGGTAGTCCGGCTGCGGACAGGCGGCGAAACGGCTGTCACCGCTTGCCTGTCAGGAGCTGGGTGGGTTCGTCGGCGAGAAGCTGTAGCGCGCGATGCGCCACTTGCCGTCGTGGCCCTTCTCCAGCACGAACAGCTCCTGGTTGGCCTCAGAGGTGGTCTTCCCGGTCGAATGGTGTAGCGTCGTGCCGGCCGAGTTGGTCCTGACGAAGGCCCAGTCCGGCGCCATCTGCACGATCTCGGCGATGTTGAACTTCACGTCGAACTTGAGCTCCGCGAACACCTTGTCGTAGGCGACCTTGACCGCCTCCTTGCCTACGAACGACTGGCTATACGGCGCCATGAATACGCCGCCCTCGATGTAGAGAGGCAGCACCGCCGCGGTATCACCACCGTTCAGCGCCGCGTTGTAGGCCGCCATGGCGCTCTCGATGCCGGCATGTGCCTGCGCCGTCACGCCGTGTGGCGCCGCATGGGCCGCGCCGGCCGGAATGCTGGAACTTGCGGCGGCCAAAGCGAGGACCACGCCGAGGGCGGACACCGGGAACCACCTGACATGCATAAAGCCATCCTCTTGAGCCTCCAAAAAGCGCCTGTCTCGGGAATGAGCCAGGGCTAGGCGATCGGCCGTTCGCGCATTAGCAGGCAATCGCGAAAAGGAGCTTTCCACATTTGTCGCGAAGCTGCGAGCTCGGCTGGACCGTGTCGGCCGGTCGACAGTCTACCGAATCTGGAAAACTCAATCCCGCCTGCGCGCCTAGGAAGGTGGCCGATACCCTTCTAACGTCGGCGGCGACACGCGGTCGACGATGAGCCGCCGCCGAGCCAACATAAGGCAGCAGCCGATGACCAGGACCGCCTTGGAAACGATGACTGCCATTCTGAAGGACCCGAAGAACATCGACCACGTCCGCTCCCTGGTGACGCCGGACGTGACCTACGTGTCGCTCAACTATGACGATCCGGACCTCAAGCGCGTGATGCCCTGGTGCGGAACCTCCCGCGGCCCGGAAGCGATCGTGCAGACCTTTCTCGACGTTGCGCGCTACTGGAGCGTCGACGACTTCCGGATCGAGGCTGAACTCGACGCCGGCGAGAACGCCGCGATCTTCGGACGCTTCACCTATACCTCCACGGTGCTGTCACGAACCGTCACTTCGCCATTCAGCGTGTTCGGACGGGTCAAGGATGGGCTGTGCCACTACATGCAGTTCATGGAGGACACCTTCGCGACTACCGCGTCGTTCCGTAGCGGCGGCCATTGGATCATCCGGAGCAATCCAGACGGGGAACAGATCGAGGTCTAGCGCCTTCGTCGCGGCTCGCCGGCAGTTCAGCTCGTTGGCGAGCCTTCGGCGACTGTCTGCGTGGCAGGCCTGTGAGCATTCCTTGCATCAGGAAGCGGAACGAACTCCGCTTCGTCGCCAGGGACCCTGGCAAAACGGCCGGCGACCCAGTCGGCCTTGGCCTGCTCGATGCGCTCCCGGGACGAGGAGACGAAGTTCCAGAACAGGTGGCGCGGACCATCCATCGGCGCGCCCCCCAGCAGAAGCAAGCGCGCGCCGTCCCGACCTGCCCGGATCGCCAGCTGGTTGCGCGGGTGGAACACGAGCAGGCGCCCGGCGGCGAAGAACTCGCCGCCCAGTTCGACACCGCCTTCCAGCACATAGGCGGCACGCTCCTCATAACCGTCGGGAAGGGGAAGCGTCGCGCCCGACGCGACCGCGGCATCGGCGTAGAACAGCTCGGAGACGGTTTCCACGGGCGAGCGCAAGCCCCAGCCGCTCCCGGCGATCAGCCTGAGGCGGACCTGCCCATCCTCGGCCACCGGAAGCGTGGCGGCAGCATGATGGAAGAAGCTGGGAGCAACTTCCTCCATGCTCCGTGGCATGGCGACCCAGGACTGCAGGCCGAACAGCCGGTTTCGGCGCGAGCGGTCCTCCGTAGCCGTCCGCTCCGAATGCACGATCCCGGCTCCCGCCGTCATCCAGTTGACGTCACCTGCAACGATGGACTGGTTGGTCCCGAGGCTGTCGCGATGCCGGATGGCGCCCTCGAACAGGTAGGTGACGGTGGACAGGCCGACATGCGGATGCGGACGAACGTCAAGGCCCTGGCCGCGCAGGAACTCGCCAGGCCCGACTTGGTCAAAGAAGACGAACGGCCCGACCATCTGCCGTTCCTGGGACGGAAGCGCACGGCGCACCTCAAGGCCACCGATGTCGTGCGCGCGCGGAAGAATGACGGCCGCCAGGCCGTCCGGCATTGGCGCGAAACGCCCGAGCGGTTGCACTTCACGTGACACGGCAGCGTCTCCGTCAGCAGCCGCACGGCATCCTGCACCATGCATCCGGCACTTGCAGCCTACCGCGTCTTCGCTGTAATCGGTTGTCCCATGCCCTGGAAGGTGCTTCCCGCCCGCAAGCCCTAGAAGGCGACGGCAGGCAGAATAGGCTGGTCCACCAAATGGCTGGACCTATGGCCGTGAGCCGATCACGATGAACGTCAGGCTGACTGGAAAGACGGCGGTCGTCACCGGCGCGTCGCGTGGCATCGGCGCCGCCATCGCGCAGCGGCTGGCTGCGGAAGGAGCCGACCTCGTCATCACCTACGCAGGCAACGACGCAGCTTCAACCCGGACTGTCGCCGCCATCGAGGCTATCGGCCGGCGCGCGCGGGCGATCAAGGCTGACGCTGCTGACGGAGCGGCAGTCCGGGCGGCGATCGAGCAGGCATCTGATTTTCTTGGCGGCATCGACATCTTGGTCCACAATGCGGGCATCACAGAGATGGAAGTAGCACCCGCGGCGTCCGAGGACAGCTACCGCAGGCAGTTCGGGATCAACGTCGACGGCGTCTTCATCGGCACGACAGCCGCGATCCCGCTCATGCGGGACAATGGGCGCATCCTGATCGTGGGCAGCGTCAACGCCCACACGATGCCCTTCACCGGCGGTGCGATCTACGGAGCAACCAAGGCGGCCGTTGCGGGCCTCGCGCGGGGTTGGGCGCGCGATCTCGGACCGCGGAACATCTTGGTGAATGTGATTCAGCCCGGACCGATCGACACCGATCTCAACCCGGCCGACGAGCGGGACGCCGCCATCGCAATGACCAAGCTGACCGTGCTCGGGCGCTATGGCCGCGTCGACGAGATCGCAGCGCTTGCCGCCTTTCTCGCCAGCGAAGAAGCATCCTATATCACGGGTGCTGCGATCGACATCGACGGCGGCTTCTCCATCTAGCACTGTGTTGCCGCCCAGACGCAACCGCGGGGTCACGCGGGCCTCTGCGCCCACGACTCCTGCCAGCCGGTCTGCCTGCCAGCGACATGTCGAGGGGGCGCCGGGCCTGCGGGTTGCTTCCTGCAGTCGACCGCCGCAAGAGGCGAGAACGTGTCGCCGCTGGCAGAAACTCATCACGCGCTTCGACCAGAGGTCGTTCCTGCACCTCCGCAAACGGCACCTGCTCTGATGCGGACGCGCAGAAACCTGACATGACCTTGCCACTCAACGAAGGCCGATCCGCATGTCCGATCTCAACGCCCTGATCGTCTTCGCCAAGGTGATCGAGGCGGGCAGCTTCTCCGAAGCCGCCCGTCGCCTCAAGATGCCGGTGTCCACGGTCAGCCGACGGGTCGCTGACCTTGAGGATCAGCTCGGGGTAAGGCTGCTCGAGCGCTCCACGCGCAACCTGCGCTTGACCGAGGTCGGAGCAGACGTGCTCGAGCACGCCAACCGCATCCTGGAGATCTCGGAGGCGCTGGATGGCCACGTGTCGAACCAGCTGTCCCGGGTCGCCGGGACACTGCGGCTTTCGGCGCCCCCAAGCATCTCGGACTCGCTGCTGATGCCCCTGGTCGGCGCGTTCCAGACCGCCTATCCGGACGTGCGGGTGCAGATCCTGGTCACCGAGCGCAAGATCGACCACATTGCCGACGGCGTCGACCTGGCCTTCCATGTCGGCCCGATGCAGGACTCGTCGCTGGTCGCGCGCCGCGTCCTGAGCTATCGCCATCAGCTTGTTGCCAGTCCTGCCTACGTCGCCGCCACACCGCCGCCGCGGCGGCCCCAGGAGTTGATGGCTCATCGCATCCTGGCGTTCTCGCATTGGCGACCGGAGAACCACTGGGTGTTCACGCACGTGAACGGACAGGATAAGGAAAGTGTGACTTTCCTGCCCCACCTCGGCATCAACGACTTTGCCGGGGTGATCGCTGGCGTGCTGGCTGCCCAGGGGATAGGCGATCTTCCCCCCATCGTGCAGCCCGAATTGATGCGCGACGGACGCCTGGTCGAGATCATGCCGGATTGGCACTTCCCGGTGTTCGATCTTTCGGTCGTGCATCTCGGGTCACGCCGCCTGATGCGTCCGGTCCGCATGTTCAAGGATTTCGCCTACCGGATGGCGCCGACCCTGTTTCCCGACCTCCCGACCTAGAAGGGTCCGACACGCGCTGTGTGGCAAGCGCGTCGGATAGCCCTCTTGAGCCAGCCCGAACTTGCAGGTCCGGGTCCAAGACCCGCCGCCACGTCGTCCGGCGCGATCAGGACGAAGGCGACGGTCGTCAGCACGCCGAACAGCGCCGCCACGTCGAGGAGCGCCGGGCGCATGCCGGGATCACCCGCCATAACGCCGATGGTCAGCGCGATCAGCAGCAGCACGCCCCAACTGGGCCAGGACAATACGGGACCGGCGCCCACTGGACGCACCATACGTCGGATCAGGCAGAGATGCGCGACGATGAAGATGCCCCAGTTTATCAGGCCGGTCATGGCGGACGCCGCGAGCAGCAGGGCGAACAGCCGGGCAGGAGCCAGAAGTCCGAGCATGGCCGCGATCAGGACGAAGCAGGATGACATGGTCACGGCAGAAGCCGGAGCGCCACGCCGGTTCCTCCGGCCGAGACGGACCGGTGCCAGCCCTTCGTCGGCCAGCGATGCCAGAACCCGGGTCGCGCCGTACAGGCAGGAGTTGCCGGAGGACAGCACTGCGGACAGGAGCACAACTGCCATGATGGGCGCGGCACCAGGCAGGCCGAAATGCCGCAGGAACACCACGAATGGGCTGTCCGCGACCGGCACGTCCCGCCACGGCATCACCACCAGCAGCGCCACGGTCACTCCGACGTAGATCGCGGTGATCCGGGACAGGAGCCCTTTCGCTGCACGAGCCGGCTCGTCGGCGTCCGCCGCCGCCAAGCCGACGAGCTCGCTGCCGCCGAAGGCGAACACCGCGACCGGAAGCGCCAGGAGCAGGCCATGCCATCCGTGCGGAAGAACGCCGGCGTCCGACCAGAGATTGCCGATCGCCGCTCCCGACGTGGCCGGACGAACCATCGCCAGCAGCCCCAGCGCGATCACCATCAAGCACGTGGCGATCTTCAGCAGCGCCATCCAGAACTCGATCTCTCCGAAGCGACGCACCTGAAGACGGTTCAGCAGCGTCAACGACAACAGAGCAGGTAATCCGACGATCCACGAGGACGGAATGGATGGAAACCAAGCGCGGATCAGCGTGCCGGCTCCGGCAAGCTCGGTCATGCAGGTCAGGATCGCACAGGCCCAGTAGCTCCAGCCTCCAACGAAGGCCGCCCGCCGGCCCAGGTTCAGCCGGGTGGTGCGCACGAAGGTGACTCTGCCTCCCGCTGCCAACGCCATTTTCGTGAGGCAGCGTGCAACCACGGAGACGGCGGCACCGGCGACCAGGAAGGCGAAGATCATGGCCGGTCCGGCGGCATGGATCCCCTGGCCGACGCCGAGGAACAAGCCTCCGCCGATCGTGCCGCCGATCGTCAGGAACTCGACGTGTCGCCGCTTCAGGCCGCTCCCACCGTTCTGCATTCCGCCAGTCCTCGCTGTCGCCGGTACCCGTTGCCGAGGATCCGGACGATAAACTGGAAGATGCTGGTCCTCGTCAACGTTGCGTCAGGCGACCGCCTTCAAGTCAGGACGACGATCTTGCCGCCCGCCTTGTTCTCCTCCATGCAGCGGTGCGCTTCGGCGATCTGCTCCAGACGGAAGGTGCGGCCGATCTGGACGTGCAGCTCGCCGGCCGCGATCTGCTGTGTCAGCTCGTCGAGCGGCGTCAGCATGAAATCCTCCGACCCGCCGTCGTAGGTCGTCAGGCAGACCGCCGTCGGGATGACGTCCATCGGGCTGAAGTCCGGCAGCATCCACTTGTTGCCGACCATGCCGGTCATGCACACGATGCCACGGGGCCTGGCGCAGCGTAGCGAGTCGGGCAGCGTGGTCGCGCCGATCAGCTCGAGCACTTTGTCGGCGCCTCCGGAGCAAACTTCCTGCACCTGTTCCGCGATCGTGCCGCTGTCGATGAACACCTGGTCGACGCCGCTGCGGCGCAGCAGGCCTTCGTGCTCAGGCTTGCGCGTCGTCGACATGACCAGTGCGCCGTGCTTCTTGGCAATCGCTGCCGCCGCCAGTCCGACGGAGGTCGTGCCACCGCGGATCAGCAGGCGCTCGCCTTTTTCCAACCGCAGCGACTTGAACAGCGAGCCCCAGGCCGTCTGCAGCATCTCCGGCACGGCGCCAAGGGTCTCCCAAGGCAGGTCGGTCTGGATCGGCTGCACCTGCGAAGCCGGCACCAAGGTATACTCGGCATAGCCGCCGTCGAACTGACGTCCCATCCCACCCATGGCGGTGGCAACGGTTTCTCCGGGCGAGAACTCGCCTCCGGGCGCCGCATCAACCGTGCCGACCGCTTCTATTCCAAGAACCCGGGGGAACGGCACGTTGGGCGACAGCCCCTGCCGCGTAAACAGTTCCGATCGGTTGAGTCCGAACGCCTTCACCTGGATCAGCACCTCGCCTTCCCTCGGCACCGGGATCGGCAGCTCCTCGATCTTCAGCACGTCCGGCGGTCCCGCCACACGGATCACCGCCGCCTTCATCATCGTCATGAAACCTCTCCTCGCAGAACGGAATGCGCCTGGATCGGCGACGACGTCCACCCCAGCCGCCAGGCATCGACGCTCAAGGCCATCGGATGAGCCCGCGCGATAAGCAGGAAGCCGTCCACCATTTTCATCTTCTTGAAGAATTTGATCATCTGGTTCTGGTCGGAGAGCGCAGTGTGGAAGATGACGGCGGTCAGGCTGCACCAGCCGACCAGCAACAGCATGCCGCCGCTGATCTCTCGAATGGCGCCAGGCCAGAACAGCACGCTCGGGACGCCGTAGGCCTGCATGTAGTGTTCGATCGCATCGTTCCCGGCCAGCGTGCTGAAGCCCGACAACAGGAAGAGAAGCGACATCAGGAGTCGTGCCAGCAGGTCGATGAGGCGGCCCAGGCTCATGCTCCGCGGCTCCCGGCCGATCCTGGAGCCGACCTGTCGGCAGCTACAAGGATTCCGAAGCTGCATTCCGATTGCGCTGCTTCATGGTAGCCGATCCATCTGGAACGTATCTACGATAAAGAGTGACCGGAGGCCTGGATACGGCATCGATCCGCAAACTACCTTCCCATCGACGCAACAATGTGCCAAGGCCTGAGTCGGGGGACCGATGTCGTCGCACGCCGTGCCACCGCCATAGGGTGACGCAGGTGAACCCGTCATGCCACCATCCTGCAGCACTCGGCATCCGTCCTACTCCATGCCTGCCTGACTTCGCAATTCCTGGAGCACGGCACGCCGGTTACTCCGACAGGTTCGGCACTGGTCGCGTCGCGGTTTCCGGCGCAAGCGCTTTCAGGGCAACCAGCTCCTCCCGCACGTCGGCAAGGATCTCGACCAGCGCCTCGTGGTCCTGCGTCGCCCTCTGCTCGCTGCTCCGGGCCAGGAGCGCGCTGCCGACCATCAACGCCGGCAGCGCCACCAGCTGGATGCAGTTGCTGACGTAGAGCAGCGTGTTCTGCGCCTTCGGCACCAGCAGCGGGACGAGCGAGAAGATCGTGAAGGCGTAGACGCACCAGATGCTGCCAAAGGCGACGGTCATCCGCAGCGCGATGCTCTCGTTGGACCGAGAGATGAGGAGGCGGGCCGAGTTCCGCATTCCCCGACGTGGCAGCGTGGCCGCGTCGGCCGGCCCGGGCGTGCTCACGACGATGACCTCTGCATCGGGAACGGGTAAGCGGGGGAAGGTGCTAATCCGGTCGCGACAGCTCCCGCATCCCCGGGATCGGCCGCCATGTGCCTCCGGAAATCAGTGTGGTATGCTGCGTTGCGGACGTGCAGCATTGGGTTGCCGCACGCTGCTGTGCCAGGCGTCAGTCGGGCCAAATCGAGCAGGATGTGGATCTGCTCGCCCTGATCGCGCGCCTTACGATCGAGGAACAGCGTTCCAAGGGTCACCTCGCGCCGGTTGTCCGACCAGCCCGTGCTGATGTCGTCGGTCCAATCCCGAGCAAGGGCCAGCTGAAGCACTAGATCCACGTCGTAACCTCCTGTCGACACCCGCTCGATGATCTCGTTCGTGAGGAAGTTGCCGGTTCGATCGTTCGCCTGTCTCCGGGTCAGGCGATCCGGGCCGGCTTTCGGCTGAACGTGAGAGCGGCCGATGGAAATGCCGTTCTCCGGGCCGCTGAGGACGAAGTCGTGCAGCATGGAGAAGCGCTCGGTCGCGAAGCTGCGCGGGGTCGAGGGGATCGAGGCGATCAAGATCGCGGCAGCCGGCTTCTTCTGCAGGTAGAGCTCGAAAGCGCCCGGCGCGATTGTTCGGTGCGAAGTCACCCGGAGGAGTCGCAGGAGCTCCTCTGGCGCCCGTGTCGGAAACCCGTCGACCGGCTGGCCGACAAGGTCGATCGCGGAGCCTTTAGGAAAGAAGAAGCGCACGGCGAGCCCGCGTGGGTTCGCCCATGCGTCGTTCTCCGCCACGTCCGGCAGGCCGGTGGAGCTGGAGAACCATACCAGCACCTAGACCACCTCACCCTGCATGTGCATGGCCGTCGTGAGGCGCGCGGCGATGAAGCGGCCTTGCAGAAGCACACCCCTCGCATGGCTGAGTCGGACGACTGGGCGTATCGCAGCGCCGGCCTGAAGCGCATCGACCAGTTGCGTGGAGATGGCTGCGCCCTCGGCATCAACGGCATCGGTTGTCGACAGTCGCAGCACGGTCATGCCACCTGCCTCATGCTGCGCCTCGCGATGTGCCAAATCGGGCGCAGTCTGATGCGAAACGTTCCGCAACGGCGAGATCCCGATCCTGGACCATGGCTATGGGCTTGAGCGGCATGACGTCGCCTTCGACGGCCGGGTATCAGGGAAGCCGGGTGCCGACCTAGCGGCTCGGTTCGACACCTCCGCCTCAGCGGCTCGGCCGTTCCGAACAAGCACATCGTGACCCGGTTCAAAAGCTAGCCCAACATGGAGCTGAAGTTTAGCGGCATTGCTGGAAAGCTCCTTCCAAGGCTTTGTATGATCCAAGAGCCGGAAGCCAGCGTCCGCAACTGGACCGCAGATCGCGCTGTGCGTTGCCGTCGCAGCAACCACGACGTTCCAATCGCAAGATAGTGCTTCTTGCGAAGCCCTATTGCCTGGCAACCGGTTCTGCACGATTCAGTCTAGGCCAGCCTGCGCGGGAGAACGAGCATGACGTCCTGGCGGGCCTTTCCTCCTTCGCCTTTCCGTCCGATGGCCGGATCAGCATCCACGGCGGCAGAGGCGGCCTGCCAGCCGTGTCGCGATCAGTACGTTCCTTGAAACAAGGGCCAGCTAAGCAGATCGGGCTGACGCGGATTGCATCCGACGTCGTCTCGTCGATCAAGCCGGTTCAGGTCCGAGGATCCGTCGTTGAGCTGGGCAGCTCTGCGAGCCCTCGATCCACGATCAAGGCGTCGATACGACGTCGCTGCAGTGCGGCAGCCATCCTGTTTGCCTGCCTGCCGCTCGGCGGCTGCCTCGGGATCGGGCCGGAGCGCCTGTCGCGCGACGAGATCGACTTTTCGCGCGCGCTTGCGATCTCCGACAACCAGCAGACGCTGCTCAACATCGTGCGCCTGCGCTACGCGGAGGCACCGACCTTTCTCGACCTGACGCAGGTGATCTCCGGCTACCAGGCGCAGCAGAACCTGAGCGGCTCGCTCGAGGTGTTCCCGACCAACCACACCGGCACCTATTTCGGCGGCGGCGGCTCGCTGCAGCTGCAGGAAAGCCCGACCTTCACCTATGCGCCGGTCACCGGGGAGCAGTTCGCCGAGACCTTCCTGCGGCCGCTGGTGCCGGGGACGTTGCTGCCGCTGGTGCTCACCGGCATCCCGATCGACCTGCTGCTCAAGCTGGTGGCGCAATCCGTCGACGAGATGGACAACGCGCAGGTCCTGTCGGGCGGCGTGGGCGCCCAGTCGGAGCGCTTCAGCCGCCTGCTGGACGATCTGCGCACGCTGCAGGTGGCAGGACTGCTCGAGGTCAGGTTCGCGCGCCAGCCGGTCGCGGCGCACAAGGCGGATCATGCGACGGCTGCGGCGGACGTTCCGACCATGCTGATCCGCAACGGCGACGACCCTCGGACGGAACGGGCTGCCGCCGACGCGCGACATCTTCTGGGCCTGCCGGACGACGACACGCCGTTCGACATCGTCTACGGCCCGCGGCCGACCCGTCCGCACGAGGTCGCCGTCCTGACCCGCTCGATCCTTGGCGTGCTCGGCACCATGGCGTTCGGGATCGAGGTGCCGCCGGGCGACGTGGCGAGCGGCAGGACGATGCCGACGATGCAGGCCGCCAGCCCGATCTCCATCCACTCGGGCGCCTCGACGCCGGACGACGCGTTCGTCGCCATCAAGTACGACACCGCCTGGTACTGGATCTCCTCGAGGGATTTCCGCAGCAAGCTTGCCTTCGCGGTGCTGCAGAACCTGCTGGCACTCGCGCAGACCAAGCAGCCTCCCGGCGCAGTGGTCACCATCCCGGCTAGCTAGGATCCGCAGGGGACCTGGTCTAGCGCGTTCGTCCCGCGGCCAGCAGGCGCTGGACGAACGCGCGGAGACGGTCAGCGAACGCTTCCGGCGTTTCCCCGGCTGGATCGCCCCGGGAAGCACTTTGCCGGGCCATCGCCCGCATCGCCCGGTTCACCGTCTGCTCCAGGTCGACCGCGAGGTCGGGCGCGTCGGCGAGACAGGCAGCCAGATCGTCCTCGCCGAGACGGAAGGCGGTGGCGATCGTGACCGCCCGGGCGGTGGCCCGTTGCGGACTGCCGGTGATCAGTGCCACCGCCCCGATCGACTCGCCGGGGCTGAGACTGTAGCGGGTGGTCGGCTTGTCGGTCGGCCCGGTGAGCATGTCGATGACGCCAGCGCCGACCACATAGAGCGCCTCCGGCCGGTCGCCCTCGCCGAACAGGAGATCGCCGACGGCGAGCTCGGCGGTGCCGAAGCGTCGTCCCAGCAGCGCCCGGTTCGACTCGCTCATGGCGCCGAACAGGGCAGAATGCGCCAGCAGCTCGTCGATGCCGGACGGCGTCGCCATCGTGCCCGGAGCGCCCGACGGTTGTCCCGGTATCGCGAGGCGCATGCCTGCGAAGCGCAGGTGCCGATGCACCCGTGCCAGCATCTCCGAACGTGTCGAGCCGACCACATCGCTGCTTGTGGCAGCGAACTGGAGCGCAAAGGTGGTGCCGTCACCGGCCAGGCCGGTGCAGGTGACCTTGGGTTCAAAGCCGGAGATGGGCCTGCCACTCGCCCGCAGCGCCGCGTCCAGCACGACGAGCGCATCCTCGGGTGGGATGGCCGGATCAAGCTTGAGCTCGACCACCTCACTGGTGGCGGCGAACGGCACGCTGCGGTTCAGGAGCCGGCCCCGCGCGACGACGCTGTTCGGGACGATCGCCACGTCCTGGCCCACCTTAAGATGGGTCGACCGCCAGTTGATCTCGGTGACCTTTCCGGTGACGCCGTCGACGCTCAGCGTGTCGCCAGGAGCATAGGGTCGCTCCGCCCCGACCGCGATCCCCGAGAACAGGTCACCGAGCGTGTTCTGCAGCGCCAGGCCGAGCACGATCGCCACCACGCCGGAGGTCGCGAGCAGTCCCCGCACCGGCAACGAGAACACGAACGCGATCACCGCGAGCACGGCGGCGACCTGGATCGCTCCCGCGGCCAGATCGGTCAGGATGCGCGCCTCGCGTGACGGGTTGCCGAACGCTATGGCGGCCCGCGCAAGCAGCACCGCGACCCGCGCCGCGAGCATCCACCACCCGATCGCGAACAGCTGTTCCAGCAGCCGGGTTGGCCCGAACCGGGAGGCGAACTCCGCTGCGAATGGAGATCCGAGCAGCGGCTCCAGCAGCAGGGAGAGCAGGCCAAGCGCAACCGCTTGCCAAGCGAGGCGCGCCCACAACGGGACCGACGCCAGCATCACCGTGAGCGGAACGTAGGCTGCAAGCAGGATTGCCGACAGCCACAGGGTGAGCTCCGTGCTCACGAAGGCAACGGCGGGTTCAAGCGTTCAACTGCCAGGACCGGGTTGACACATGAAAAAGCCGCGTACCTTTCATTATACACAATAACCTCGGCGAGGATAATCAACAGCGATGGGATGGCCTCAGATGAGGCTCGCCTCGCCCATCTTAGGGCATGCCGCGCTGCCCGTCAGGAAAGATGTTGTCGACATATTCTTGCTGTCCTGGGGAGATATAGAAGTGCGTGAGGCAGGCAACGATGTCAACGACTGGGGTCACCGAGGGAACTGTGAGGCAGGCATCGGTAGAAAACCAGCCTGCTCCATCTTCAGGGAAAGGGCGGTGGTTTATGCTGCAAAAGTCATTTGGGAAGCCCAACGCTGTATAAGGGCTTTCCCATGTCGAAAGGTCGATCGGTCGCGTAGTAACCATGCAAGCTACACTAATGTTACATGTCCTGACCGTCTAGTTCCGTCCATCTGAAACGTGTCCTGGTCGTCCCAAAGCGGCTCTGCGGTACCAGTTACACCAAAGATGAAAAAGACTTTCCAGAGGCGCCTGCTAGAGGCATGGGTGGCACCGGTGTAGCGGGATGGATCGAAACGAGCGGAAGGTACTGGCACCATGTCCGGGCAGGCAGATGCCGACGAGGCGACGCACCAGCACCATGACGGGTGTGGCTGCCTCCCATCGTGGTATGTCGACACGCTCGGTGCGGCCGGGCTGCCGATCCAGAACAACGAGGACTATGCGCCGCCCCCGGAAGAGTCGTACGGCGCACTGTTCCTGCCGGACACGATCGAGAAGGGTTACCACGTCGAGGAGCTGAAGGACGGGGTCTACTGGCTCACCACCGGCTGGTACGACTGCATGTTCGTCTGCACCGGCAACGGCGTCGTGGCGGTGGACGCGCCGTGCAGCATCGGCGAGCGCATCCTGGACGCGATCGGCAGCGTGACGAATGAGCCCGTCACGCACATGATCTACAGCCACTGGCACGCCGACCATGTCGGCGCGGCGCGCGTGTTCGGGGACAAGGTCAAGCGTTACGGCCACCAGAAGACCCGCGAGCTGCTGGAGCGTTTTCCCGATCCGGACCGCATGGTGCCGACCGAGACCTTCTCGCGCGATGCCACCCTCGACGTGAACGGCGTGAAGATCGAGCTGTCCTACAAGGGTCAGAACCACTGCGAGGGCAACATCTTCGTGTTCGCCCCCCGGCAGAAGGTGCTCGCCGCGATCGATATCGTCGCGCCCGGCTGGGTCGCGTTCAAGGGCTGCGACTCCTCGGACAACTTGAGCGGATGGATGCAGGCGCACGACCAGATCCTCGCCTACGACTTCGATGCGGTCGTGTGCGGGCACGTGTCGCGGTATGGCACGCGCGAGGACGTGCTGGCAGGGAAGGAGTATTCGCAGGACCTGCTTGCCTTTTCGCGTCAGGCAATGGGCGAGGTGCCGCTGCAGCACTTCCTTCGCCAGCTCGGCAGTGGTCCCTATCGCGGCGCCTACCGGGCAGCCGAGGAGAACTTCTTCAACGCGGTGGCCAACCTGGCCACCAAGCGGATCCTGGAGCGAACCACGTCTGACGGGCGCAGATGGACCGAGCGGCTGAACGGCGCCGACGTCATGACCAAGAACAACGTGTCGACCATGATCGACAAGATGCGCATGGAGCTGAACCACCACGGCTACATGAGGCGCGAGGGACCGCCATCAGGCTTCTACCCGTGAACGCAGGAGGAGCCTGCGGTCGCGGTTGCCCGGCACGAGGGTTGGTCCGGCGGCGTCGACGTCGCCCCAAGGGTCGGTCTGCCCGACATGCATCCTCGACCGCCCCGGCCGATGGCGATCGACGCCCTTCCGGCGTCAGCACCCGATGAACCGGAGAACGGAAGCATGAGTGGTCTGGAGCTTGAGCCCGGAACGTCCGGCCCGGCCGGGACGAAGCCGGCGCCGCCTTGCACGCTCGTCATCTTCGGTGCGCGGGGCGACCTGACCAAGCGGCTGGTGATGCCTGCGCTCTACAACCTCGTCGGAAGCAGGCTGCTCGACCCCGCTACCCGGATCATCGGCATCGATCACGGCCACGAGACCGACGAAGGCTGGGCTCGCTTCCTCACGGAGGCCATGCAGTCCTTCACGACGGACAAGACGGCCGAGTTCCATGCGGACACGATCGACCAGGCGAGCTGGGGCTTCATCACCCAGCGCCTGAGCTTCCAACAGGGCAATTTCGAGGATCCCGCGACGTTCGAGGCGCTGGCCGGCACCATCGGCGGCAATGCCGTGTTCTACCTCGCGGTCGCCGCCCGGTTCTTCGGGACGGTGGTCGAAGGCCTGGGCCGGGCGGGACTTCTTCGGCAGGATGACGGCTTCCGGCGGGTGATCATCGAGAAGCCGTTCGGCTCCGACCTGTCGTCCGCGCGGGAGCTCAACGCGCGGATCCTGAAGGTTGCCGGGGAGAGCCAGTTCTTCCGGATCGACCATTTCCTCGGCAAGGAGGCAGTACAGAGCGTCATGGCGCTCCGCTTCGCCAACGGGCTGTTCGAGCCGACCTGGCGTCGCGAGTTCATCGACCATGTCGAGATCACGGCCGCGGAAACGGTCGGCGTCGAGGAGCGCGGCGCGTTCTACGAGCCGACCGGCGCGCTGCGGGACATGGTGCCCAACCACCTGTTCCAGCTGCTCGGGGTGGTCGCGATGGAACCGCCGACCTCGTTCGACGCCGAGGCAGTCCGCACCGAGAAGGCCAAGCTGATCGAGGCCGTGCTGCCGGTCCCGCCTTCCGACGTGGTTCGCGGGCAGTACGGCGCGGGCATCGTCCTCGGCCGCGACGTTCCGGCGTATCGGGACGAGACGCGTGTGTCGCCGACCTCGTCGACGGAAACCTTTGTCGCGATGCGGCTTTCGATCGAGAACTGGCGCTGGGCCGGCGTGCCGTTCTACCTCCGCACCGGGAAGCGTCTGACTGCCCGGCGCACCGAGATCGCGATCCATTTCAGGCCGGCACCCTACCGGATGTTCCGCGACACGCCGGTGGATGCCCTCAGCTCGAACGTGCTTCGCCTGCAGATCGATCCGGTGAGCGGGACCACGACCGAGTTCCGCGTCAAGGTGCCGGGACCTGCCATGCGGCTCGGGGACGTCCGGACGACCATGCGCTACGGCGATTTCTTTGCCGAGAAGCCGAACGTCGGCTATGAGACGTTGCTCTACGACTGCATGACGGGAGACGCGACGCTGTTCCAGCGGGCGGACAACATCGAGGCAGCCTGGGCGGCGGTCGAGCCGGCGCTCGACGCCGCGGGCCCGGACGGGATCGGCGTCGAGATCTACCCGGCGGGCAGCGCCGGACCCGACGGAGCGGACGCGCTGCTGGCACGCCTCGGCCACCGCTGGTCCGGGCTGGCCGCCGAGTGAACGTAGGGCCCGATCGGCAGACCGGGTTCGGGCTTGGGCAGTCCGGGGCGGAGTGGCTCGAGGCTGACGGGGCGGGCGGCTTCGCGTCCGGCACCGTGGGCGGTCCGCGAACCCGTCGCTACCAGGCGCTGCTGCTGTCGGCGACGTCGCCGCCCACCGGGCGGGTCGTGCTCGTCAACGGGTTCGAGGCCTGGATCGATGGCGCGGACGGGAGCTTCGCGATCTCGAGCCAGAGATATGGCTCGGACCTCGTCTTCCCGGACGGGCAGGCGCTCCTCTCGTCCTTCTCGCCCGATCCCTGGCCGCGGTGGGAATTCAACCTGCCCGACGGCACCGGCATCGCGAGCGAGGTCTTCGTGCAGCGGGAGGCCTGCGACACCGTGCTCCGGTGGTGGCGCACGGCGGGGAGCGGGCCGTGCCGGCTGCGCGTGCGGCTCCTGTTGTCCGGACGCGACTACCACGCGCTGCATCGCGAGAACGGCGCGTTCCGGTTCGACGCGCATGTCGTCGGCGGCAACGTCTCGTGGCGGCCGTATCCGGGCTTGCCGGCGGTCGGCGCGCTGACGAACGGCGTCTATGCGCACGATCCCGTCTGGTATCGGGGTTTCGTCTATACGGCCGAGCGCGAGCGCGGCCTCGACGACACGGAGGATCTCGCCTCCCCGGGGATCCTGTCGTTCGATCTCGCGGCCGGTCCCGCTGCGATCGTCCTGCGGAGCGGGGACGGTGTCGCCGGACAGGCAGGCCCGCTCGCCGAGCGGCTGGCCGAGATGGAGCGGACGCGGCGGGAGGCGCTGCCGGTGCTCGCCCGCTCGGCCGGAAGCTACCTCGTCTCCCGCGCTGCCAACCGGACGATCATCGCCGGCTTCCCGTGGTTCACCGACTGGGGACGGGACACGTTCATCGCCCTGCGCGGCCTGGTTCTCGCGCGCGGCGACCTTCCGTCCGCCGAGGCCATCCTCCTGGCCTGGGCGGACGCCGTGAGCGAGGGAATGCTGCCGAACCGGTTTCCGGACAGCGGCGAGAGCCCGGAATACAACTCCGTCGACGCGTCGCTCTGGTATGTCGTGGCGACGCACGAGTTCCTGGATGCCTGCAACGTCGCCGGACGCAAGGCGGAGACGGCCGAGCGCGCGCTCCGCGCCGCGTGCGAGGCGATCCTCGAGGGCTATCATGCCGGCACGCGGTTCGGCATCCAGGCCGACGCGGACGGGCTGCTACGGGCCGGCGTGCCGGGCGTCCAGCTCACCTGGATGGATGCGAAGGTCGGCGACAGGGTGGTGACGCCGCGGGTGGGCAAGCCGGTCGAGGTCCAGGCGCTGTGGTTCAACGCGCTGCGGATCGCCGGACAGCGCTGGTCGGGCCGGTGGACCGGGTTGGCCGAGCAGGCGCAGGCAAGCTTCGTCGCCCGGTTCCCGCTCGCGTCGGGCGGGCTCTGCGACGTCGTGGACGTCGATCACCTGGCGGGCAGCCTCGACCGGAGCGTCCGGCCCAACCAGATCCTGGCGGTCGGCGGCCTGCCCTTCGCGCTCCTCGAGGGTGGAGCGGCGCGGCGTGTGGTCGACCAGGTCGAGGCCCTGCTGCTGACCCCGCTCGGGTTGCGGAGCCTGTCACCGGACGATCCGGCCTATGTGGGCCGATACGAGGGCGGTCCTGCGGCACGCGACGGCGCCTATCACCAGGGTACCGTCTGGCCCTGGCTGATGGGGCCGTTCGTCGATGCCTGGCTCGCGGTCCGGGAACGCTCGGCGCGGTGCAAGGCCGAGGCGGCGGAGCGCTTCCTCGCGCCGCTCGTCGCGCATCTCGACGATCATGGTCTCGGCCACGTCTCGGAGGTCGCGGATGGCGACCCGCCGCACCGGCCGAGCGGCTGCCCGTTCCAGGCGTGGTCGCTGGGAGAACTGATCCGCGTGCGCCGCATGCTCGGCGTGGCGGACTGAGCCGCAAGGAGTTCCGCATGGCCGAGGGAAGCAGCAGGGGAGGAGAGCGGCCGGACGACGTCGCCGGTCTGCTGGACACGGTCGAGGGCCGGCGCCTGCGCTCCGCCGATGCCGACGGCTGGCGGCGCTGGGGACCGTATCTCAGCGAGCGGCAATGGGGCACGGTCCGGGAGGACTACAGCGCGGGCGGAGAAGCGTGGGACTATCTGACGCATGACCAGTCGCGCTCGCGCGCCTATCGCTGGGGCGAGGACGGGATCGCCGGGTTCAGCGACGACCACCAGCTCTGGTGCCAGTCGCTCGCGCTCTGGAACGGTCGCGACCCGATCATCAAGGAGCGCATGTTCGGGCTGAGCAACGGCGAGGGCAACCATGGCGAGGACGTCAAGGAGCTGTGGTGGTACGTCGACGGAACGCCGACGCATTCCTACATGCGGATGCTCTACAAGTACCCGCAGGCGCTGTTCCCCTATGATGCGCTGGTGGCCGAGAATGGCCGACGCCGCGGTCATGACCTGTCGGAATACGAGATCGTCGACACCGGCGTGTTCGACGGCGGTCGATATTTCGACATCACCGTCGAATACGCGAAGGCCGCGCCGGACGACGTGCTGATGCGGGTCACGGTGCTGAACCGCGCAGCGGAACCGGCGGCGCTGCATGTGCTGTCCCAGCTCTGGGCGCGGAACACCTGGTCGTGGAGCGGAGACGGCGAGCGTCCGCAGCTGCGGCTGGATGCGACCGGACGCGTGCGGGCGACGCGTCGCGGGGCGCCCGAAAGGATCTTCTCGGCCTTGCAGGAGGCGGAGTTCGTTTTCTGCGAGAACGACACGAACCCGCGCCGGCTGTTCGGGATGGACGTGCACGGCCACTTCAAGGACGGCATCAACAACTGGCTGGTCGCCTCCGATGAGGCCGCCGTCAACCCGGCGCACGAAGGCACGAAGTGCGCCGCGGTGACCAGGCTCAGCCTCGAGCCCGGCGCGCGGGCCACGCTCCGCTTCCGTTTCGCGCCGGCCGAGGCCGCGACCATGGACGTCGACGGGTTCGAACGCGCGTTTGCCGACCGGCTGGCGGAGGCCGACCAGTTCTACGACGTCCTGCAGCGGGATGTCCCGGCACCGGATGCCCGTCTGGTGCAGCGCCAGGCCCTGGCCGGCATGCTCTGGTCGAAGCAGTACTTCCACCTCGACGTCAGGCGCTGGCTGGCGGGAGACGCGGCCCAGCCGCCGCCGCCGGCCGGACGGCGGCATGGCCGAAACGCCGACTGGCGCCACCTCAACAACGCAGACATCATCTCGATGCCCGACAAGTGGGAGTATCCCTGGTATGCGGCCTGGGACCTCGCGTTCCACTGCGTCACCCTCGCGCTCGTCGATCCGGACTTCGCAAAGGGCCAGCTCATACTGCTGACGCGCGAATGGTACATGCACCCGAGCGGCCAGCTGCCCGCCTACGAATGGGCGTTCGGCGACGTCAATCCTCCCGTCCATGCCTTGGCGACATGGCGCGTCTACCAGGCGGATCGCGTGCTGACCGGAACGGGCGACCGGCTCTTCCTCGAGCGGGTGTTCCACAAGCTGATGCTGAACTTCACCTGGTGGGTCAACCGCAAGGATGTGGGCGGGCGCAACGTTTTTCAGGGCGGCTTCCTCGGACTCGACAACATCGGTCTGTTCGACCGCTCGCAGCCCTTGCCGACCGGCGGCTACCTCGCCCAGGCCGACGGGACGGCCTGGATGGCAATGTACGCGCTCAACCTGATGCGGATCGCGCTCGAGCTCGCGGTCGAGGACCCGGTCTACGAGGACATCGCGACCAAGTTCTTCGAACATTTCCTGTCCATCGCGGAGGCGATGACGGATCTGAACGCCGACGACGACGGGCCGACGGGCCTATGGGACGAGCAGGACCAGTTCTTCTATGACATGCTGAACCTGCCGGACGGAAGCCGCCAGCCGATGCGGGTCCGATCGCTCGTCGGCCTCATCCCGCTCTGCGCGGTGGAGGTCATCGGCAACGACCTGCTCGACCGTTTTCCCGGCTTCGCGAGCCGCCTGCGCTGGGTGATGCAGCATCGGCCGGAGCTGGCAGCGCTCGTCTCGCGCTGGGAGGAGCCGGGCAGGAACGGCCGGATCCTCCTGTCGCTTCTCCGCCGTCACCGGATGAGGGCGCTGCTCGTCCGCATGCTCGACGAGACCGAGTTCCTGTCGGATCATGGGATCAGGGCCGTCTCGAAGATCCATGCCGCAGAGCCGTTCAGGTTCGACGCCGGCGGCCGGGAGTACATGGTGGATTACGAGCCCGGGGAGTCGAAGACCGGGCTGTTCGGGGGGAACTCGAACTGGCGCGGCCCGGTCTGGATGCCGATCAACTACCTGCTCCTGGAGGCGCTTCACGAGTTCGAGAAGTATTACGGCACAGACTTCAGGGTCGACTGTCCAACCGGTTCCGGAACATCCATGAGCCTGGGTGAAGTGGCCGCCGAACTCGCTGGACGCCTGAACAGGCTGTTCCTGCGACAACCGGATGGCCGCCGCGCCGTGTTCGGGACCAACCGGCTCTACCAGGAGGATGCCGCCTTCCGGGACCTTGTCCCGTTCCACGAGTACTTCCATGGGGACACCGGGGCGGGTCTCGGCGCGTCGCACCAGACGGGCTGGACCGGGCTCGCGGCGTTGCTGCTCCGATCGGAACCGGAACAGGCCGGGCCTGCATCGGCTTCTGCCACGGTCGGGACTGCCGGTGCGGGACCGGCGGTGGCGCGGTGACTGTGTCCGCCCGCCACGATCCCGTCGCCCACCAGATCGCCACGGCGTCCGCGACCCCGAGGCCTGCGGGCGCAAAGCCGGACCGGCCACTAAGCGGCGATCCGCAGCCCTACAATCGGCTGCATCCCGGCATGTACTTCGCCGAGTTCGCCGGGACGGCGCTGCTGGTTCTCGTGGGTCTGTCGATCGTCATTGCGCTGTGGGGAGCCGGCGCGCCACTCGCTGATCTCCCGATCAGTGCGGGACAGCGTCGCCTGCTAAACGGGTTCCTGTTCGGCTCGGTGGGTGCCGCGATCGCCTACTCCCCGATCGGGAAGATCAGCGGCGCGCACATCAATCCCGCGATGACCTTCGCCTTCTGGCTTCAGGGCAAGCTCAGATGGAGGGATGCCAGCTGCTACGTGATCGCGCAACTGGCAGGGGGAGCGATTGGTGCCCTCCTTCTGCTCATCTGGGGCGACGTCGGAGCGAGCGACGGGTGGGGTGCCTCAGTGCCCAGCAAGACACTCCCGCTGGTGTACGCGATCGCAGGCGAAAGTGTCTGCACGTTCCTGCTGGTCATCTTGATCTTTGCGTGCGCAGGTCGTCGAGCGACGCAACCCTTCACGCCGCTGATCAATCCGCCGCTGTTCGCCGTGCTAAGCTGGCTCGAGGCTCCGGTATCGGGCGCAAGCGCCAACCCAGCACGATCCTTCGGTCCCGAGCTCGTTGGCTTCGCCTGGACAGGCTGGTGGGTATATTGGGCCGGTCCGCTCCTGGGCGCCTCGCTTGCGGTTGCGGTAATCAAGCTCGTGCTGAAGGGACATTATCATCCGCACCAAGCGCGCGTGTGCCACTTCGGGCACCCGGGAGGCCTTTTGCGGTCATGATCTCTAGCTGATTAGTCCCGGCGTGTGGTGATACGGATCACCAGGCGGCACGGGTTAGGTTATGGGACAGGTTCTACACGGCTGCGCCCGCACGACAGAGGCGGTGCGTCTCGCGATCCAGGGTAGTCAAGAGAGTGTAAGGACGCTGGCGACCCGCTACGGCGTCAGCCCGACGACGGTGCAGAAGTGGCGCCACCGGAGCCACATCCATGACGCTGCCATGGGTCCGAAAGAGGTCCGCTCGTCGGTCCTGACGCTCGAGGGGGGAAGCCGCCGTGGTGGCGTTCCGTCGGCATACGCTGCTGCCGCTCGACGACTGCCTCTACGCCCTGCAGCCATCCCTGCCGCACCTGACGCGGTCCAGCCTGCACCGTTGTCTTCAGCGCCACGGCATCTCGCGCCTGCCCAAGGACGACAACGCCAAGGGCGAGCGCAAGCGCTTCAGGAGCTA
>CALMVN010000176.1 GCA_937873225.1 uncultured Acetobacteraceae bacterium
ACCCGGCTGCTGTTGCTCCGGCCGAGCAGGCGGTAGCGCGACAGCGCCAGCAGCGGGAAGAACAGCCGGTAGCCGTGGTAGCGCAGGTAGAACACCCGCGGAAAGCCGACCGCGTTGTACGGCTGCTCCTCCCATTCCCCGCGCCCGTCCTGGGTGGCGAGGAGGTGGGCGACGCCGCGCGCCACCGCCGGATGGTCCCGTTGTCCCGCCGCCATCAGCCCGAGCAGCGCCCAGCCGGTCTGCGACGGCAGGCTGCGGTGGTAGCGCCCCGGCGGGGCGTCCTCGAAGCTGGCGCAGTCCTCGCCCCAGCCGCCATCCGGACGCTGCACCGACAGCAGCCAGTCCACCGCCCGCACCACCGCCGGGTCGTCCGGCGACACCCCCACCGCGTTCAGCGCGCACAGCACCGACCAGGTGCCGTAGACGTAGTTGGTGCCCCAGCGCCCGAACCAGGACCCGTCCGCCTCCTGCTCGCGGCGCAGGAAGGCGATCCCGCGCTCCACCGCCGGCCGGTCCGCTTCCAGGCCCAGCTGGCCCAGGAACGACAGGCAGCGCGCGGTCACGTCCGCGGTCGGCGGGTCCAGCAGCGCGCCGTGGTCGGCGAAGGGCAGGTGGTTGAGGATGTCGGTGTCGTTGTCGATGTCGAACGCCCCCCAGCCGCCGTTGGTGCTCTGCATGCCGACGATCCAGGTGCGCGCCCGCGCCAGCGCCTCGGCGTTGGCGGCCGGGTCGTGCCGGTGCAGCAGCATGCCGACCACCGCGGTGTCGTCCACGTCCGGGTAGTGCGGGTTGTTGTACTGGAACGCCCAGCCGCCCGGCGGAAGCCGCGGGTTGCGCACCGCCCAGTCGCCCCGGACGTCCAGCACCTGCAACGGGCGCAGCCATCCCGCCGCCCCGTCCAGCCGCGACCCGGTCGCCTCCGAGGCGACCCCCTCGACCGCCAGGGCCGCCTCCGCCAGGGCGTGGCCGGCCAGCGCGGTATCCCAGACCGGCGACACGCAGGGCTGGCAGAACGCCTCGTCGTCCTGCTCGATCAGCAGCCGGCGCACCGATCCCCACGCCGTGGCCGCCGCCGGGTCCGCGTCCGGCCCGTCCAGCTTCGCGCCCAGCGCGTCGAACATCATCACGCTGTTGGCCATCGCCGGGTAGATCGCGCCGAGCCCGTCGGCCCCGTTCAGCCGCGGGGCGATGAACCCCCTTGCCGCCCGGATCGCCCGCCTGCGCACCGGAGGCGGCATCATCCGCTCGACCGGGCGCAGCAGCTGGTCCACCAGCTTGAACACCGGGCCCCAGGCCGAGCGGTACGGGCCGCGGGTCCAGTCCCGCACCCGCTCCGGGTCCTGCCGGAACAGCTCGCGGACATGCACGCCGCGCGGGTTGCGCGCCCGCGGCCTGAGCGCTGCCAGCACCACCAGCGGCACCACCACGGTGCGCGACCAGTAAGACATGTTCCAGATGTTGAAGAAGAACCAGCGCGGCAGCAGCACGATCTCGACCGGCATCACCGGCGTGCCGCGCCACGGGATCTCGCCATACAGGGCGAGCTGGAACCGGGTGAACACGTTGGCCCGCTCCGCCCCTCCGGCCTGCAGGATCGCGTCGCGCGCCCGACGCATGTGCGGCGCCTCCGGGTCGTCGCCGATCGCCTTGAGCGCGAAATACGCCTTCACGCTGGCCGACAGGTCGAACCGTCCCTCGTGGTACAGCGGCCAGCCGCCATGCGGCCCCTGGATCCGGCGCAGGTAGATCCCGAGCCTGTGCTGCAGCGCCGGGTCGATCCGGTCCAGGTAGTGCTCCAGCAGGACGTACTCGGCCGGAATGGTCGCGTCGGCCTCCAGGTCGAACACCCAGTGCCCGTCCGGACGCTGCCGCCCCGCCAGCGCGTCCTGCGCCCGCCCGATCGCGTCCGCCAGCACGTCGTCGTCGGCCTCTGCCGCCGGGGCGGCCTTTTCCAGGATGGTGGTCAGCATGGGATGCTCCGGCCGGCTGGTGGCCGGAGCAAACGGGGAGGACGGATCATCCTGCGCTCGCTCGGGTCAGTGGCGGCTACCGGAAGCCGGCGGCCCGGATGGGGATGACAGCACGGTCGCCGCTGCCACGCCGGACCTCATTGCACCTTCGATGGTGGCGGGCAAGCCTGTGGCGGTCCAGTCGCCGGCCAGCACGAGGTTCGACACCGCGGTGCGACATTCCGGCCGCATCCGCTCCTGCGCCGGCGTCGCGGCAAAGGTGGCGCGCTTCTCCCTGACCACCCGATGCGGCGGCAGCGCCTCCGGCAGCGCCCCGGGCGGCGCGCCCGGCCGCAGGAACGGTTTCACCACCGCCCGCAGCTCGCGCCAGATCGCGGCCGCCACCGCGTCCGGCGCCTCGCCCGACAGGTGGTTGGCGGCACTCACCGTCACCGACAGGATGCCGGGCTTGACGAACACCCATTCGGCCAGCCCGCCGACCACGCCGGCGAAGCGCGCCCGGGCCAGGTCGCCCGTCAGGTGCCCGTCCACCTCGGCGCGGTAATGGAGGTTCAGGATGCTCTCGAACGCGTCCGGCACCACCAGTCCCGGCAGCGCCTCCGCCGCCACGTCGCGCACCGTCTGCGCCGGCAGCGCCAGCACCACCGCGTCGCCGCCCTCCAGCGCCACCTCGCCGCCGGACAGGCGCAGGCGGTCGACCAGGCCTCCCGCCATGCCGAGCCCGGTCACGCGGGCGCCGGTGCGGACCACCGCGCCCAGCGTTCCCAGCCGCGCCAGCGCCGGGTCCACCAGGCTTTCCGACAGCCCCTCGCGCGGGAACCACGGCACGCAGGCCGATCCCCCCTTGGCCATGCTTTCCCGCATCACCCGCCCCATCAGCGCAGCACTTCCCTGCTCGGGCCGCGTGTTCAGCACCGACACCGCCAGCGGCACCATCAGCCGGTCCCTTGCCCCGATCCGGTCGAGGTAGTCGAACACCGTCCGGTTGGCCGACAGCAGCAGGTGGTTGCCGTTGTCGAGGCGGCAGCCGAGGTGGCGGTCGTGGTAGGAGCGCGCGCGCCCGCCGCAGGCAGGCCCCGCCTCGTACACCACCACCCGTCGTCCCCGCTCCGCCAGGGAAAGCGCCGCCGACAGCCCGGCCAGGCCGCCGCCGATCACGTGAACGGTGTTCATGTCGTTCAGACCGGCAGCACGGCGCGCGACGCGACCAGCAGCTTGCGCCATCGCGGCACCGACACCCGTCGCGACGGCTCGCGCCAGCCATCCGCCACCAGCGTCGCCAGGACCGCGCCGTAGCCCGCCGCCATCAGCCGCGCCGGCCGCATCGCCCGGCGGTCGCAGCGACGCATCGCCGCGCGGGCGGCGCGGAAATGCGTCGCCGCCCGGCCGGCCAGGTCGCGGCACGCTTCGGGCAGGCCGGGCGAGCCCAGCGCCGCCGCCGGATCGTGCGGCACCCCGGCCCGGTCCAGCGCCTCCGCCGGCAGGTAGAGCCGCCCGCGCCCGGCGTCCTCGCCCAGGTCGCGCAGGACGTTGGTGATCTGCAGCGCCCGGCCGAGATGGTGCGCCACCTCGTCCGCCGCTGCCGACGGATCCCCGAACGCCCGCACCGACAGCCGCCCGACCGCCGACGCCACCCGGTCGCAGTACAGGTCGAACACGGCGAAGGGCGGGGCGACGATCACCGCCTCGGCGTCCATCTGCATCCCGTCGATCACCGCGTCGAAATCCGCCTGGCGCAGGCTGTAGCGCCGGATCGCCGACAGCAGCACCCGGTCCAGCCCGTCGGCGGCGATGCCGCGGTACAGCCCGGCGATCCGGCCCCGCCACGCGTCGAGCCGCGGAGCCTTGTCGGCGAACGGCGCCTCCTCGTCGGCCACGTCGTCCACCAGCCGGCAGAAGGCGTAGATCGCGAACATGGCGTAGCGCCGGTCCGGCGGCAGCACCCGCATGCCGCGGCCGAACGAGGTGCCGGAGCGGCGCACGATCTCGGCGACCGACGCGAGGTCGGCCGCCGCACATCCGAGCGGCCCGGTCACCGGAGGTGCCGCAGCGCCGAGACCAGGCTGCGCACGGCATCGTTCCGCCGCAGCCTGACCCGGCCGGCCAGCGGGTCCTCGCGCCGCAGCCGGCGCGCCAGCCGGTGCGACAGCGACACGATCACCGCGGCTTCCAGGCGCATGCGCCGGTCCCTGATCGCGCCGGGCAGCCCCGACGCCACCCGGTTCAGCCGGTCGACCTCCTCCAGGCAGCGGTCCAGCACCCGGCGCAGGCCGCGCCCGGTGCGCTCCCAGCGCACGGCGTCCACGTCGGCGCCTTCCTCCCGGAGCCAGTCCTGCGGCAGGTAGCAGCGGTCGAGGCTCCGGAGGTCGTCCCGGCAATCCTGCAGGTGGTTGAGCACCTGCAGCGCCGTGCACAGCGCGTCCGAGCCCGGATGGCTCCCCGTGTCCTCGCCGTGCAGGTCGAGCAGGTACAGCCCGACCGGGTTCGCCGAGTAGCGGCAGTATTCCGCCAGCTCGTCCCAGCCGGCATAGCGGGTCTTCACCGCGTCCTGGCGGAACGCCACGATGAGGTCGGTGCCGCGCGCGGGCGTGATGCCGGTCTCGGCCAGGCTGCCGCGCAGCCGCACCGCGCTCGCCACCTCCGCCCGCCCGGCGCCGTCGCACCCGTCGGCCCGGCCCAGCAGCACCGCCTCCATCGCGTCCAGCCGCGCCAGCTTGTCCGCCGCGGGCAGCAGGGCGTCGTCGGCGATGTCGTCGATCGCGCGGGCAAAGGCGTAGTAGGCGTGGACGTGCGGGCGCAGCCGGGGCGCGATCAGCGCCGAGCCCACGGGGAAGTTCTCGTCCGCGCGCCCCTTGCCGGACGACACGT
Organism: uncultured Acetobacteraceae bacterium; assembly: GCA_937873225.1. Classification (GTDB taxonomy): domain Bacteria; phylum Pseudomonadota; class Alphaproteobacteria; order Acetobacterales; family Acetobacteraceae; genus Lichenicola. Next base: position 4,839 of record CALMVN010000176.1, read on the forward strand.
CGGCGGGGCGGGCCGGCTGCACAACAGCATTCATGTGACGGTCGCGTCCTTCCCGCCGTCGCGATAGGCGCGGCTCTTCCAGACCACGCCGCGGCCGCGATGATGGTCCACGGCCGATCCGATCGTGGCCAGGGTGTAGAATGACGCGACCCCGGGCAGCAACAGCGCCCAGGCCGGCGACAGGCGGAACCGGCGCAGCGTCGGCAGGAACGAGGCGGTGGACAGCACCCAGGCAATGCCCCCGATCCAGCGCGCCGCCCCGTGCCCGGCCAGCACCGTCAGCAGCGGCGCGACCCATACCAGCACCATGCCGCCCACCGTGCCGGCGAGCAGGGGGGGCGAGAACCGCAGCTGCACGTAGGCGGTGCGCGCCACCATGCGCCACACGTCGGCGGCCCCCGGATACGGGCGGATCGAGCGCGCCAGCATCGAGTGCCCGAGCCAGATCGCGCCGCCGCTGCGCTTGACCCGCATCGCCAGCGTCACGTCGTCGATCAGCGCTCCGCGCAGCGCCTCGATGCCGCCGATCCGCGTCAGCGCGGTGCGCCGGATCAGCACCGTGCCGCCCGCCGCCGCCGCGGTGCGGCGGCGTGGATCGTTCACCCGCGCGAACGGGTACAGCAGCTGGAAGAAGAACACGAACGCCGGCACCAGGGCGCGCTCGGCCGGGCTTTCGCAGTTCAGCGCCACCATTTCCGACACCTGGTCGAGCCCGTCGCGCTCCGCCTTGTCCACCAGGGTGAGGAGGTGGGCGGGCGCATGGGTGATGTCGGCGTCGCACAGCAGAAAGAAGCCGTCCTCGCCC
>CALMVN010000177.1 GCA_937873225.1 uncultured Acetobacteraceae bacterium
GTAGATCACGGTGGCGACCGCGTTGGCGGTGTCGTGGAAGCCGTTGACGAACTCGAAGCCCAGCGCGATCAGCAGCGCCAGCCCCAGCAGCACCAGGGTGCCGATCGCCAGCGGCGCCGCGTGGGTGTCGTGCATGGCGGACACAAGCCCGTAGACTGCGTAGCCGAGGCCGCCCAGCAGGAGCACCGCGAACAGGATGATACCCGGAAGGCCGGGCATTCCGGAGCGCTTGTCCCCCCGTGTCCGGTCATCGGTTGCGAACGGGCTCGCGCGGTCGAGGGTGGCGTCCGACATGAAACAGCTCTCGCTCGTGTTCGCCGTCTTCTAACCCGGCGAACGGGTCGCGGTGTCGCCGTCCGTGTGACGGTTGCATGAAGACTGCTGCATGAAGACGGCGGCACGGGGCGCCGGAACGCCCGCGGCGGGACCGGACCGGCGAACGGCGGGCCCCGCTTGCGCGCACCGCAGCCCGGGTTCCGGCGTCCGGATCAGTCCGGCCGGCGGCCCCTTCCTGCGGTGGCGAGGGCGGCCACCGCGATCCCGCCCAGCATGGCGACGACGGTGGCGACCGGCCGCGTGCCGCCCCTCCTGCCGGCGCCGTCGTAGCCGGCCGGGCCCGACTGCCTGCTCAGGCGACGCGCCAGCCTGGTGAACGTCCTGTCGACGGTACCCGTCTCGCCCAGCGTCCTGCCGAGCAGGCGCGCGGCCTTCTTGTGGCCGAGCAGCTGGGCGTAGGCGCGCAGCGTGCCGTAGGTGGCGAGGTAGAAATGCGCCGCCACCTGGCCGGACGCGATGTTGACCAGGTCCCGCGCGATCCCGTTCGGGGCCTGTCCGACCAGGGCCTCGTTGGCGTCCACGATGCCCTGCATCGCCGGGTCCGGCCGACCGTCGGGACGCAGGCCGGCCACCTTGAACACCTTCTCCAGCCGGCGCGCCTGCGCGAGGTTGCGCTTCGCCCCGGAGCGGAGCATCGAGCGCAGCTTCGGCGAGGTGGAGCTGCGCACGTTGGCCGCCGCCTGCTTCGCCCCCTGGTGATGCGCGCCGTAGAGGTATTGCAGGCCGTCGGTGAACAAGGTGCCGATTGTGCCGGATATCATGCGAACCTGCCCGATCATCGCGCCGGACCATCCCGGCGACGGGTTAACGGTCGGGCCGGGCGGGGGATGCAGGGTGACCGGTCACGACGACGGTCCAACAGGAAGCCGGGACGGCTCCGGAAGCTGCTCCAGCCCGAAGACCCGTATGCCGAGCCGCCGCCTCCTGTTCCTGATCGCGTCACTGCTCGGAAGCGTGCAGGCCGCGGGCGCTTCGCCCGGGCTCCCCTTTGTCGGATGTCCGGCGGATGGCATGTCCGGGCCGGCGCCGGCCCCGGCAGCGCCGCCACGCGTCCCGATGGTTCCCGCAGCCGCGGCGCGGGAGCTGGCCGTCTACGCGGCGCAAGGCATGACGCTTCTCGCGCCGCGTGGCTGGCACTGCAGGGAAGCCTATGGCTCCGGCGGCGCCGTCCTGCTTGTCACGCCGCGATCCTACGCGGCGGACGACATGCCCGGCTTCGACAGCCTTGCCGGCCCGGCGCTGGAGTTGTCGTTCCTGAACGGCGAGAACTCGGGACGCGATCAGGTCGCCGAGGTGTTCTCCCGCCTGTTCCCGTTCAAGCGTCGCTTCATCCGCGGCGTGGAGAACGCCGACGACGCGCACCGCTTCCCGCGCGGCCCCTACCCTGTCGACAGCACGGTCCGTCGCAGCCGGTCGGAGGTCGACTACACCACCCCCGCGCATCACCAGGGGATGGGCACCTTCGACAGCCGCCTGAAACCGGGCGACGATCCGATCACGGGCCTGGCGATCCTGGCGCAAAGCAACGGCGTGGACAGCGTCGTGCTTCTCAACCTGCGACTGCCGTCCCGCTGGCGCGCCCTGGCACCCGCCATCCTCGACGCCGTCCGAACGCTGCGGGCGGGCGGCGCCCGATAGGCCGGGCCGCCCCGACAGCGCCGCCAGGACCGCGACAGGCCGCAGGTGCCGACGGCGTCTACCCCGCCAGCCTCGGCTGCGCCCCCTTGTCCTCCACCACCAGGTACTTCGCGTACTCCTTCGGCACCACGTGCCAGAACCGCGGCAGGGCCTTGGTCCACTCGTGCAGCAGCAGGGCGGCGAAGCGGCTGCTGGTTTCCCGCGCATGAGTTTCCACCAGGCGGAGCAGCTCGTCGTGCCAGCGGGGCTCGGCGACGCGGCTCCAGGTCAGGGTATCGGGGTTGGCGCGGATCTCGAAGTCGCCCTCGCTGTCGTAGACGAACGCCATGCCGCCGGTGAAGCCGGCGCCGAAGTTGTCGCCCACCGGCCCCAGCACCACCACCGTGCCGCCGGTCATATACTCGCAGCCGTTGGAGCCGCAGCCTTCCACCACCGCGGTGGCGCCAGAGTTGCGCACCGCGAAGCGTTCGCCCGCCTGCCCCGCCGCATACAGTGCGCCGGAGGTGGCGCCATACAGCACGGTGTTGCCGACGATCGCGTTGTGGTTGCTCGCCAGCTGCGACGAGGGCGGCTGTCGCACCACGATCGTCGCTCCCGACAACCCCTTGCCGACATAGTCGTTGGCGTCGCCGATCACCTCGAGCTTGAGCCCCTTGACCGCGAACGCGCCCAGCGACTGTCCGGCCGAGCCGCGCAGCCGCACGGTGAGGTGGCCGTGCGCCAGCGCGTCCTGGCCGAAGCGGCGCACGATTCGCGACGAGATCCGGGTGCCGATCGCGCGGTGCGTGTTCTGCACGTTGTAGTGCAGCTGCATCTTCTCGCCGTGCTCGAACAGCGGGCGGGCGTCGGTGACCATCTGCGCGTCCAGCGTGTCCGGCACCTCGTTGCGCCCTTCGCGCGTGCAGTACCGGGCATGCGGGCCGGGATCGGCCTGGGCCAGGATCGGGTTCAGGTCGAGGTCGTCGAGGTAGTCGGCGCCGCGGCTGACCTGGTGCAGCATGTCGGTGCGCCCGACGATCTCGTTCAGGGTGCGCACGCCGAGCGAGGCCAGGATGTTGCGCACGTCCTCGGCGATGAAGGAGAACAGGTTGATCACCTTCTCCGGCGACCCGTCGAACTTCTCCCTGAGCGTCTCGTCCTGGGTGCACACGCCGACCGGGCAGGTGTTCGAGTGGCACTGCCGCACCATGATGCAGCCCATGGCGACCAGGCTCGCGGTGCCGATGCCGAACTCCTCCGCCCCCAGCATGGCGGCGATCACCACGTCGCGTCCGGTCTTGATGCCGCCGTCGGTGCGCAGCTTCACCCGATGGCGCAGCCGGTTGAGCATCAGCACCTGGTGCGCTTCCGCCAACCCCATCTCCCACGGAAGCCCCGCATACTTCACGGAGCTCTGCGGGGACGCGCCGGTGCCGCCGGAATGGCCCGAGATCAGGATGCAGTCCGCCTTCGCCTTGGCGACGCCGGCGGCGATGGTGCCGATACCCGACCGCGCCACCAGCTTCACCGTCACGGTGGCGTCCGGGTTGATCTGCTTGAGGTCGTAGATGAGCTGCGCCAGGTCCTCGATCGAGTAGATGTCGTGATGCGGCGGCGGCGAGATCAGGGTCACGCCCGGCGTCGAGTGCCGCAGCCGCGCGATCAGCCCGGTGACCTTGAACCCCGGCAACTGCCCGCCCTCGCCGGGCTTGGCGCCCTGCGCCATCTTGATCTCGATCTCGCGGCAATCGTTCAGGTACTGCGCGGTGACGCCGAACCGTCCCGAGCCCACCTGCTTGATCGCCGAGGACGCGTTGTCGCCGTTCGGGCGCGGGCGGGAGCGCGAGGGATCCTCGCCACCCTCGCCGGAATCCGACTTCGCGCCGATCCGGTTCATCGCGATCGACAGCGTCTCGTGCGCTTCCGGGCTGAGCGCGCCGAGCGAGATGCCAGGCGCCAGCAGCCGCTTCCTGATCTCGGTGATGCTTTCCACGTCCTCCACCGGGATCGCGGTGCGCCCCTCGCGGAAGTCGAGCAGGTCGCGCAGCGCCACCGGCGGCTGCCGGCGCACCGCGTCGGCGTAGCGGCGATAGGTGGTGAAGCTGTCGCTGCCGACAGCGCTCTGCAGGGTGTGGATCAGCCCGCCGTCGAACGCGTGCACCTCGCCGCGGCGGCGAAGCTTGTAGAGCCCGCCCACGGGAAGCACCACCGCGTCCTCGTCCCAGGCGCGACGATGGAAGCCCAGCACGTTGCGCGCGAGCCCGGACAGGCCGATGCCGGAGATGCGCGACGGCATGCCGGGGAAGAACTCCGCCACCAGCGCGCGCGACAACCCTATCGCCTCGAAGTTGTAGCCGCCGCGATAGGACGCGATCACCGAGATGCCCATCTTGGACATCACCTTGAGCAGGCCCTTGTTGATGGCCTTGCGGTAGCTTTCCACCGCCTGCCGCAGCGTCATGTCGCCGAACAGGCCGCGACGGTGGCGGTCGGCGATGCTTTCCTGCGCCAGGTAGGCATTCACCGTGGTCGCACCCGAGCCGATCATGATGGCGATCGCGTGCACGTCCACGCACTCGGCGGTACGCACGTTCAGGCTGGTGAAGGTGCGCAGCGAGTGGCGCACCAGGTGCGTGTGCACCGCCGCGGTGGCCAGGATCATCGGAATGTAGGCACGCGACGGGCCCTGATGCTCGTCGGTCAGGAACACGTGGCTGCAGCCCTCGCGCACCCGCTCCTCCGCCTCGCGTCGGATGCGGGCGAGCGCGTCGCGCAAACCCGTCTCGCCGTCGTCCGCTGCGAAGGTGCAGTCGATCACGCAGGCATTGCCGCCCAGGAACTCCAGCAGCGCCTGGCACTCGCCGCTGGTCAGCACCGGGCTGTCGAGCTGCAGCAGCTCGCACTGGGTGCCGTTCTCGTCCAGCACGTTGCCGAGGTTGCCGAGCCGCGTGGTCAGGCTCATCACTCGCGTCTCGCGCAGGCTGTCGATCGGCGGGTTGGTGACCTGGCTGAACGCCTGCCGGAAGTAATGCGACAGCCCGCGATAGTACTCCGACAGCACCGCGAGCGGCGTGTCGTCGCCCATGGAGCCGACCGCCTCCGCGCCGTCCGCCACCATCGGATGCAGGATGACCTCCAGCTCCTCCAGCGTGGTGCCGACCGCCGCCTGCCTGCGGCGCAGCTCCTCGGCGCTCCAGCCCGCGGGCTCGACGGCGTCGTTGCGCACGATCCGGTCGATGCGGTTGATGCGGCCGACCCAGTTCTCGAAGTCCTGCCGCTGCGACAGCATGTCGAGCAGGTCGTCGTCGCCGTAGAACCGCGCCGCGTCGAGGTCCACCGCGATCGTCTGGCCCGGCCCGAGCCGGCCGCGGCTGAGGATGTCGCCCTCGGGGATCTTCACCATGCCGGTCTCGGAGCCGACCACCAGCATCCGGCTCGCGGTCACGGTGTAGCGCAGCGGGCGCAAGCCGTTGCGGTCCAGCCCCGCGATCACCCAGCGCCCGTCGGTGCCGCAGATCGCCGCCGGACCGTCCCAGGGCTCCATCACCGCGTTGCAGTACTCGAACATCGCCTTGTGCGCGGGCTTCATCTCCGGCCCGGGCGTGGTCGCGGCCGGCACCAGCAGCGCCTTGGCCATCGGCGCGTCGCGGCCGGCGAAGCACAGCAGCTCGAACACGTTGTCCAGCGTTGCGGTGTCGGAGCCGCCGGCCTGGATCACCGGCTTCACGTCCTCCATGAACGGGTCGAGCGCCGGGTCGGCGAGCCGGGTCTCGTGGCTCTTCATCCAGTTGGTGTTGCCCGACACCGTGTTGATCTCGCCGTTGTGCGCCAGCTTGCGGAACGGCTGCGCCAGCTTCCAGGTCGGGAAGGTGTTGGTCGAGTAGCGCTGGTGGTAGATCGCGAAGCGCGACACGAAGCGCGGGTCGAGCAGGTCCGGGTAGAACTCGGTCAGGTGCTCGGCCAGGAACATGCCCTTGTAGATCAGCGACCGGCACGACAGCGAGCAGATGTAGAACTCGCCGATCTGCGCCGCGATCACCTGCTTCTCGATCCGCCTGCGGATCACGTACAGGTCGCGCTCGAATTCGGGCTCGGCCGACCCGCGCTGGTTGCGGATCATGATCTGCTCGATCTCGGGCCGCGTCGCATTCGCCTTTTCGCCGATGCAGGCCGTGTCGATCGGCACCTGGCGCCAGCCGTAGATGCCGTAGCCGAACGCCAGGATCTCGGTCTCGACGATCTGCCGGCAGCGCTCCTGCGCCGCGAGGTCGGTCTTGGGCAGGAACACCTGCCCCACCGCGATCAGGCTGCCGCCCGGCGCGTTGCCGGTGCGCGAGATCGCGTCGGCGAAGAAGTCCTGCGGGATCTCCAGGTGGATCCCGGCACCGTCGCCGGTCTTGCCGTCGGCGTCCACCGCGCCACGGTGCCACACCGCGCGCAGCGCCGCGATCGCCGCCTCGACCACGTCGCGGCGCTTGACGCCGTCCAGCGCCGCCACCAGCCCGACGCCGCAGGCATCATGCTCCTGCGACGGGTCGTAGCTGCCGGACAGGGCGAGGACGTTGGCATCCCAGGCGGCAACGAACTCGGATCCGGACACGGTGCTCATGGCGCCCTCGCGCTTCCCGCTCACAACGCGACGCCCCGCTGCCGCAGCGCCTCGCGCTGCGCGGTCAGCACGTCCTTCGCCACCTGCTGTCCCCAGGCCTGGCCGAGCGCCATGAGCGCCGGCACCGACTGCGTCTGCACCTCGACCAGCTTCACCCCGGTGGGCGAGCGGAAGAACGCGTCCGCGGAGTCCAGCTCCGCCGTGGTCATCGCGTTGGCCCAGAACCGGGTGAAGGCGGTCTGAAGCTCGGGCAGGTGCGCGCGCATGGCCGGCAGCAGCACCTCGTCGACGATCCGGCCGGACTCGGCCGCGTCCTTGCCGTGCGACGATACCAGCTGGACCATGATGCCGCGCATCGCCGTCATGATCTGGTCCATGCGCGCCTTGCCGCCGGTGTCGGCCATGAGCCGCGCGGCGGCGGCCAGATGCGCCGGGTCGATCGCCAACTCCGCAGCCCGGGCAACCGGGGGAGCAGCCGCGCCGAGCAGCAGCACACCGACAACCGCCCCGCGCAGGACGTGAACCATGTTCATTCCGCCGCCTCCGCCACGCGCTGCGCGGCCCCTTCCCGTTCCAGCCACCGGTGCATCTGTTCCGCCGCGTCGCGGCCGTCGCGGATCGCCCACACCACCAGGCTGGCGCCGCGCACGATGTCGCCGGCGCCGAACACGCCCGGCAGGCTGGTCATGAAGGAGGTGTGCCCGACCTTGAGCGTGCCCCAGCGCGACACCTCCAGCGCCGGCTCCCCCCACAGCGTCGGCAGCTCCTCCGGGTCGAACCCAAGCGCCTTGATCACCAGATCCGCGTCCAGGGTGAAGCCGCTGTTCTCCACCGGGTCCACCGACTGCCGGCCGGACGCGTCGGGCAGGCCCAGCTTCATCCGCACCGCGCGCACCCCGGTCACGGCGTTGGCGCCGAGGAACGCTTCCGGAGCGGCGAGCCACACGAACTCGACCCCCTCCTCCTCGGCGTTCTTCACCTCGCGCAAGCTACCCGGCATGTTGGCGCGGTCGCGTCGGTAGAGGCACTTCACCGACCGCGCCCCCTGCCTGACCGCGGTGCGGACGCAGTCCATCGCGGTGTCGCCGCCGCCGATCACCACGACGTTCTTGCCGCGCGCGTCCAGCCTCCCGCTGTCGAACTCCGGCACCGCGTCGCCGAGCGAGCGCCGGTTGGACACGGTGAGGTAGTCCAGCGCCTTGACCAGGCCGGGCAGCCCGGAGCCGGGGCCGCCCAGGGCGCGCGACTTGTACACGCCGGTCGCGATCAGGATCGCGTCGTGCCGCGCGCGCAGGGTGGAGAACGCGATGGCCATGTCGCTGTCGACGGCGCCGACGCCGCGGCCGAGGTGGAAGCGGATCGCGCCCTGCTCCAGCAGCGCATGGCGGCGCAGCACGATCTCCTTTTCCAGCTTGAAGCCCGGGATGCCGTAGATCATCAGCCCGCCGACCCGGTCGTAGCGGTCGTACACGTGCACCTGGTAGCCCTGCTTGCGCAGCTGCTCGGCCGCCGCGAGCCCGCCGGGCCCTGCGCCGATGATGCCCACCGACGCGCTGCGCTCGCGGCTCGGGCGCACCGGCCTGACCCAGCCCTCGTTCCACGCGTTGTCGGTGATGAAGCGCTCGACCGCGCCGATGGTGACGCTGTCGAACCCCTTCTCGATCACGCAGTTGCCTTCGCACAGGCGGTCCTGCGGACAGATCCGGCCGCAGATCTCGGGAAAGTTGTTGGTGGCCGAGCTGAGCTCGTACGCTTCCTCCAGGCGCCCTTCCGCGGTGAGCTTGAGCCAGTCGGGGATGTTGTTGCCCACCGGGCAGTGCACCTGGCAGAACGGCACCCCGCATTGCGAGCAGCGGCTGGCCTGCGTCCGGGCCTGCGGCACCGAGAAGTCGCGGTAGATCTCGCCGAAATCCTGCCGACGGTCGGACGCGCTGCGCTTGTCCGGCTGGTGCTGGTGCACGGACACGAACTGCAGCATGCGATCGGCCATGAACGGCGTTCCCCTCACCATCCCGACGCGAACCGTCGGCACGAGGAGAAACTAGTGCGGCGGCCGAAGCCAATAAAAGGCAGTCCTGCTGCCCTTATCGCCTGTTCTTGCGCCCAACCCGACAGGAAGCGCAATTTTCATACAAGAACAAGGACCGATCCGGGCCTTTCCGTCAGGTGGGCAGCTCGCGCTTGCCGCCGCCCGGGCGGTAGCGGCTGAGATAGCCGGGCACCACCAGCTCCACCGGCGTCGGCACGATGCCGAGCGCGTCCAGCCCGTCCTGGCCCGGCGCCACCACGTTGTCCTGGCCCAGCATCGCCAGCTGGTCGCGGGTGAGCAGCTTGCCCGGCAGGCGTTCCAGCACCGTCGCCTGCAGCCGGGCCAGCGCCGGCGGCACCGTGATCAGCGGCTGGCGTCGACGCATCTCCGTCATCATCCAGGCAAGCAGCTCCCGGAACGTCCACACGCGCGGGCCGCCCAGCGCGTAGAGGCCGCCGCCGGGATGCCCCGCCGACACCACGATCCGCACCGCGTCGGCGACGTCGCCGGCATAGACCGGCTGCATCCGGGTGTCGCCGCTGATCACCGGCATCACCGGCGAGATACGCGCCATCGCGCCGAACCGGTTGAAGAACGCGTCCTCCGGCCCGAACACCAGGGACGGGCGCAGCACCGTGGCGTTCGGGAACGCGTCCCGCACCGCCGCCTCGCCCGCGGCCTTGCTGCGGCCATAGGCGCTCGGGCTGGCCGGATCGGCGCCGATCGCCGACATCTGCACCAGCCGCGTCACGCCCGACACCGCGGCCAGGCGCGCGACCCGTCCGGCGCCCTCCTCGTGGATGCGGGTGAACTCGCCGGCCTTTCCTTCCGCCAGGATGCCCACCAGGTTGACCACGATCGAGGCGCCCTCGACCGCGCGCGCCACCGTGGCGTCGTCGCCCAGGCTGGCGTAGAGCGGCACCACCTGCCCGACCCGGCCCATCATGCGCATCTCGTTGGCCCGCGCGGTGTTGCGGCTCGCCACCCGCACCACGTGGCCGTCCGCCGCCAGCCGGCGCACGATGTAGCGCCCCAGGAAGCCGGAGCCGCCGAACACCGTCGCCACGCTGCGCACTGCCATGCCGTCTCGATCCTCATGTTCCGGGTACGCATCTCCCGGCGCGGGGACACTACGGGGGCGGGCGGCCCGTCTCAAGCCGGCCCTTGCGCCTCGCCCGACCGGACGATCCCGCACACGGGCTGTTGACGGCTCCCGCGCGGCTGGCTACATCGCCCCACCACCCGCGGTCCCGGATCGCGGTTGCCCCTTGGCCCAGGTGGCGGAATTGGTAGACGCGCAGGTTTCAGGTATCTGTGGCCGCAAGGTCGTGGAAGTTCGAGTCTTCTCCTGGGCACCATAGGAAACGGACCATGCCCGGCCGATCCGATCGGCCGGGCCGGTTTGCGCTCGGGCGGAACCCTCGCAGCGGAATCCCGACGTGAGCGTCACCCAGTTCATGCCCCATGCCGCCATCCACCTGCACCAGGGCGACCTGCCGGACCGGATCCCGTTCGGCACGTCCGTGGCGGTGGATACCGAGACGATGGGCCTCGACCCGCATCGCGACCGGCTGTGCCTGGTGCAGCTGTCGGCCGGCGACAACACCGCCCACCTGGTGCAGATCGTGCCGGAGCGGCTCGGCGGCCACGGCGCCGACTGTCCCAACCTGAAGCGGCTGCTGTCCGACCCGGCGGTGACCAAGCTGATGCATTTCGCCCGCTTCGACGTGGGCATCCTGCAGCACGCGCTCGGCATCGAGGTCGCGCCCGTGAAGTGCACCAAGATCGCCGCCCGGCTGGTGCGCACCTTCACCGACAGGCACGGGCTGGCGCAGCTGTGCCGCGAGCTGCTGGGCGTCGAGCTGAGCAAGCAGCAGCAGACCTCGGACTGGGGCGCGCGCGCGCTGTCGCCCGAGCAGCTGTCCTATGCCGCGTCCGACGTGCTGCACCTGCACGCGCTGTGGTCGCGGCTGGAGGCGCTCCTGGTCCGCGAGGACCGGCTGGCGCTGGCGGAAGCGTGCTTCGCCTTCCTGCCGGCCCGCGCCCGGCTCGACCTGCTGGGCTATGCGGAGCCGGACATCTTCGCCCATTGACGCGTCGCACCGGTGTCGGCGCCCTCGGTTGACGCGTCAGCGGCCCGGTGCCCATACAGGCCGGCCGGCGCTGGCCGGCCTCCCGTGGAGCCGACACATCCTTGCATGGCATGACACGGCCTGTTCGTTCGCGTCGGCCGGACCGGTGAGCCCACCGGCCGATCATCCTGCCGGCCCCGTTCCGCCGGCGGCGGAGGAGGAGCCGAGTGCCGCGGTGGCGCGTCGCAGGCTCAGCCTGGAGCAGGGCGGCGGGATACGGCGCATCCCCGACGCCAGGAAGATCGCCCGACGCCGGCGCGTGCTGCGCTGGACCAAGTGGGTGCTGCCGGCGGCGGCCCTCCTGCTGCTGGCCTCGATCGCTTCCTGGCCGGAGCTGCAGCGCTCGATGAACAGCGCCCGCCTCGGCCTGCAGGAGGCCGCACAGGTCCGGGTCGACAGCGGCCGGATGCTCGGCGCCCGCTATCGCGGCCTGGACGGACGCAACCGGCCCTACATGATCACCGCCGACGAGGCCCAGCAGGTGGGGGCCCAGCAGGTGGGGACCCAGCAGGCGGGGACCCAGCAGGTCGGGACCCAGCAGGCGGGACACCCGGCCGGGGCCAAGGCGGCCGCGCCGGACGACCGGATCAACCTTTCCCGCCCGGTTGCCGACTCCCTGGGCCAGAACGGCGGCTGGATCCGGATCAGCGCCGCCAACGGGGTCTACATGCAGCACAGCCAGCTTCTCGATCTCAGCCGCGACACCCTGCTCTACCGGGACGACGGCATCATGATGACCGGCCCGGACGCCGACCTCGACCTCCGGCGCGGCGTCGTCGCGTCCAAGGACTGGGTGCACGCGGAGGGGCCGTTCGGCGTGCTCGACGCACAGGGCTACTTCATGTCGCAGCGCGACGGGCTGGCGCAGTTCCGCGGCCCAGCGCGGCTGGTGCTGAACGACGACCGGATCGCCCGTCCGGTCCCGGCCGCAACCGCCGCCGCGCCGGCGACCGATCCCGCACCGGCCCGGCAGGCGGCGGGACCGGCGCCATGATCCGCCCGTGGCTGGCGACGGTGGCCGCGGCGGGCTCCATCGCGGCGGCGCTGGCGGGGGCACCCGTCGCCGCCCGCGCGCAGCAGATCGACCTGTCGCATGGCGGCCAGATCACGGTGACGGCGCTGGGCGGCTTCGACTGGAACCAGAACGCGCAGACCGTGACCGCCTATGGCAGCGCCCAGGCGGTGCGGGGCGGGGTCACCGTGACCGCGGACCGGCTGATCGCGTACTACCGCAAGAAGGCGACGCCGCCGGGGGGTGCGAAGCCGGGGGGCGCTCCGGGAAACGCCACGCCGTCCCCGGCCGCCTTGTCGGGCGCCCTTCCCGGGGCTCCGCCGGCCGGCGCGTCCTCCACGGGCACGCCGTCCGGCAGCACCGCGTCGGCCGCGACGGCCAATCCGCTCTCCTCCCCGCCTCCCGGGACCGCCTCGACCACGGGCGCGGTGGATCCGACGCCGGAGAACCCGACCGGGCTGGCGCCGTCGCTGTCGCCGGCCAAGCCCGGCCAGGCGGGGGTGCCGGGCGACGACACCTCGGCCAGCGAGATCTACCGGCTGGAAGCGATCGGCCACGTCCACATCTTCACCGCCACCCAGCAGGCCTTCGGCGACCACGGGGTGTACGACATCGACCAGGCGGTGATGGTGCTGACCGGGCACGACCTGCGCCTGATCACGCCCACCGACCTGCTCACCGCCCGCGACCAGATGGAGTACTTCTCGCAGACGCGCATCTCGATCGGGCGCGGCAACGCGGTGGTCACCACCAACGACGGCCGCCGGATACGCGCCGACGTGCTGGTTGGCTACAGCGCGCCGCCGACCCCGCAGCCGGGTGCCGCTCCCGGCGCAAAGCCCGCGGCGAAACCCGCGCCCGGCGCCGCCCCGGCCAATGGCCAGGACCCGATCGGCAGCAGCGGCAAGCTGGAAAAGGTCAACGCGTTCGGCAACGTGGTGGTGCGCACCCAGACCGAGACCGTGTACGGCGACCGCGGCGTGTACGTGCCCGACACCGGGATTGCGCGCATCGTCGGCAACGTCCACATCACCAGGGGCCAGAACCAGTTGAACGGCGCGGCGGCGATCGTGAACATGCATACCGGCATCGCGACCATGACCGAGGATCCCGGCGCGCGGGTGCAGGGCCTGATCGTGCCGAACGAGGCGAACGGCGCCAAGGGCGGCACCGGCGCCGCGGGCGGCGGCGGGAAGCCCAAGGCGCCGAAGGGGCAGCCATGAACAAGATGATGCCGCGCGCCTTCGACCCCGCCGTGCTTCCGGGCAATTCGGACGGGCTGCACGCGCACGGCGTCGGCAAGACCTACAAGAAGCGCGAGGTGGTGCAGGCGGTCTCGATCAGCGTGCGACGCGGCGAGGCGGTCGGGCTGCTTGGACCGAACGGGGCCGGCAAGACCACCACCTTCTACATGATCGTCGGCCTGGTGCAGCCAGACACCGGCTCGATCAGCCTGGACGGCGCCGACATCACCCAGCTGCCGATGTACAGGCGTGCCCGTCTCGGCATTGGCTACCTGCCGCAGGAAGCCAGCATCTTCCGCGGCCTGAACGTCGAGCAGAACGTCATGGCCGCCCTGGAGGTGGTCGAGCCAGACGCCGACCGCCGCGACTCCATGCTGGACGGGCTGCTGGGCGAGTTCGGCATCGGCCACCTGCGGCGCGCGCCGTCGCTGGCGCTGTCCGGCGGAGAGCGCCGCCGCCTGGAGATCGCCCGCGCGCTGGCGAGCCAGCCCAACTACATCCTGCTCGACGAGCCGTTGGCCGGCATCGACCCGATCGCGGTGGGCGAGATCCGCGATCTGGTGTCGCACCTCAAGCATCGCGGCATCGGCGTGCTGATCACCGACCACAACGTCCGCGAGACGCTGGAGATCATCGACCGCGCCTACATCATGCACGGCGGCCAGGTGCTGATGGAGGGCGCGCCGCAGGAGGTGGTGGCTCACGAGGACGTGCGCCGCGTCTACCTCGGGGAAAGATTTTCGTTGTAGCCTCCCCGCATGGGGATCGGACCAAGGCTGGAGCTCAGGCAGACACAGAACCTGGTGATGACGCCGCAGCTGCGTCAGGCCATCAAGCTGCTGCAGTTCTCCAACATCGAGGTCGCCGCCTTCATCGAGGAGGAGCTCGAGCGCAACCCGCTGCTGGAGCGCGACGACACGCCGGACGTCCCGCCGGAGCGCCCGGCGCCCGACCAGCGCGTCGACGGCATCGCGACGCCGGAGCGGGAGCTGCCCGCCGCGGACGGCCAGCTGGACAGCGGCCTGCTGCCGGCCGAGAACAACGCGCCGCTCGACACCGACCACGCCGAGCAGTTCGACGGCGCCCCCTACGAGGGCGGCCCGGGCGCCGACCGCGTCGGGGCCGGAAGCGGCGGCGGCTTCGACGACCTGGACGCCACGGCGCAACTGGTCGCACCCGCACGCACGCTGCGCGACCATCTCGGCGAGCAGCTCCGCCTCGGCCTGCACGAGCCCGCCGAGCGGCTGATCGGGGCGCACCTGATCGCGCTGCTGGACGGCGCCGGCCGCGTGCTGGTGGACGACGCCACCCTGGCCCGCGCGCTCGGCGCGGATCCCATCCTGGTGGCGTCGGTGCGCGCCCGGATGATGCGCTTCGATCCCGTGGGGCTGTTCGCCACCGACCTGCGCGGCTGCCTCGCCGCCCAGCTCGCGGAGCGCAACCGGCTCGACCCGGCGATGGCCATCCTGCTCGACAACCTGGAGCTGCTCGGCAGGCGGGAGCTGAAGCGGCTGCAGCTGCTGTGCGAGGTGGATGCCGAGGACCTCGGCGACATGATCGCCGAGATACGCGCCCTCGACCCCAAGCCGGGCGCCGGGTTCGACGCCGCCCCGACGCCGCCGATCGTGCCCGACGTGCTGATGCGCGCAGCCCCCGGCGGCGACTGGCTGCTGGAGCTCAACCCGGACACGATGCCGCGCCTGCTGGTGTCCGAAGCCTTCCACGCCAGGGTGCTGCTCCGCGCGCCCAAGGAGGACCGGGCGTTCCTGTCCGAGCGCCTCGCCAGCGCCAACTGGCTGGTGCGCTCGCTGCACCAGCGCGCGCAGACCATCCTGAAGGTGGCGGGCGAGGTGATGCGCCGGCAGGACGGGTTCCTGCGCGAGGGCATCGGCCACATGCGCCCGCTGATCCTGCGCGACATCGCCGAAGCGGTGGAGATGCACGAAAGCACCGTCAGCCGGGTCACCGCCAACAAGTACATCGCCACCCCGCGCGGGCTGTTCGAGCTGAAGTACTTCTTCACCACTGCGATCGCCGCCACCGCCGGCGGCGAAAGCCACAGCGCGGAGGCGGTGCGCCACCGCATACGCGGCATGGTGGCGCAGGAAACCGCGCAGTCGATCCTGTCGGATGACGCGATCGTGGCGGCGCTGCGCCTGGAAGGCGTGGACATCGCCCGCCGGACCGTGGCCAAATATCGGGACGCGTTGCGCATCCCGAGTTCGGTGCAGCGCAAGCGGGAGAAATCCATCTCGGCCTGACGGCGTCGCCATCATTCCCATGCGCGGCGCGCCGGACGGTTCCGGGTGCGGATCCTCCCCAGCCGGAGCGGAATGCATGCGGATCAGCGTCGCGGGCAACCAGGTCGACCTGTCGGACGCGCTCCGGATGCGTGTGGCGCATCACCTGGACACGATCGCCGAGCGCTATTTCGGCCAGGCGCTGGAAGCGAACGTGTCCTTCGGCCGGGCGCGCAGCTTCTTCACCTGCGACATCAATGTCCACGCCGGGCGCGGGCTGGTGGTGCGCGGCGAGGGCGAGGGCGAGGGCGTGGACGGCTCGTTCGACGACGCCGCCGAGCACATCGCCCGTCGGCTGCGCCGCTACCGGCGCCGGGTCAACGACCACGCCCGGGCGCTGGCCCGCCGCGGACGGCCGGAGGTCGGACGGCAGTACATCCTCAGGCCGGAGGACGAGACGCGCTTCGAGATCGACGGCACCGTCACGACCCGTCCCGCCGTCTTCGCCACGGTGGTCGCCGAGCAGGAAACCCAGATCGGCACCCTGAGCGTCAGCGAGGCGGTGATGCAGCTCGACCTCGCCGACCGCCCGGTGCTGATGTTCCGCAACAGCGCCAGCGGCGGCATCAACGTGGTGTACCGACGCCCGGACGGGCACGTCGCCTGGCTGGATCCGGACGCCGGCGCCGCCTGAGCCGGGCGGTGCGGCCGATCAGTGCACCAGGGCGGGGATCATCTCGTGCTGGCGCACCGCCGCCAGCGCCACCTCGCGGTCGCCGGTGAGCGCCATCTGGGTGCCGTCGGCGGCGTGGATGGAGAACACCGCCTCGCCGTCCACCGTCACCGACTTGATGTAGGCCAGCTGGCTGACGCCCAGCGCCTGCAGCTCGCGCGCGGTGAGCTGGCGTATGTCGCGCAGGCCGTTGTCGCGGCCCTGCTTGTTGGTCAGGCTCGTCATGTGCGGTCCTTCAGCCAAGGACGGCGCCCCGCTCGGGCGACGCCGCCATTTCTGGTCATTCTGATGATAGAACAGTTAAGAACCTGCCGCCAAACGGTTCATTCTTCCGCGGCGGCGGCGCGTATCACCCGGGCCGGACGTGCCTGCACCACCTCGGCGGTGCGCGCGGCCGCGGGATCGCGCGGCCGCTCCGGCCCCTTGGAGATCTCGATCCGCTTCACCCGCACTTCCGGCTGCGGCCGTGCGAGGTCGATGTGCAGCAGGCCGCTGTCGAGCCAGGCGCCGGTGATGTCGATCCCCTCGGCCAGCACGAAGGCGCGCTGGAACTGCCGCGCGGCGATGCCGCGATGCAGGAACACCCTGCCCTGCGTGTCGTCGGTCTGGCGGCCGCGTATCACCAGCTGGTTGTCCTCCTGGGTGATCTGCAGGTCGTCCATGGAGAAGCCGGCGACGGCGAGCGTGATGCGCAGCCCCGCCGGAGCGGTCTGCTCGATGTTGTAGGGGGGATAGCCGTCCGACGAGGTCTTCGACGCCCGCTCGAGCATCTGCTCGAGATGGTCGAAGCCGAGAAACATCGGCGAGGCGAACAGTCTTCCTGACACGGCGCGAGCCTCCTCCTGGGAGCGAGACGGATGCGGAACCCGAAGCGTTCCGGCTGCCTCCCGATATGGCGTCGGCCGACCTGCCCTGCAAGCCGCCTGCCACGGCCGTCACGACTGCCGTCGGGCGGCCGGTGGCTGGCCTGGTCCGACGCGTCAGAAGGTGTCCCAGTCGCCATCGAGCAGCGCCGGCGAGGGCACCGCCCCACCGCCGATCGGCCCGGTCCCGGGCAGCCCGACGGTGGTGAGATCGTTGATCGCGCGGGTGTGGAAGCCGCCGCCGATCGGGAGTCCCCACGGCCGGGCGCATCGAGCGCGCAGGACCGCGCCGACGGCACCTGCCAGCGTTCCGGCGCGATCCGGCGCCTGGCCGTCGGCGGCGACGCCGGTGGCGACCGCGAGGACACACACGAAGCGGAAAGGCGGATGGTCCCTGCCGGCGATGCCCAGGTAAAGGCCGGGCGGCCGCCTGGTCCGCGATGCCGTCGTCCAGGACGGCGCCCACGCCTCGCAGGACACGAACTCGGCGGCGTCGCCGGTCGCGGCGAGGCGTCCGTCGACCTCATGCGTCCACTTGTCCGCCCCCGCTCCGCTCCAGACGATCCGGCCGAAGCTGATGCTCCGCTGGTTCGGCGATCCCGGTCCCGGCCGGAGCTGCCGCGTCCGCAGGGCGGCCGGCCCCGAGCAACGACGAAGCAGCGGGTCGAGGCCGTTCCGGACCCGCGTCCAGGCGGCCATGGTCCACGGCACCTCCGTTCCCGGGCCGCCCGGCAACGCGCAGACCTCGTATCGCCTCGCCTGGAACGGCTCGTGCGGCGCGCGCGCAACGGCTGCGCGATCCCGCGGCACCTCCTGCTCCCGGTCCATCCATTCCCCTGCCCTCCGCATCGGGAGGACCCGTTTGCCGCCACGGCGCCCTGGCGGATTGCAGCCGCGGTCGCTACATCGCCGGCATGAACGATGCACCGTCGGCGGTCCTGCCGATCGAGATCCTGATCGCACCGCACCCGGTGCTCCGGCGCAAGGCGCGGCCGGTGCGGCCGGAGGATGCGGCGCTGCTGCGCGCCCTGCTGCCGCGGATGTACGAGGCGATGTATGCCGCCCCCGGGATCGGGCTGGCGGCCCCCCAGGTGGGACACGAGCTGCGGTTCGCGATCGTCGACCTGCACGAGAACGAGACCCGCACGCCGATCACCCTGATCAACCCGGAGATCATCCGCGCGGGCGACCAGCTGGTCGCCCGCGAGGAGGGCTGCCTGTCCCTGCCCAACCAGTATGCCGAGGTGGTGCGGCCGGAGACCGTGCGGGTGCGGTTCCAGGACCTGGACGGCCGGCGGCAGGAGCTCGACGCCGACGGCCTGCTCGCCACCTGCCTGCAGCACGAGATCGACCACCTCGACGGGGTGCTGTTCGTCGACCACCTGTCGTCGCTCAAGCGCAACATGATCATGCGGCGCCTGGCCAAGGAACGGAAAGGCAAGGGCTGACGCCGATGCGGATCGCCTTCATGGGCACGCCGGAGTTCGCGGTGCCGGCCTTGCGCGCGCTGCACGCGGCCGGGCACGAGGTCGCCGCGGTCTACACCCAGCAGCCGCGTCCCGCCGGGCGCGGCCAGGCGCTGCGCGCCTCGCCGGTGCAGCGCGAGGCAGAGCGGCTCGGCCTCCCCGTGCGCACGCCGGCGCGGCTGAAGCGCGACGAGGCGGCGCAGCAGGCGTTCGCCGCCCTGGCGCTCGACGCCGCGGTGGTGGCGGCCTACGGGCTGATCCTGCCTGCCGCCATGCTGGCGGCCCCCGCGCGCGGCTGCCTCAACGTCCACGCGAGCCTGCTGCCGCGCTGGCGGGGCGCCGCGCCGATCCAGGCGGCGATCCTGGCCGGCGACGGCGAGACCGGCATCACGATCATGCAGATGGAGCAAGGGCTCGACACCGGGCCGATGCTGGACCGCGGCACGGTGCCGATCGGTCCCGGGGACGGGTTCGCGATCCTGCACGACCGGCTGGCGGAGCTCGGCAGCCGGATGATCGTCGACGCGCTGGCCTGTCCGCCGTCGCCGGTGGCGCAGGACGACGCCCTCGCCACGTACGCACCGCGCCTGACCCGGGCCGACGGCCGGCTCGACTGGCGGCAGGACGCGTGGGCGCTCGACCGCCGGGTGCGGGCGATGACGCCCTGGCCCGGCGCCGTGGCGCTCCTGGACGACACTGCGATCAAGATCGTCGCGTCGACGCCGCTGCAGCGGCCGGACGACGGCACGACCTTTGGCACGCTTCCTGGCACGATCCCTGGCACGGCGCTCGACGACCGGCTGACCATCGCCTGCGGCCGAGGGGCGCTGCGCATCGACCGGCTGCAATGGCCCGGCCGGGCGGTGCTGGACGCGGACGCGTTCCTGCGCGGACGCCCGGTGCCGCCGGGCACCGTTCTGAACGTCGTTCAGGTTTGACCGTGCGCTGGGCGCTGCTGCTCGAGTACGACGGCACCCCGTTCCTCGGCTGGCAACGCCAGGCGGCCGGCCTGTCGGTGCAGAACGTGCTGGAACAGGCCGCCGGCCGCCTCGCCGGCGGTGCAGCGGTGGCCAGCATCGCCGCCGGCCGCACCGATGCGGGGGTGCATGCGCGCGGCCAGGTGGTGCACCTCGACCTGCCGGACCCGCACGGCCGGCTGACCGCGTCACGGGTGCGCGACGCCCTCAACTTCCACATGAAGCCGCATCCGGTGGCGGTGGTGCAGGCGGCACGGGTGCCGGACGACTGGAACGCGCGGTTCCGGGCGATCCGTCGGCGCTACCGCTACCACATCCTGAACCGCCCGGCCCGGCCGGCGCTGGACGGCGCCCGCGTCTGGCACGTGCGCCAGCCCCTGGACGTGCCGGCGATGCGTGAGGCGGCCCTGATGCTGCTCGGCCGGCACGACTTCACCTCCTTCCGCGCCAGCGCCTGCCAGGCCAGAAGCCCGCTCCGAACCCTGGACCGGCTCGACGTGGCGTCCGACGGGATCCTGATCGAGATCCATGCCGAGGCGCGCAGCTTCCTGCACCACCAGGTGCGCAACATGGTCGGCACGCTGAGGCTGGTGGGCGACGGGCGCTGGCGGCCCGAACGGGTGGCCGAGGCGCTGGCGGCGCGCGACCGCGCCGCCGCCGGCCCGACCGCGCCGCCGGACGGGCTGTGCCTGATGGCGGTCGGCTACCCGGAGGACCCGTTCACGGCGCCGGATGCGCGGCCGGCGGACCTGACGCCGGGATCCGGGCCGGATCGGGCTGGACCATGACCTGCGACAGCAGCGGCTGGAGCGCCGTCGCCAGCAGCGAGGAGCCCGCGGTCAGCGCCAGCACCGTCAGCACCGCCTTGAACCGGCCGATCGCCAGGCCCTTCCAGGCCATGAACCATTGCAGCCACAGGAAGTAGCCGGCCAGCAGCAGCATCGCGGCGCGGTCGGCGGCCTCGCGGCCAAGGCCCATCTGCAGCAGCACCGAGGCCAGCAGCATGGCCGGCAGGTAGACCGGCAGCACCAGCCAGACGCTCCAGGCGGAGGCGGTGGCATAGCGCTGCCAGCGATCGGCACGGCGCCACAGCCGCGCCAGGAGATGCGACAGCACAGGCGGCAGCAGCACCGCGCACAGCATCAGCAGCACCAGGCACAGGGCCGGAAGGCTGGGGCGCTGCGACAGCAGCAGGGCGGACAGCACCAGCAGAAAGGCGATCGGCGGCGACAAAGAGGCCAGAAAGGCGTCGCGGCCGCCTTCGAAGCGGCTGAACCCTTCCGACCGACCGGTGCCGAGCAGGAACAGGCCGTGCACCACCTGCCTGATCGCGCCCGGCCGCCGCGGCAGCGGGGCGCGGATCTTCGGGCGGCTGGGCTTGTTGCCGCTCATGGCGATGCCCCGTCCGCCTGCGGCAGCAGCCGGTCGAGCAGGTCGCCGTAGATCTCCGACAACAGATCGAGGTCCGCGACCGGCACGTTCTCGTCGATCTTGTGCATGCTCCGGCCGACCAGGCCGAACTCCGCCACCGCGCAGAAGGGCGCGATGAAGCGCGCGTCGGAGGTGCCGCCGCCCGTGTCCAGCGACGCTTCCCTGCCGGTCCGCGCCCGGATCGCCGCCTGGAGCGCCGCGACCCCCGGGCCCGGCCCGGTGCGGAACGCTTCGCCGGCGATCCGGATGTCGAGCTCGGCGTCCGGCGCGTGCCGGGCGCAGGCGGCACGGAGCAGGCCGGACAGCGACTCCCCGGTGTGGCGGTCGTTGAAGCGGATGTTGAGACGGGCCTCGGCCCTGCCCGGGATCACGTTGCCGGCGGGGTTGCCGACGTCGATGCTGGTCACCTGCAGGCCCGACGGCTCGAAGAACGGCGTGCCCTCGTCCAGCGGCGTGGCCGTCAGCTCCGCCAGCAGCGACAGCAGCCGGTGCACCGGGTTGTCGGCGTGCTGCGGATAGGCGACGTGCCCCTGCACGCCGCGCACCACGAGATGGGCGTTCAGGCTGCCGCGACGACCGGTCTTGATCACGTCCCCCAGCCGATGGGGGTTGGTCGGCTCGCCGACCAGGCAGAAATCCGGGAGATGGTCGTTCGCCGCCATCCACTCCAGCACGCGCCGGGTGCCGTGCAGCGCTGGCCCTTCCTCGTCACCGGTAACCAGCAGGCTGATCGACCCGACGGACGGAGGACCCGGCCGCGCCAGGCGCCGTTCCACCGCGTCCACGAAGGCGGCGATCGCGCCCTTCATGTCGCAGGCGCCGCGGCCGTACAACACGCCGTCGACCACCGCGCCCCCGAACGGCGGCACCCGCCAGCCGGCCTCGCCCGGCGGCACCACGTCGGTATGGCCGGCGAAGCACAGGTGCGGCGCGCCGGTGCCGAGGCGCGCGAACAGGTTGGAGGTGCGCTCCGCCCCGTCCCCGAACGGCAGGAAGAACACGGCGAAGCCGAGCCGGCGCAGCACGTCCGCCAGCACCGCCTGCGCCCCGTCATCGGCCGGGGTGACGGACGCGCAGCGGATCAGCGCCTGGGCCAGCGGCAGCGGCCCGGACAAGGGGCGTTGCGCGCTCACTCGCGCAACAGCTCGTTGATCGCCGTCTTGGCGCGTGTACGCGCGTCGACCCGCTTCACGATCACGGCACAGGCCAGGGACGGCAGCGGGCGGCCGTCCTCCGCCGGCCGCGACGGCGGCAGCGCGCCCGGCACCACCACCGAATAGGCCGGAACCCGCCCGATGAAGACCTCGCCGGTGTTGCGGTCGACGATACGCGTGGAGGCACCGAGGAACACCCCCATCGACAGCACGCTGCCGCGCTCCACGATCACCCCTTCGGCCACTTCCGACCGCGCGCCGATGAAGCAGTCGTCCTCGATGATCACCGGGGCCGCCTGCAGCGGTTCCAGCACACCGCCGATCCCGGCCCCGCCGCTGACGTGGCAGTTGCGGCCGATCTGGGCGCAGGATCCCACCGTCGCCCAGGTGTCGATCATGGTGCCGGCCTCGATCCGGGCGCCGACGTTGACGAAGCACGGCATCAGCACGACGCCGGGCGCCACGAAGGCCGACCGGCGCACCATCGCGCCGGGCACCGCGCGGAACCCGGCGGCGGCGAAACGCTGCGCGTCCCAGCCGTCGACCTTGACCGGCACCTTGTCGAAGGACGGGCCGCCGAGGCCAGACATCGGCACGCTGTCGTTGAGGCGGAACGAAAGCAGCACCGCCTTCTTCAACCATTCATGAACGATCCAGCCGCCGCAGGAGGCGTCGGGGCCGGGCGGCGTCGCCACCCGGAGCGTTCCGCCGTCCAGCGCGGCCAGCACCTGGTCCACGTCGTCGCGATCGGCGCCGACGGTGGCAGGCGACAACGAATCGCGCCGGTCCCAGCAGGCCTCGATCCGTCGGCGGAGGGTGT
This sequence comes from uncultured Acetobacteraceae bacterium, assembly GCA_937873225.1. Taxonomy (GTDB): domain Bacteria; phylum Pseudomonadota; class Alphaproteobacteria; order Acetobacterales; family Acetobacteraceae; genus Lichenicola. Next base: position 22,664 of record CALMVN010000177.1, read on the forward strand.
CGTCGGTCATGAACGGGCCCGGCTGTGGCGTCCCGCCCGATGCCAGGCGGCATCGGCCCCCGGCAAGGGTGCGGTGGACGGCGCGGACCATGCTCAGCCGGCCGGTCGCTGTCAACGCGACGTGATCGCTCCGCCGCCACAACCTGGCATAGTCGTTTACCAGCAGTTCAACTTTCAGAACGAGAGTCAGGCCCGAGATGAGACGCAATCCATGGCCATGACCGGACCCATTCCCTTCCTGCCCTCCCACGGGACGGAGGCGGCAGGCTTCGCTGCCGCCCTGATCGACAGCAGGGCACGATGGCGTGACCTTGCGCTGATCGCCTCCGACCTGACCTTCGAGACGGATGCGGGCGGCGCCTTCGTGCTGCTCGGTCCGGCCGAGGCGTTCGGCTGGACCACCCGCACCCTGCTGGGCGTGGCGGCGGAAACGCTTCTGGTCCGTCCGGACAGCGTGTCCGGCTTCAACCCGTTCCTGCCGGAAACGCCCGTGCGACGGCACCGTGCCTGGCTGCGCCGTCCGGACGGGGAAGCGGTCAGCATCCTGATCTCGTCGGTGCCGCTGCACGCGCCGGACGGCAGCCTGTCCGGGGCGCGCGGCAGCATACAGGACAACACCGAACAGGACCGGCAGGAGGAGCGGCTGGTCGAGTCCCTGCTGCAGCACCGCACGGTGAGCGAGATCGGCCGGCGCATGCGCCGCGCCGTGCTGCCGGACATGGTGATCAAGATCGGGCTGGACGAGCTGCTGGAGGCGACCGGCGCCAGCGGCGCGCTCGTGGTCGCCTGCGACGCGGCACCTCCGGCGCCGGGCGAGGCCACTCCGCCGGCCGCGGGCGGCAGGCCGGCTTCCGGCCCAGCCGCCGGCGCCGCCTTGCCTTGGCTGCTGCCGCGCGTCCTGCACCGTGCAGGCGCGCCCTCTCCCGTGTCCGACCGCGAGATCACCGCCCATGTGTGCCGGACCGCGGCTACGGCGACGACGCCCTGGACCAGGATCGAGACCCAGTTCGACCGTCGGGTGATCCTGACCGCGATCGGAACCCACTTCTGCGAGCCGGTGGTGCTGGTGCTTTGGCGCGAAGGCGGGCGCAGCTGGAGCAACGGCGACGCGGCGGTCAGCGCCGGCTTCCTCGCCTCCCTTGCCGGGGTGCTGGAGCACGACCAGGTACAGCGCGAGCTGGCAAGGCAGTCCGGCGCCGACACGTTGACCGGGCTGCTGAACCGTGACGCCTTCGCCGTGGAGGTCAACCGTCGGCTGGACCGGCTCGATGCCGAAGGCCTGTCGGCGACCCTGATGGTGGTGGGGCTGGACCGCTTCGGGGAGATCAACGGGACGCATGGTCCGGAAAAGGGCGACGACGCGCTTCGCCAGGCGGCGCACGTCCTGCGCGACGCGGTGCGGCCGACCGACCTCGTGGCCCGCCTCGGCGGCGACGTGTTCGCGCTGTGGCTCGACGGTGCCGACCAGTTCGCCGCCGCCGAGCGCGCCGAGGTGCTGTGCCAGAAGGGGGTGGCGGTGACCCTTGTCGACAGCATCCAGCTGCAGGTGTCGGTGGGCCTGACGACGCGGCCCAGCCGCTCCTTCGAGACCATCGAGACCCTGCTCGAGCAGGCGCATGCCGCTCTGGCTGCGATCAAGCTGGCAGGCGGCGGCCGCTGGCACTTCTACAACGAGGGAGTAGGCACGTGACCCCGTTCCGGCCGGACACGCTGCAGGACCTGGACACGAGGCCGGATGCCGCGGGCGACCGGCCCCTGCATCCATCGGCATCGACCGCCGCCGATTCCCGGGTTCCGTCCATGGTGCACGCGCTCCTGCCCTTGATCCGCCGCCTGTTTCCGTCCGGCTGCGAAGGGGAGGCGATGCAGCACGCGCAGCGCCTGGCGGCACGCGTCGAGGCACGGGTCGCGCAGCACCGCGCCGAGCTGATCAGGACCAGGCTCGTCGCGGCCGCCCCGGCGTTGACCGGGCGGCTGGAGGCGGACACGGCGGAGCTCGACGCGCTGCTGCCGGCGCTGGCCGAAGGCCTCGACGCGGCATCCGCCCTCGTGCTGCTCGACAACGCCGAGGCGCACCTGGACTCCGGCAGGCTGCTGGGAGGCGACGTGCCGGAGCTGCGCGAGGCGGCGCTGGACGCGATGACGCCGGGCGCTGCCGACCGGTTCGACAGGCTGTGCCGGAACGCCTGCATCACCCAGATCCGTGGCGCGATCAGCCGTCTGCCCCTGGGTGCCATGGACCGCGCGTCGCTGCGCCAGCAGATGGCGGAGCAGCGGCCATCGAACCGCCCGGGCCTGGACGAGGGAGAGCCCGCCTTCCTGGACGCGCTGCGTCGCGGCGACCATGCCGCCGCCCTGTCGCTTCTGGCCGCGTCGGCCCTGGTGCCGCGGGAGCTGGTCGCGGCGACGGTCGCGCTGCGCAACCAGCGCGGGCTGGTGAGCCTGGCGTGGAAGGCAGGCTACTCGATGCGCGCGGCCGTGCTGCTGCAATCCCAGCTTGCCGGCATCGCCCCGGACGCCCTTCTGTGCGCCACCGCCGATGGCGGCTGCCCGCTCGGTCGCGGCGAGATGGTCTGGCAGATCGGCATGCTGTCGCGCGTGTCCCCTTGATCCGGTCCCGCCGGCAGCGCCCGGCGGCACCGGTCAGGCGGCACGGATCAGGGTTCCCGGTCCGGCGGAGGTGAACAGCTCCAGCAGGCAGGCGTGCGGCACCCGGCCATCCAGGATCACCGCCGCCCGCGCGCCCTGCGCGACGGCTTCGAGGCAGGTCTCGACCTTGGGGATCATGCCGCCGGAGATGGTGCCGCTGGCGATCCCTGCCCGCGCCTCCTCGGCGGTCAGCTCCGGGATCAGCCGCCCGTTCGCGTCCAGCACGCCGGGCACGTCGGTCAGCATCAGCAGGCGGGTGGCGCTGAGCGCGCCGGCGACCGCGCCCGCCGCGGTGTCGGCGTTGACGTTGTAGGTCTGCCCGTCCTCGCCGATGCCGACCGGGGCGATCACCGGGATCACCCCGGAACCGGAGAGCGCGTACAGCACGCGTGTGTCGACCCGTTCCGGCTCGCCGACGAAGCCGAGGTCCAGCACCCGCTCGATCCGGCTGTCCGGGTCGCGGACGGTACGGGTCAGGCGACGGGCGCGAAGCAGGTTGCCGTCCTTGCCGGAGATGCCGACCGCCAGCGCGCCGGCGCGGTTGATCAGGGCCGCGACCTGCTTGTTCACCGAGCCGGACAGGACCATCTCGATCACGTCGACCATGGCGGCGTCGGTGATGCGCAGGCCGTCGACGAAGCTCGACCTGATGCCCAGCCGGTCGAGCATGGCGTTGATCTGCGGCCCGCCGCCATGCACCACCACCGGGTTGACGCCGACCAGCTTGAGGAGCGCGATGTCGTGGCCGAACGCATCCGACAGCGCCGGATCGCCCATGGCGTGGCCGCCGTACTTCACCACGATGGTGTCGCCGGCATAGCGGCGCAGGAACGGCAGCGCGCTCGCCAGCACGGCGGCCTGCTCGCTGGCGCTCCGGAGGGCGTCGTCGTCCATCGTCATCGGTCCTTCAACGTGGAACGCAAGCCTACAGCGCCAGCTCGGCCAAAGCCGCACGCAGTTCCGGGATGCCGGCCCCGGTGCCGCTGCTGGTGGCGAGCACAACCGGGTGTGCTGCGGCAAAGGTGCCGGCCAGCGCCTCCACCTCGGCCCGCTTGGCGGCAAGGGCAGCCGGCTTCGGCACGTCGCCCTTGGTCAGCACCAGCTGGAAGATGACCGCGGCGCGGTTGAGCAGGGCCATCGCCTCGCGGTCGTTCTCCTTGAGCTCGACCCGCGCGTCCAGCAGCAGCAGCACCCGGCGCAGCGTCGGGCGGCCGCGCAGGAAGTCGAACATCATCCCCTGCCAGTCCTCCTTCACCTCGCGGTTGGCCTTCGCGTAGCCGTAGCCCGGCATGTCGACCAGGGTCATCCGGCCGGACAGGGCGAAGAAGTTGAGCTGCCGGGTGCGGCCGGGCTCGGAGGAAGCGCGGGCCAGCGCCTTGTGCCCGGTCAGGGCGTTGATCAGGCTCGACTTGCCGACGTTGGAGCGGCCGGCGAAGGCGATCTCGGGCAGGTCCGGATCCGGCAGCTGGTCGATCCGCTGCGCGCCGTGGAAGAAGCGGCACGGGCCGGCGAACAGCAGGCGCCCGGCTTCGATCGCCTCGGCCTGCTCCTCCGCGGTCGGCGTCTGCGGCGTGAACCCGCCGCCGGCGTCCGCGCGGCTCAGTTCTGCACCGTGCTGACCCGGCGGGCACCGCCGGCGAGGCGGGTGCGCCGCTGGATCAGCCATTGCTGCGTCACCGTGAGCAGGTTGTTCCAGCAGTAGTAGATCACCAGCCCGGCCGGCTGGCGCGCCAGCACGAACATGAAGATCAGCGGCATGATCTGGAACAGCCGCGCCTGCGCCGGGTCGGCCGGCGGCGGGTTCATCCGCTGCATCAGCAGCATGGTGCCGCCGAGCACGATCGGCCACACGCCCAGGTGCAGGAACGGGCTCAGCACGGACGGGTCGAAGGGGAGCAGCCCGAACAGGTTGAACACGTTGGTCGGGTCCGGCTCCGACAGGTCGCGGATCCAGCCGAAGAACGGCGCGTGACGCATCTCGATGGTCACCACCAGGTCCTTGTAAAGGCACCAGAACACCGGCACCTGCACCAGCATCGGCAGGCAGCCGGCGGCCGGGTTGGCGCCTTCCTGCTTGTAGAGCTGCATCATCTCGGTGTTCATCGCCACCGCGTCGCCCTTGTGGCGCTCGCGCACCGCCTGCATCTTCGGCGCCAGCAGCTTCATCTTGGCCATGGAGCGGAACTGCTTGATCGCCAGCGGGAAGAACAGCGTCTTGACGATCAGGGTGAAGGCCAGAAGCGCCAGTCCGAAATTGCCCAGCGCGGTGTTGAGCCAGTCCAGCACGTAGAAGATCGGCTTGGTGAGGAACGCGAACCAGCCGAAATCCACCGCCTTCCAGAAGTCGGTGGCGTGCAGGCGCGACTGGTACGCTTCCAGCAGGTGCACCTCCTTGGCGCCGGCGAACACGTGGCTGACGGTGTCGAGGGTGCCGCCGGCAGGCACGGCGAGCGCCGACTGGGCGATGAAGTCGACCTGGTACACGCCGGCCCCGGCGTTGGCGTCATAGCGGTAGCTGCCGGTCATCGGGTGGTCGCGGTCGGGCAGGATGGCGGTGAGCCAGTACTTGTCGGTGATGCCGCCCCAGGCGCCGTCGGGACCTGCCGCCTGCACCGCGGACCAGCCGACACCGTTGTTCTCGGCGGCATGGCTCTTGAGGCTGGTGTACGACATCTCCTCCAGCCGTCCGCCGACCACCGCGACCGGGCCCTCGTGCACCAGGTAGCCGCCGGTCACCTGCGGGGTATAGGAGCGGCTGACGCGCGACCACGGATACAGCGAGACGGGCTGCCCGGACGCGTTGCGCACCCGCTGCTCGGCGGTGAACATGAAGTCGCGGTCGACCGACAGCACGATCTGGAACAGGAGGCCGGCGCCGTTGTCCCAGGACAGGGTCACCGGACGGGCGACCGTGAGGCCGGGCTGGTCCGCGGTCCACACCGTGCTGCCGGTCGGCACCTTCACGTCGCCCGCGGCGGCGCTCCAGCCGAGCTGGACGATGTTGGGCTGCTTGCGGTCCTGCGGCTCCAGCACCCGGACCTCCGGGCTGCCCGGCTTCAGGGTTTCCCGGTAGTCGGTCAGCAGCAGGTCGTCCAGGCGGGCGCCGACCAGGTCGATGGAGCCGTGCATGCGCGGCGCCGTGATCGGCAGGCGCTTGTCGGAGGAAGGCGGCGGGATCGGCGCCGGCTGCGTGCCGGGCGGCGCCAGCTCGGCCACGGGGCGCGGCGCGTCGGCCGCGGGCGTGGCCTGGGTGCTGCGCGCTTCCTGCTGGTGCACCCGGTTCTGCGTCGGCATCAGCCGCTCGAAGCCGAGGATGATCGCGACCGAGATCACGAACGCGAGGAGAAGGCGCTTGTTGTCCATCAGCGGAAGAGCCGATCTCGATCAGGTTTGCAGGGGGAGCCGGGCCGTGCAGGCGCAGCGCGCCGGCGGAACCGGATCATGGCCGCCCGGATGCCAAGGGTTGCAGCGCAGGATGCGCAGGCCCGCGAGCCCGGTGCCGCGCACGACGCCGTGCCGGTCGATCGCCTGGAGCGCGTAGTCGCTGCAGGACGGCGAGAACCGGCAGTTCGGCCCCAGCACCGGCCGCAGCACGAGCTGGTAGGCGCGGATGAGGAGGCGAAGCCCGGTCCGGATCGCAGCCGCGATCACGGCGTTCGGCGGTCGGCAAGGCGCACGCCGGTGCGCTTCAGCGCCCGATACACGTCGTCGAGCAGCGCCGGGAACGGGCGCGACCGGGTTCCGTCGCGTCCGATCAGCACCAGGTCGACGCCGGCCAGGGCGGACCCGCGCGCCGCCTGGTCGCGGAGCACGAGCCGTGCGGCCTCGCGCAGCCGTCGCTTGGTGCGGTTGCGCACCACTGCGTTGCCGACCTTCCTGGTCACGGTGAAGCCGAGCCGGGCGGGCGCGTCGTCGTTCCGCGTCAGGGCCTGCAGCACCAGTCCCGGCATCGGCGCCTTGGCGCCCTGGGCGGCGACGCGGAGGAACTCGGCGCGACGCTTGAGCCGGATCAGGGAAGACGCCATGGCGGCACCCTTTCCTGCGGCCAGCCGCACGCGACCGGACGACGCCTAGGCGGAAAGACGCTTGCGGCCCTTGGCGCGTCGGCTGGACAGCACGTTGCGGCCACCCACGGTCGCCATGCGCGTGCGGAAGCCATGGCGCCGCTTGCGCACCAGCTTGGACGGTTGATAGGTGCGCTTCACGCGGGGCATCCTCCTGGTCGGATGGCCCGGCGCGGAGAGCGTCGGACCGGTCGAGGGTATGGGCGAGCGGAAGACGGCGCGGCGTCGCACGCAGCCGCTTCCGGAGCGGCGGCTTATAGGCGTCCCGGGGCCGGACCGTCAACCGGACGACCGTGCCGCAAGAGGAATGGCTTGAGCCGTGGGCTGGATCAGCCGATGCTCGCCGACGCATGCTCCGTTCGCGCCCGATTCTTCGCTCGACCCTGCCGGCAGGGCTGGTGCTCCTGGCGTCCCTCGCGGTGCTGCCGGGCGCGGTGCCGCAACTGGTCCGGGTAATGGCGCCGGCCGTCGCCGCCCTGGCTGCCGGGCTGGCGCTCGGACGTGGCGACGCGGCCGGGCTCAGGGCCAGACGCGAGATCGAAGCACGCGCCGAGGCGGCCGAGGAAGCCAACGCCCGGCTGGTGAAGGCGGCGGGACAGATGCGTCACGACCTGCGCGGCATCCTGTCGCCGGCGCTGCTGACCGCGGACCGTCTCACCATGAGCCAGGACCCGGTGGCGCGCCGTGCCGGCGAAGCCATGGTGGCGACGGTGGACCGGGCGGAGGAGCGGCTGCGCCGGAGCGACGTCTAGGCCGCGACCGGTTCATGTCCGTTCACCCGCCGCGGCCCGGCGCGCCGTTTCAGCCAGCTCCGACGCGGCAACCGCTCAGCGCTGGATCAGCTCGATCTTGTAGCCGTCCGGATCCTCGACGAAGGCGATCACGGTGGTGCCGTGCTTCACCGGCCCGGCCTCGCGCGTGACCTTGCCGCCGCCGGTGCGCACCTGCTCGACCGCCTCCGCCACGTTCGGCACGCCGACCGCGAAGTGGCCGAAGCCGGTGCCGACCTCGTAGCCGTCGTCCTGGCCCCAGTTGTAGGTCAGCTCGATCTCGGCCTGGCCGTGGGCGTTGTCGTCGTAGCCGACGAACACGAGGGTGTACTGACCGGCCGGAACCTCGCTGCGGCGCAGCTCGCGCAGGCCGAGCAGCCGGTAGAAGGCCAGGCTCTGGTCGAGGTTCCTGACCCGGACCATGGTGTGCAGGTAGCTGCCCATTCAATTCTCTCCGCAAGGGCCGTCCGACGGGTGGATCCCGACCAGGAACAGCTCGTCCCGGTCGGCTGCCTCGCGCAGCCGGGCCGGGTCCGTCAGAAGGGTGCCGCCGGCCTCGAATGCAATCCCCCGCAGGCCAGCCGCGCGCGCCGCGGCCACGGTGCGCGGACCGATCGTGGGCAGGTCGGCGCGTCGGTCCTGGCCCGGCTTGACCAGCTTCACCAGCACCCCGCCGGGGCCGGGCTGTCGGAGCGAGCCGGCGCGCTCCAGCATGCGGTCGGTGCCTTCCAGCGCCTCGACCGCCAGCACCAGCCCGTTCTGCACCACGCAGCCCTGGCCCACGTCGAGCCGGCCCAGCGCCTGCACCACCTCGATCCCGCGCCTGATGTCGGCGCTGGCCTCCGGGTCGGGGGCATGGCGGCCAAGGGGCCCGGGTCTCCCGAGCGACCCGGGCAGGAACTCGTGCGCGCCGCGCACGTGGAAGCCTTCCTCGCCCAGCACCCGCACCAGGGCGGCGAGCAGCCCGTCATCGCCGGCGAACAGGGCGCGGCCGATGCGGGCCAGGATCCGGGTGCCTTCCGCGTCCGGGCGCAGGTCGCGGAGCGAGGGCCGGCGGACCGGGCCGATCAGCACCAGCTCGCTGCAGCGACGGGCGCGCAAAGCCGACAGGATGCGCCCTGCCGCGGCCAGGCGGACGAACTCGTGCGGCCAGGGCCCGACCACCGCCGGCTCGGCGAAGTCCTGGAAGGCGACGATGAACACCTCCCTGCCCGCCCGGGCGGCGCTGGCCGCCACCTCGCCCGGGAGCGGGCCGCCGCCCGCCAGGATGCCGAGCGGGCCGCCGGCCGGGCCGGACGCCGGGATCAAGCGCCGTCGCTTTCCTCGACGCCGGGACCGCGTGTGGCGATGCGCACCAGGCCGCGCCGGCTCGGCGAGTCGATGAAGGCCAGGATCTCGGCGACGCGCGGATCGTCGCCGTGCCCGTCGCGCACGACGGCGAGGCGCTGCGCGAACGGCGGCTGGCCGGTCACGTGGCGCGGGTAG
>CALMVN010000178.1:0-4409 GCA_937873225.1 uncultured Acetobacteraceae bacterium
GGGCCGAACACACGCGAGCCGCAGAACCGCCGCGTCGAGATCATCCTGCACTGATACCAGCGGCGTGTGGGTTTAACCGGTAGGCGAGCAAGCTGCAGGGCGCCGTCCATCGATCTGCTTCGCAGCACGATCCGCTGGGGCCGGAGGCCCGGACCCCATCACTCTTGGTAGTGGGTTTCCAAAGGGCGACTGTTTCTTTGGCGGGTCCAGGGCAGAGCCCTGGCCTGTGCAGGTCGAACCCCACCGCCGTTGGCATGAGATGCCTTGGGTCGGGTACGGCCGCGCCTGCGTCGTTGCGCGTCGCCGCGGTGCTCGATACGCTCCTGCAACGGCAACGCCGGATCGCGGGAGGTGCTCATGGGGGTCGTCGGCTGGATCGGGACGAGCGCCGCGTCGGCACGGCGGCGCCTGCTCGACGACCAGGTCGTCCGGCCGCTGGTCGAGCAGCGTTGCAGGCTCGCCATCCTGGCGACGCGGTTCGAGCAGGCGGCGCAGGGCGCGCTGCTCGGGGCGCTGGCGGGCCGGGCGAGAACCGATCCGCGCTACCGGCCGGTGCTGCAGACGCTGCTCGACCGGACGCGCGGCGCCGGGGCGGAGCCGGCGCGTAGGGTGTCCGATCCGGCCCGGCTGGCGCCGGCGGCGGCGAGCGGCCGGATCAGCCGCCGAGCCTGACCATCGCCAGGCCGTAGAGCAGCAACGCGAACAGCAGCAGCACCAGCAGCACGGCGCGGTTGCGGCCGCGGCGGCGGCGCGCGATCTCGGCCACGCGCGCCTCGGGATCGAGTTCGGCCGGCTCAGCCAATCAGCCGGTCCACGCACACGGCCACGAACAGCAGCGCCAGGTAGAGCAGCGAGAAGCGGAACGCCTGCCTGGCCGGCCTGTCGTCGGTCAGGCTGGTGCCGGTCGGATCCTGCCGGTCGCGCAGCACGCGCACGGCGCAGACGAGGAAGCCGGCGTCGAGCAGCACGGCAGAGGCGAGAAACACCGGGCCGGTGAGGCCGAGCAGCGCAGGCGCCAGCGAGGCGGCGGTGAGCAGCACGGTGTAGAGCAGGATCTGCCAGCGCGTGTGCCGCGCGCCCTTGACCACCGGCAGCATCGGCACGCCGGCGTTGCCGTAGTCCTTGCAGGCGTAGAGCGAGAGCGCCCAGAAATGCGGCGGGGTCCAGAAGAACACGATCCCGAACAGCAGCACCGGCAGCAGGCCGATCTGCCCGGTCGCGGCGGCCCAGCCGATGATCGGCGGGAACGCGCCGGCAGCGCCGCCGATGACGATGTTCTGCGGCGTCGAGCGCTTCAGCCACATCGTGTAGACCACGACGTAGAACAGGATCGAGAACGCCAGCGCGGCGGCGGCGACCCGGTTGGTGGCGAGGCCCATCAGGAGCACGGAGAACACGCTGAGCCCGATGCCGTAGGCGAGGGCGTCGTCGGGCGCGATGCGTCCGGCCGGCACCGGTCGCCTGGCGGTGCGACGCATCAGGGCGTCGATGTCGCGGTCGTACCACATGTTGATCGCCCCTGCCCCGCCGGTGGCGATGGCGATGCACAGGATGGCGACAAGGGCGACCAGCGGATGCACGTGCCGGGGAGCGATGAACAGGCCGATCGCGCCGGTGAACACCACCAGGGTCATGACGCGCGGCTTGAGCAGCGCGAGCCAGTCGCGCGTTTCCGTGCCGAGGCCGCCGGCGACCGGCGGCGGCGCGAGAAGGCCGCTCATCGGCCGGCTCCATGCCCGAGCGGAGACGGCGGCCAGGCGCGGCCGGTCGCTGCCGCGCTTGGGGGATCGGCCGGAACGGCCTGCCGGCGCGTCAGGGTAAGGAGGACGACGAGGGCGAACACGAGCACGGACAGGCTGGTCAGCGCCGCACCCATCGCCGCCGCCGTCGCCTGCGGCAGCATCGAGAACACGGCACCTGCGGACAGCAGCCAGAACTGCAGCCGTCCCAGCGCCTCCGGATAGGCCCGGCCGGTCAGGGTGCCGATCCACCAGTAGGCGCCGGCGAACATCGCGAACACGGCGGCCAGCGCCGGCCCGTCATGCAGCGGCGCCGAGGAGCGCGTCCAGGCGGCGACGGTGCCCAGCAGCAGAAGCATGAAGCCGAGCGCGAACAGGCCGGGAACCCGCCGCGCCATCGACAGGACGCCTGGCGCCCGCCACAGGGTGGCGGCCCAGCAGCAGAGGATCGCCAGGGCCGGCAGGATCATCGCTGCGCGCGACAGGGGATCGACGGCGCCGGCGGTGCCGGACAGCAGCCGGTTCGCCCAGTCGAGCGCGCCGACGCCGGCCATGAGCGCCATCGACACGAGCACGACGCGTCGCCCGACCACGGGACGGCCGCCGAGGCCGGACACGATCTCGCTCACCAGGCCGAGCCCGGGCAGGATCATGATCGCGTCGCCGGGCGTGCCCAGGAACCGGAACAGGTGCCGCACCGGGGACACCGGCAGCGCGCCGCGGGACGCCAGCAGGGTCAGTGCCGCCAGCAGCAGCGGCACCGCGAACAGCGCCAGGAGGGCCGCGATCATCTGCGACCAGGCGAACACCGGCATCCCGCCCAGGCCCAGGCCGGGGTCGCGCATGTTCAGCATCGTGGCCACCAGGTTGGCCGAGCAGAGCAGGATCGCGACGCCGGACGCGTAGAGGGCGGCGAGTGACATGACCGGCGGGCTGCCGGGCACCAGCCCGCCCAGCGCCAGCACGAGCCCGGCCGCGGTCAGCAGCAGCGACACGGCGGCCAGGCGCGGGAACGCGGTGTCGTCGGCGCCGACCTGGAGCGGCACGACGGCGGTGCCGAACCCGCCAAGCAGCACCGGGATCGCCGCGAAGGCGACCATGATCGGACCGTGCTGGAGGGCGCCGCCCCGCCAGGCGGCGGCGGGCGGGCCCTGCATCAGCGACGCCACGCGCAGGCACAGGGACACCACGCCGCCGACCAGCCCGGCCAGCACGCCAAGCAGGACGAAACCGGTTCCGGTCCGGAAATGGCTGAAGCGGCCCGACGAACGCGGCATGATTCTCCTTGGACCTGGGGCCCGTGCGGGGGGTGTTCCCGCGGCGGCACCCTACCCGTCCGCGCGACCCCCGCGCATCATAGAAGCGCGAGCGCTCAGCCGGGCACGTTCCGGCCGGCCCCGTTCTGCAGCGTCACCAGGGTGAACAGGCCGAACGGCGGCACCGGCTCGATCAGGGCCGCCTTGAGATCGGGTTCGGGCAGCAGGGATTCCATGGCGAAATCCGGATGCCAGCCCAGCGAATGCGACGCGCGCGCCATGCCGCGCTCCACCGCCAGGCGCAGGCCGCCGGTGGCCAGGAAGTGGTTCACGAACAGGATGTGGCCGTCCGGCCGCACCACGCGCTTCAGCTCCGCCAGCAGCCGGCGCGGGTTCGGCACGACGGAGGCCACGAACATGGCAACCGCGATGTCGAACGAGCCGTCGGCGAACTCGGTGGACTCGGCGTCCATCTCCAGCAGCGCCTCGACGTGCGGCAGGCCGGCCGACGCCACGCGCTGACGGGCGCGCGCCAGCATGGCGCCGGACAGGTCGATGCCGGTGATGCGCTTGGAGGGCTCGTAATGCGGCAGGGCCAGCCCGGTGCCGACGCCGACCTCCAGCACCCGCGTGCCGGGGAGCCGGTTCACCGAGCCGACCGCGCGGCGCCGGCCGAAGGCGGACACGCCGCCGAACACGCCGTCATAGACACCTGCCCAGCGCTGGTAGGCCGCCTTCACCGCGTCCACGTCCAGCGCGGACCGGGGCGACGGCACGACCGGAGCGCAATCCGGCGGCTCCGACAGGGTGCCCGGGCCGCTCACCGGCAGGACCGGTGCGGGCGGAGGCTGGCCGGGTGCCGCACGGTGAGCGGGATCGGGATGGTTCTCATCGGGGCACGTGACTCATGGGGATCCTTCTGTGCCCTGCCCCGGCTCCGCCATCAAGGGTGCGTGCATTCGGCACCTCGCACGGGAACGCGAGTTTGCCGCCAGGGGCGCATCCCCGCTATCCTGCGAGGCTGCGTTCCAGGGAAGTCGTGCCGATGCTGGTCTGGACCATGGTGATCATGTCGGCGGTGATATGGCCGTCGATCTGGATCTGGTACTTCCGGGTGGAGTTGTACCAGTGGTACGACAACCGCTTCGGCCCGGACCGCGAGAAGAAGAAGGTCAAGATGAATCGGCCGAAGATGTACGAGTAGGCCGGGAACTCAGGCGGGACGGCGCAACCGCGCCTCGATCCGGTCCCAGATCAGGCCGGCGGTGTTGATGCCGTCGAAGCGGTCGATCTCCTGCAGCCCGGTGGGCGAGGTGACGTTGATCTCGGTCAGCCAGTCGCCGATCACGTCGATGCCGACGAAGGTCAGGCCGCGCTCGCGCAGCATCGGGCCGATGCGCCGGCAGATCTCCCC
>CALMVN010000178.1:4419-37445 GCA_937873225.1 uncultured Acetobacteraceae bacterium
GGGTGGCAGGCTCGGCGCGTCCGCCGACATGCATGTTGGAGCGCGCCTCGCCCTCGGCGGGGACGCGGTTGATGGCGCCGATCGGCTCGCCGTCGGCCAGGATGATGCGCTTGTCGCCCTGGCGCACCGCCTTCTCGTAGCGCTGGATCATCAGCGGCTCGCGCGAGCGGGCAAAGAACATCTCCAGCAGCGAGCCGAGGTTCTCGTCGTCCTCGCGGATGCGGAACACGCCGGCGCCGCCGTTGCCGAACAGCGGCTTGACGATGATGTCGCGGTGCTCGGCGCGGAAGTCTCGGATCGCCTGGAGGTCCCACGACACCAGGGTGGGCGGCATCAGGTCCGGGAAGTGCGTCACCAGCAGCTTCTCCGGCGCGTCGCGCACCGAGCGTGGGTCGTTCACCACCAGGGTGCCGCCGCCGTCGGCGTGGTGGACGTGCTCCAGCATGTGGGTGGCGGTGATGTAGGCCATGTCGAAGGGCGGGTCCTGGCGCATCAGCACCACGTCCATCGACGACAGGTCGAGCACCTGCTCGTCGCCCAGCGTCGCGTGGGCACCGGCGACGCGCTGCACCGTGACCGGCCTGGCGCGCGCGGTCAGCCGCTCGGTGCGGGCGGCACCCGGCGCCGGCTTGCCCTCGCGCAGGCTCATCGCGCGCACGTCGTAGAGCCACAGGCGATGCCCGCGCGCCTGCGCTTCCAGCATCAGGGCGAAGGTGGAATCGCCGTTGATGTCGATGCCGTGGATCGGGTCCATCTGCACCGCGATCTTCAGGGGAATGGCCATGGACGGCGGTCCTTCAGGGTCCGAGATGCGCGCGCAGCCAGTCGGCGACGGTCGCGTGCCATTGCAGCGAGTTGGCGGGCTTGAGCACCCAGTGGTTCTCGTCCGGGAACACCAGCAGGCGGCTGTCGATCCCCCGCCGCTGCAGCGCGTCGAAGGCGCCGAGCCCCTGCTCGATCGGGATGCGGAAGTCGTGGCCGCCGTGGATGACCAGCTGCGGCACCCGCCACGCCGCGACGTGGTCGGCCGGGTTGAACCGCTCGTAGGCGGCCGGGTCGCTCCACGGGGTGTGGCCGGGGCCGCCATGCTCCCACTCGGCGAACCACAGCTCGTCGGTGGCGAAGCCCATCATGCGGTCGTCGAACACCCCGTCATGGACGACCAGGCACTTCCACGGCGCGTTCCAGGTGCCGGCGATCCAGTTGACCATGAACCCGCCATAGGACGCGCCGAGCGCGCAGGCGCGGCCGCCGTCCAGGAACGGGTATTTCGCCAGCGCCGCCGCCCAGCCTTTCTGCAGGTCCTCCAGCGGCCGGTCGCCCCAGTGGCCGGAGATCGAGTCGGTGAACGCCTGGCCGTAGCCGGTGGACCCGTGGAAGTCGATCATCACCGCGGCGTAGCCGAGCCCGGCATAGAACTGCGGGTTCCAGCGATAGGACCAGTCGTTGCCGAACGAGCCCTGCGGTCCGCCATGGATCAGGAACGCGACGGGATAGCGCCGTCCGGGCTGGTAGCCGTCCGGGTGGACCACGTAGCCGTGCACGGTCTCGCCGTTCCAGCCCTTGAAGCTGAACTGCTCGGCCGGCGCCATCTCGACCCCGGCCAGCCGGTCGGCGTCGACATGGGTCAGCTGCACCGCCGGGCCGCCGCCCGACGGCACGCGCCAGAGCTGTGCCGGGCCGTCCAGCGCGTCGCGCTGCACCAGGAGGTCGTTGCCGGCCAGCACCGCGTCGGACACGTGCCCCTGGTCGGTCAGGGTGGCGACGTGGCCCGAGGCGACGTCGAGCGCGAACAGCTTGGACTGTCCCAGCTCCTCGGCGGTGACGAACAGGGTGCGGCCATCCTTCGACCACAGCAGCGTGTCCGCCGAGCGGTCCCAGTGCGGGTCGACCTCGCGAGTGGCGCCGGTGCCGAGGTCCATCACCATCACGCCGTAGCGGTCGGCCTCGAAGCCCGGGCGCTTCATCGCCCGGTAGGCGAGCCGGGTGCCGTCCGGCGACACCACCGGCCCGGCATCCCAGGCCTTGTTGGCCGCGGTCAGGTCACGCGGCGGCGCGGAACCGTCCATCGGGCTGCGATAGATGTCGAAGTTCGTGCTCCAAGGCTCGGATTTTCCGGCAATCCGGACGGAGAAGAACACGCTGTTCCCGTCCGGGCTGATGGCGTAGTCGGCGTCGTCGCCGAACGGCTTGGACGGCGTGTCGCCGTCGATCCCCTTCATCAGCGGCACCGGCTGCCCGGTGGGGATCCCGTTGCCGTCCAGCGCCAGCGCGAACAGGTGGTTGCGTGTGCCGTCCGCCCACTGGTCCCAGTGCCGGACGAACAGGTGGTCGAACACCATGCCGTCCGCCTTGGCGGCCTTCTGGCGATCCTGCCGCGCCCTGGTGTCGTCGGGAGCGTCGGTGTCCGGATACACCGCCAGCGACACCACCAGGTGCCTGTTGTCGGCCGACAGCCGGAAGCTGGACACGTCGACCGGGAGGCGCGTCACCTGCACCGGCGGGCCGCCGGCGACGGGCAGGCGCCACACCTGGTCCGAGCCGCCGCGGCCGGAGATGACGTAGAGCGCGCGCCCGTCGGCGGACCACCGCGCCTGCGCGGCGTCCCGGTCCGCGCCCGCCAGCACCGAGGGCGCGCCGCCCGGGCCCGCCAGCGACAGCAGCCGCACCGAGTTGACGCCCTTGTTGCCGCCGAAATCGGTGGCGCGCTGCGCGAACGCGACCGTGCTGCCGTCCGAGGACACCTGCGGGTCGGACAGCCGGTCCAGCCCGACCAGGTCCCGGGCGGTAAAGGGACGGGCCAGGGCAGCGGGTGCGGCAGCGGACAGCACGGTGCCGAGCAGCAGGGCGGCGGTGCGGCGGAGGAAAGACAGGGGCGCGATCATGGGTCCGCTCTATGTCACGGGTAGGCGATGGCCGTCACCTCCAGCAGCACCGGGCCGCGTGGCGTCAGCAGCCGCACCTCGTCGCCGACGCGGGCGCCCATGAGCACGCGCGCCACAGGGGACAGGAGGCTTACCTGCCCCCGGTCGAGCTCGGCCTCGTCGGCGCCGACGATCGTGACGGTGCGGGCCTCGTCGTTCTCGTCGAGATAGGTCACGGCGGCCCCGAAGAACACCCGGTCGCGCCGGGTCTGCGCCGCCGGGTCGACCGGCTCGGCCTTGTCGATCCGCCTGGTCAGGAAGCGGACGCGCCGGTCGATCTCGCGCAGCCGCTTCTTGCCATACAGGTAGTCGCCGTTCTCCGAGCGGTCGCCGTTGCCGGCGGCCCAGGACACGATCTCGACGATGCGCGGCCGCTCCTCGCGCAGGAGCTGGCGCAGCTCGGCTTCCATGCGCGCGAGGCCGTCGGGCGTGATGTAGCGCGACACGCCCGGCGGCAGGCCTGGCAGGACCGGCTCCTCGTCCTCGTCATCGGCATCCATGGCCCGGTGATCGCGCGGCCCCGGTGAGTGCGTCAAGCAACGCCAGGCGACGGCAGCCTCCGCGGGGACAGCCGGACGCCCGCCCGACTTCCAGTTTTGTTACTGCGGGACACGGCGGTTTCTGCGTCGGCCGGGTGGCACAGGGCCGTCTTATTTGTTACACGCTTCTGGCAGCCACATTACAAAAAGGATACTCGTTGATGCGCATGAAGCACTTCACGCGCCGTGCCGCGCTGAGCCTGGGCGTCGCTGCCTGTGCCGGCGGGATCGCGCTCGGCAGGGCGGACGCCACGGGCGTGGTGACGATCGGCGCGCAGACGCCGGGGCCGACCCAGTTCATCGAGTACGTCAACGCGAGCTTCAGCGGTGCGCCGCTGGCCAGCGTGCAGTTCAGCATCCAGCCCAAGGCGGGGTCGTTCACCCGGCCGATCACGGCTGCTGCCACTGCCGGGTTCCTGGCCTCGCACGGCGCCCTGAACGGCAACAACGTGGTGGTGCCGGTGTTCGGGCTCTACGCCGGCAGCACCAACCTGGTGACCCTGACCTTCTTCTTCACCGACGGGTCGAGCACCCAGTCGGTGGTGCCGATCAGCACGCCCGGCTACACCGACCCGTGCACCCAGCTCGACGCCATGACGTTCACGCAGAACCGTGCGTCCACCGCCGACCTGAACTTCGACTACTTCCTGCTCAAGGACTATTGCAGCCTCAACTCGCCGCAGATCTTCGACACCGACGGCAACCTGCGCTGGACCGGCACCGGCATGAACAACACCCTGCCGGCCGTGTTCTACAACAACGGGATCTACATTTCCGACGGCGCGACCGGGGTCGAGCGGCTCGAGCTGTACGGCGGCATGACCAAGATCGGCGACTACGCCGCCAGCCAGGGCGTGTCGTCCACCGGGCCGCACAACTTCGACATCGGCCGCAACGGCATCGTGCTCGACGTCAACACCACCGCCTATGCGGAGTCGACGGCGCTGGAGATCGACGGCACCAGCGGCGCCGTGTTGAACCGCTGGGACATGGACAAGATCATCGGCGCCGCGATGACCGCAGGCGGGGACGATCCGAGCCAGTTCGTGGCGGCGACCCCGGCCGACTGGTTCCACATGAACGCCACCACCTACAACCCGGCGGACAACACGCTGATCGTGTCAAGCCGCGAGAACTTCGTGATCGCGGTGGACTACGACACGCCGGCGGACGGGGTGAAGAAGATCCACTGGATCCTGGGCGACACCACCAAGAAGTGGTACCAGTTCCCGTCGCTGCGCAAGTTCGCGCTGTCGACGCCGGCGACCACCCTGGTGCCGATCGGGCAGCACGCGGTGTCGATCGACAGCCACGGCAACCTGCTGCTGTTCAACGACGGGCTTGGCAGCGACTTCCAGGTGCCGGCCGGGATCTCGCGCACCTACAGCGAGGTGGACAGCTACGCGATCAACACGGCGGCGATGACCGCGACCGGCGTGTTCACCTACGACCGCTCGCCCTCGCTCTACGCCTCCTTCTGCAGCAGCGCCTACGAGGCGGCACCCGACAACTTCCTGGTCGACTACGCCACCGCCAACAACGACACGCTGGTCGACATCCAGGGCATCGGCGCCATGAACAAGGTGGTGTTCGACCTGCAGTTCCCGGAGGGCAGCTCGTGCACCTCCGGCTGGAACGCGGTGCCGTTCCTGAGCCAGCCGATCCTGTACTACTAGTCCCGGAAGACGGTCCTGGTGCGGTGTCAGAGCCGCATCAGGGCGAATTCCACCCGGGCGTCCAGCACCGCGTCCGGCTGCAGGATGACGAGGCCGCGGTCCTCGATCTCCGGGTGGTTGATCGCGTCGGTCATGTTGCTGGCCGGCTCGACGGCAATGTAGGGCCGTCCGGGCGGGGTGAACACCACCAGGTGGCCGAACGGCGCCATCGCGGTCACCGTGAGCGCCAGGCCGCGTGACGGCCAGCGCAGGAAGGCGGCGTGGTTCCAGCCGGTGAAGCAGTTGTCGAGCGCCGGTCCGGACACCGGGCGCATCGGCGAGAACCGCCAGTCGCCCTCGACCGGCACCCGCGACCGCGGAAGCGAGTCCGGTCCGCTCTCCCACACCCCTTCCGCCGAGAAGCCCAGCTCCAGGTCGGCGTCGCGCGGGAAGAACGGGTGGAACCCGAGCCCGACCGGCTGCGGCCGGCGGTCGGTGTTGCGCACCGTGATGTGCACCGACATCCCGTCCTCGCGCAGCGCATACTCGATCTCGGCCCGGTAGCAGAACGGCCATTGTCCCGGCGGGTCGCGCGGCGGGGCGTGGTCGAGCGCCAGCAGGGCGCGCCCCGGCGTGTGCTCGAGCACCGCCCACGGCCGCTCCCAGGCGTTGCCGTGGATGGCGTTCGGCTCGCCGCCGAAGTTGCGGTCGAGCTGGAAGTCCTCGCCGCCGAACGAGAACCGGCCGTTCGCGATGCGGTTGGAGAACGGGATCAGCGGGTAGGCGGCGACCGCCTCGCCGCGCTGCGCCACGAGCTTGGGGTCGCTCACCGGGTGGAGGATCGCCTGGTGCTCGCGCGTCCAGGTGCCGACCGCGCCGCCGAGCTCCGGCCTCAGCGCCAGGGTGCAGGGCCCGGCCTTCAACTCGATCATGCGCCGAACTCCCTTCGCGCCGCGATTCTCCGAGCTGCAACGGGCGGAGCCGGTTCCCGTTCGCCGGCGACGCGCTTCCCGTCGCTGCCCGCACCGGGCAGCCGGAACCGGCCTTCCATGACCGGGACGCAGCGACCGCCGACCCGCGTCTCGCGCACCTGTCCCGCGGCCTTGACCGCCACCACGGACAGCAGGCTCGGTCGTCCCATGTCCACCCCCTGCCCCACCTGGAGCCTCAGCTCGGCGTCCGGCTGCTCCAGCAGCGCCGCCTGCAGGGCGCCGACCGCGGCGGTGGCGCTGCCCGTGGCCGGATCCTCCGCGATGCCGTCTCCGGGGGCGAACATGCGCGCCTGGATCTGCGTCGGGCCGTCCCCGGCCTCCACGGCACGGGTGTAGGCGTATAGGCCCGAGATCCCGCTTCCCGGCAGCAGCGACGCCATCGCCGCCGCGTCGGCGGCGGCGCGTCGGAGCGCCGTCCGCGTGGCAAGCTCCACCGCCAGGAACGGCAGGCCGACCGACACGATCTCCGGCTCGTGCCGGGTGGTCAGGATGTCGCCCGGGTGCAGCGACAGGATGGCGGCCACCGCGCCGGCGTCGTGACGCGCCTCGCGGGACAGCGGCGCCGGCGCGGTCAGCTCCGCCCCGACCACCTGCCCGCCGTCGCGGAGCAGCCGCACCGGCACCAGGCCCGCCGGCTCCTCGAACAGGAACCGCTCCGGGCAGGATCCGTCCCGGCGCTCCTGCGCCAGCACGTAGGCGGTGCCGACGTTGGGATGGCCGGCGAAGGGCAGCTCCTGCACCGGGGTGAAGATGCGAACCCTGGCGTGGTGCGCGGGGCTCGCCGGCGGCAGGACGAAGCTGGTTTCCGAATAGTTGAACTCGCGTGCGAGTGCCTGCATCTCCGCGGTCGACAATCCCGCACAATCAAGCACTACCGCCAGCGGGTTGCCGCCGAACATCCGGTCGGTGAACACGTCCACCGTCACGTAGCGCCGTTCCATGCCGCCTCCTGTCTGCGGTGACAGGGTCAAGGAGGCCGGTCGCGGACGCAAGCGGCGCCGGCGCCGGGGCCAGCGAACGGGTGGCGGCCGGAAGCGTTCAGGTGAACGATGTTCACGATGACGACGGAGGCCGTTCCATGAGCAACCCCGACATCGCCTGCGTGCTTCGGCCGCGGGCGCTGAACGGCGAGCGTCCGGCCTGGGACGAGGAGCGGCAGAGGCTGTTCTGGGTCGACCTGCGCGAGCCGGCGCTGCACTGCTTTGATCCCGCGACCGGCGAGGACCGGCACTGGGAGATGCCGGCCTGGATCGGCAGCTACGCGCTGACCGGGCGCGGCGCCTACGTGGCGCTGCGCAACGGGCTGTATGCGCTGGACTTCGAGCACGGGCATCTCGAGTTCCGCGCGCCGACGCCGTTCGACCCGCGCCGGTTCCTGTTCAACGAGGGCGACTGCGACAGGCAGGGGCGGTTCTGGGCCGGGCCGATGTACCTGTCGCTGGCGCCGGGCGACCAGGTACCGGAGGCGCCGCGCTCGCTGCCGTTCTGGCGCTACGGGCACGGACGCTGGATCCCGGGAACGTTGCCGGTGCAGACCGCCAACAGCCTGGCGTGGAGCGTCGACGGCCGTGCGATGTATCACAGCGACACCGAGCGCAAGACGATCTGGATCTCCGACTACGACGTGGAGGCGGGCCTGCCGTCGAACACCCGGCGGTTCGCGGCCATGGACGATGCGGAAGGCGGTCCGGACGGCGTGGCGATCGACCGGGACGGGTTCGTGTGGTGCGCGATGTTCGGCGGCGGGCGGCTGCTTCGGCTCGATCCTGAGGGCAAGGTCGAGCGCACGGTGGTCATGCCGGTGCAATACCCGACCATGCCGGCGCTGGGCGGCGCGGCGCTGTCGACGGTCTATGTCACCTCCGCCTGCTGGCCGATCGATCCGGAGCGGCGGGCGAGCCGGCCGATGGAAGGCAACCTGTTCGCGTTCGAGGCGCCCTGTCCCGGCCTGCCGACGACACGGCTTGCGGACGACTCCGCCTGATGGAAGGAGCACATCGCTCGGGCTGGATCGCGCCGCTGCGGCTCGCGGGGCGGCACGTCACGCTGCTGCCGTTGCAGCACGAACACCGCGACGCATTGATCGAGGCCGCGTCGGACGGCGCGCTGTGGGAGCTCTGGTATACCGGCGTGCCGGGCCCGGAGGGCATGGATGCGGAGATCGCCCGGCGGCTCGCCGCCCGGGACGAGGGCAGCATGCTGCCGTTCACCGTGACGCGGACCGGAACCGGCACGGTCCTCGGCATGACCAGCTACGGGCACGTCGACGCGACGGCGCGCCGGCTGGAGATCGGCTGGACCTGGTACGCGGCGCAAGCGCAGCGCAGCGCGGTCAACACGGAGGCGAAGCTGCTTCTGCTGGACCACGCGTTCGGGACGCTCGGCTGCATCGCGGTCGAGCTGCGCACCCACTTCCTGAACCAGCAGAGCCGGCGCGCGATCGAGCGGCTCGGCGCCAGGCTGGACGGCATCCTGCGCCACCACCAGATCGCGAAGGACGGCACGATCCGCGACACCTGCGTCTACAGCATCATCGCGCCGGACTGGCCGGCGGTCCGGTCGCATCTGCGCTGGCAGATCGAGCGGCCGAGACCGGGCCTGCCGAAAGGCTAGAGCATCATCCGATCGAACAGGGTCGGTCGATCGGGTAAAGATGCCCGACAGGACAACGACCTGGAGCTTGATCCGTGAGCCGATGCGAACGGATCAAGCTCTAGACCGCAACCGGTTCACGTTCGTTTACCAGCGGCGGTCCAACTCATTGTTGCAACGAGCATCTTGACCGATCAGGTGACTACGCCTGATCCGGTAATGCCCTAGACGCCGCCGCCCACGTTGATGATCTCGCCGGTGATCCAGCGCGACTCGTCGGAGGCCAGGAACACCGCCACCGGTGCGATGTCATCCGGCTTGCCGATGCGGCCGAGCGGCGTCTGCTCGATGGCCTGGCTCTCGAACGCGCTGCCGATGAAGCCGGCGGTGCGGGTGCCCTCGGTCTCGATCATGCCCGGGTTGATCGCGTTGACGCGTATCCCGCGCGGTCCGAGTTCCTTGGCGAGTACCTTGGTGATCGTGTCGACCGCGCCCTTGGTCGCGGAGTAGATCGCGCTGCCGGGAGGCGCCAGGCGGCTGACCACCGAGCTGATGTTGATCACGCTGCCGCCGTCCGGCCCGAACTGGTTGGCTGCCGCCTTGCTCGCGAGCAGCACGCCGAGCACGTTGGTGTCGAACTGGCGATGGTATTCGTCCTCGGTGACCTCGCCGATCGGCATGAAGCTGAACACGCCAGCGTTGTTGACCAGGATGTCGACGGTGCCGAACGCCTGCTTCGCCTCGGCAAACAGCCGTTCGACGTCTGCCGACTTGCCGACGTGGCCCTGTATTGCCACCGCCTTGCCGCCGGCCTGCTCCACCGCGGCGACCACCTTGTCGGCACCGTCGCGGCTGCTGGCGTAGTTCACCACGACGTGCGCGCCTTCAGCGCCCAGCGCGACGGCGATCCCGGCGCCGATCCCCTTCGAGGCGCCCGTCACCAGCGCCACCTTCCCCGTCAACCTGCTCATGATCGTCTCCCTGATAGTTAGACACCTATCTAAGTGTTTCGGGCGGAGATGGCGTCAAGTGGCCTGTCGCAGGTCCTCCGCCAACTGACGCAGATAGGTCTCGAACACGTCGCGCCGGAACGACAGCAGCGCGAAGCGACCGTCGCGCACGACCTCGATCAACCCCGCCGCCTCGAGGCCCTTGACGTGATGCGACACCGTGGCGGCGGTCACGTTCCGTGCAGCCTGCAGCTCGCAACACGGCAGCGGCGCGGCCGCGCCGGCGACCTCGCTCAGGATGCGGTGACGCCGCGGGTCGGACAGCGCCCTGGCGATCGCCGCGAACTGCCGCGCGGTCAGCGGACGGCCCATCTGGGGCATCATCCGACCGAATCGACGCGGTCGGTCGGATGACGCTCGACAGGACAACGAGCTGGAGCACGATCCGTGAGCCGATGCGAACCGATCATGCCCTAGCCGCGCCGTCGGCCGGCCTTGCGCTGCGACGGGTCATAGCCCCCGCCGCCGGGACCGAGCGGCTCCGGCGTGCGCGACCGGGCGCTGCGGCCGCCGCGCGAGGCCGGCGGCGGCGGTGGCGGCGCCAGGCCGAGGTCCAGCGCTTCCAGCCGCTTCAGCTCGTCGCGCAGGCGGGCGGCGGTCTCGAACTCCAGGTCGGCGGCGGCGGCGCGCATGCGTCGCTCGATCTCGGCGATCGACGCCTTGAGGTCGCGGCCGACCATGTCGGTGAGGCCCACATCCTTCACCGGCGCCACGGTGACGTAGTCCTGCTCGAACACCGACGAGATCGCCTCGCCGATATGCGTGCGCACCGATTGCGGGGTGATGCCGTGCGCGGTGTTCCACTCGGTCTGCCGGCCGCGACGGCGATCGGTCTCCTCGATGGCGTAGCGCAGGCTGTCGGTCATGCGGTCGGCATAGAGCAGCACGCGGCC
The DNA here is from genome assembly GCA_937873225.1 of uncultured Acetobacteraceae bacterium. GTDB lineage: Bacteria > Pseudomonadota > Alphaproteobacteria > Acetobacterales > Acetobacteraceae > Lichenicola. Next base: position 15,025 of record CALMVN010000178.1, read on the forward strand.
GTCGACGTTGCGCGCGGCGCGACCGATGGTCTGCACCAGCGAGGTGCGCGAGCGCAGGAAGCCCTCCTTGTCCGCATCCAGGATCGCGACCAGCTGGCATTCCGGGATGTCGAGGCCCTCGCGCAGCAGGTTGATGCCGACCAGCACGTCGAACGCGCCGAGGCGCAGGTCGCGTATGATCTCGATGCGCTCCAGCGTGTCCACGTCGGAATGCAGGTAGCGGACCTTGATGCCGCTCTCGGTCATGTACTCGGTGAGGTCCTCGGCCATGCGCTTGGTCAGGGTGGTGACCAGGATGCGGCCGCCGCGGCCGATCACCACGCGGCACTCGGCCAGCAGGTCGTCGACCTGCCGCTCCACCGGGCGTATCTCGGTGACCGGGTCGATCAGGCCGGTAGGGCGGATCACCTGCTCGGCGAACACGCCCTGCACCCGCTCCAGCTCCCAGGGGCCGGGCGTGGCGCTGACGTGGATGGTCTGCGGGCGGAAGCGTTCCCACTCGTCGAAGCGGAGCGGACGGTTGTCGAGGCAGGACGGCAGCCGGAAGCCGAACTCGCTCAGGATCGACTTGCGCGCGTGGTCGCCGCGCTCCATGCCGCCGATCTGCGGCACGGTGACGTGGCTCTCGTCGACGATCAGCAGCGCGTCCTCGGGGAGGTACTCGAACAGGGTCGGCGGCGGCTCGCCGGGCTTCCGCCCGGACAGGTAGCGTGAATAGTTCTCGATTCCCTTGCAGGCGCCGGTGGTCTCGATCATCTCCAGGTCGAAGGTGCAGCGCTGCTGCAGCCGTTCGGCTTCGAGCAGCTTGCCGTTGGCGGTGAACTCGTCGAGCCGCTCGCGCAGCTCCTGCTTGATCAGCACCGTGGCCTGGTTCAGCGTCGGGCGCGGCGTGACGTAGTGGCTGTTGGCGTAGACGTGGATCTCGTCGAGGTCGGCGGTCTTCTCGCCGGTCAGCGGGTCGAACTCGATGATGGCCTCGATCTCGTCGCCGAACAACGTGATGCGCCAGGCACGGTCCTCGTTCTGCACCGGGAACACGTCCACGGTCTCGCCGCGCACGCGGAAGGTGCCGCGCGCGAAGCCGGCGTCGTTGCGCCGGTACTGCTGCTCGACCAGCGCCTTGACCAGGGTGTCGCGGGCGATGGCGCCGCCCACCTGCATCTTCACCACCATGCGCGAGTACGTCTCGACCGAGCCGATGCCGTAGATGCAGGACACCGAGGCTACGATCACCACGTCGTTGCGCTCCAGCAGCGCCTGGGTGGCGGCGTGGCGCATGCGGTCGATCTGCTCGTTGATCGCGCTGTCCTTCTCGATATAGGTGTCGGAGCGCGGCACGTAGGCTTCGGGCTGGTAGTAGTCGTAGTACGAGACGAAGTACTCCACGGCGTTCTCGGGAAAGAACTGCTTCATCTCGCCGTAGAGCTGGGCGGCCAGGGTCTTGTTCGGCGCCAGGATCAGGGTCGGCTTCTGCACCGCCTCGATCACCTTGGCCATGGTGAAGGTCTTGCCCGAGCCGGTGACGCCGAGCAGCACCTGGTCGCGCTCGCCGCTCTCGATGCCGGCCACCAGCTCCCGGATCGCCGCCGGCTGGTCGCCGGCCGGCTCGTACGGGGACACCACCTTGAGCTGCCGTGTCTTCGGCTTGGCGGCCTGGCGCTCGGGGAGGAACATGTCGGTGTCGAGGTTGGTCGGCCGCAAGGCGCGGTCGGCCTTCGGCTTGCGGGAGGCGGTCTTCTGCAAGGTGGTCGACATGACCCTCAAGGTGGCGATCGCGCCCGGTGGCGGCAAGGATTTTCGCCCCCGCCCGGTCCGGAACCCGCTCCCGGCGGCGGCGCTGTCCACCAGGGCGGCCGCCTTGCCGCAACCGGATGGAGCCGATGGACCTCAGGAACAAGGTGCTGGAGATCCACCACCGGCTTTGCCGGGCGTATGGCTGCCCGGTCAGCTACTTCCACGCCCTCGACCCGCTGAGCGAGCTGGTCAGCTCGCTGCTGTCGCACCGCACCCGCAACGCCGACAGCGGCGCCGCCTTCAAGGCGCTGCGGGCGCGGTTCCCGGACTGGGCGGAGGTGGCGGGGGCGCCGGTGGCCGCCGTCGAGGCGGCGATCGTGCGCTGCACCTGGCCGGAACAGAAGGCACCGCGGATCCAGTCGATCCTGCGCGCGATCGAGGCCGAGCGCGGCACGCTGTCGCTGGACTTCCTGGCCGACATGACGGTGGAGCAGGCGCGGACCTGGCTGGAACGGCTGCCCGGGATCGGGCCGAAGACCAGCGCCGCGGTGCTCAGCTTCAGCACCCTGCGACGGCCGGCGCTGCCGGTGGACAGCCACCACCACCGGGTGGCGATACGCACCGGGCTGATTCCGGCCGCGCTCGCGGTCGGCCCGTCGCACCGGGTGCTGGCGGCGCAGCTGCCGGCTGACTGGGACGCGCAGCAGATCTACGACAACCACGAGGTGCTGATGCTGCACGGGCAGCGCTGCTGCTTCCACCGGTCGCCTGCCTGCGGGCGCTGCCCGCTGCTCGACCTGTGCCCGTTCGGGCAGCAGCGGCAGGGGCCTCATCCCGTGGCGGCGGCCGTTCCGCAGGCCGAGGCGCCGGCCTGAGGAGCCCCGTCCGGTTCAGGGCTCGCTGATGCGCGGGATGCGGCTGCCGGCCCAGGTCAGGCGCCACAGCCCGCCCTGGCGCAGGTTCTGCACCAGGCTGGGCCCGAAGGCCGCGAGGCAGGTGCCGCCGGGGTGGCGCACCGAGGGATAGATCACGCCGTTGCTGCCGAGCGCGTGCAGGCGACGGGCCAGCGCCTGGCCGGCGGGATAGGCGGTGGCGGTGTCCTCGCCCAGCACGCCGCCGGGGCGCCGGTCGGCGTCGCTGCCGTGGCGGAGGTCGTGGAACGGGCCGATGAAGTCGGCGATCAGCTCGGCATAGTCGACGTGGGTGTCGTAGCGGCCGATCGCGTCGAGCTCGCGCGTCAGGTGGTAGGCGACCTCGCCGAGCGAGGTCTGGGTGTCCCAGCCGCAATACCAGGCGCCGCGCTGTCCGTCGTTGAAGCGGTTGCCGCCCGGGCGGACATGGGTGAAGGCGGCGTTGACGAAGCTGTCGTTGGGGCGCCCGAACACCAGCTCGCGCGGGTCGAGCCCGGGCAGGCCGCTGCCGGAGGCCTGGATGCGGCCGTTGGTGACCCCTTCCAGCGCCGCCAGGTCGTCCAGCGCGTCCGGCGTGGCGGCGAGCGGCGCCAGCACCGGCGGCTTCAGCCGGCCGCTCGGGATCAGCCGGACCGTGTCGCGCTGCGCGATGTCGGCCAGCGGCGGCACGGGCGGCTCGTCGTGCAGGTCCGGCCCGGTGTCCGGTTCCAGCATGTCCACGGTCTAGAGACCGCCACGCAGGGCGTCGACGTGGTTGCGGATGTCCAGCATGCCGGGAATGCCGCGCTCGATCGCCACCGCCAGGGGCGAACGGCCGCCGAACAGGGGGCCGCGGTTCGGCAGGCGGATCCAGTCGTCGGCCAGCGGCTCGGAGAACAGCAGGCGCAGACCCTTGAAGAGGCCGACCAGGACGCTGATCCGGGTCAGCATGTCCTGCGACAGCCGGAGCGTCCGGTCCGTTCGCCCCTGCTTCTTCAGCCGGAACCAGGACCGCTCCGACATGTCGCCCAGCAGCAGGCAGGTTTCCTCCGTGCTCAGCCGCCACAGCTCGGCGAGCCGGATCATGCCGTCCACCGCGGACGGCGTCAGGCGCAGCCGGGTGGCCGGCTCCGACAGGTTGAGGCTCGTCGCCGGGACGGGGATCACCGTCGGCCGGTTGTCCTGGATCGCGTGCATGGTGCCTCCTGGCGCTCAATATGCTGCCAAATGGCAGATAGTTCAACCGTGGTCGAAAAAACCGTCTCGCCGGCCTCAGCTTGACTGTCCCAACCGCGCTGCGCACATGCGGCGTATGCCAGCCCCCCTTCCCGCCTCGCCCGATCCGTTCGTCGTTCCGGAAGAGGCGAGCGCCGCGGCGGCGATCGCGGCCATCGCGGAGGAACTCGCGGTGTTCGACGACTGGATGGAGCGCTACCAGTACATCATCGAGCTGGGCCGGACGCTGCCGCCGTTCCCGAAGCAGTGGGCGGACGATTCGCACCGGGTGCCGGGCTGCCAGAGCCAGGTTTGGCTGGAGTCGGCGGTGTCGGGCGACCGGCTCCGGTTCGCCGGCGCCTCGGACGCGGCGATCGTGTCCGGCCTGGTGGCGCTGCTGCTGCGCGTGTACTCGGGGCGGAGCCCGGGGGAGATCCTCGGGACCGACCCGGTGTTCCTGAAGGAGCTGGGATTGCTGGAGGCGCGGTCCGCCAACCGCGGCAACGGGATCGCGTCCATGGCCAAGGCGGTGCAGCGCGCGGCCCGTGCCGCCGGCGCGACGCTTCCTGGCGAGGCGACGTGATCCCCGGCGGCCGGTCCGCGGCTCGGCGCCGGGCTCGCAGGATCGGGTAGCGTTCCGGCGCGGCGGGCGGCGACCCGCGGCCGCGAAGCCGGCCGGGCGGCTACAGGATGAAGCGGGACAGGTCGCCCTTCTGCGCCAGAGGGGCCACCCTTTCCCGCACCGCGCCGGCGTCCAGGCGCACGCTGTCGCCGGGACGGTCGGAGGCGGTGAAGGAGATGTCCTCCAGCAGCCGCTCCAGCACCGTCGCCAGCCGGCGGGCGCCGATGTTCTCGACCCGGTCGTTGATGTCGGCGGCGAGGTCGGCCAGCGCGTCGATCGCGTCGTCCGAGAACTCCAGCACCACCTTCTCGGTGTTCATCAGAGCGCTGTACTGCTTGAGCAGGGAATGCTCCGGCTCGACCAGGATGCGCCGGAGGTCGTCGCGGGTCAGCGGCTGGAGCTCGACGCGGATCGGCAGCCGTCCCTGCAGCTCGGGCAGCAGGTCGGACGGCTTGGCCAGGTGGAACGCGCCGGAGGCGATGAACAGCATGTGGTCGGTCTTCACCGGCCCGTGCTTGGTGGACACGGTGGTGCCCTCGATCAGCGGCAGCAGGTCGCGCTGCACGCCTTCCCGCGACACGTCGCCGCCGCGGAACCCGCCCTCGGAGGAGCGGGCGCAGACCTTGTCGATCTCGTCCAGGAACACGATGCCGTGGTCCTGCGCGTGCGCCACCGCCTCGCGGGTCAGCGCGTCGTTGTCCAGCAGGCGGTCGCTCTCCTCGCGGGTCAGCGCGACGCGCGCGGCGTCCACGCTCATGCGGCGCGGCTGGCCGGCCTTGCCGAACATCCCCTTCATCATGTCGCCGAGGTTGATGACGCCGCCGGCAGGAACGCCGGGAATGTCCATCTGCCCGATCGGCGAGCCTTGCGCGTCGGAAACCTGGACCTCGACCTCCTTGCCCTCCAGCTCGCCGTCGCGCAGCATGCGGCGGAACTTGGACTTGGTGTCGGCGGACGCGGTGGCGCCGACCAGCGCGTCGACCAGCCGGTCCTCCGCCGCCTTTTCCGCGCCCGCCTGCACGTCGCGCCGCTTCAGCTCGCGCAGCATGTTCAGGCTGACCTCGACCAGGTCGCGCACGATGCTGTCCACGTCGCGGCCGACATAGCCGACCTCGGTGAACTTGGTGGCCTCCACCTTGAGGAACGGCGCCTGGGCGAGCCTGGCCAGCCGCCGGGCGATCTCGGTCTTGCCGCAGCCGGTGGGGCCGATCATCAGGATGTTCTTCGGCACCACCTCGTCGCGCATGCCGTCGGGCAGCTGCGCGCGGCGCCAGCGGTTGCGCAGCGCGATCGCCACCGCGCGCTTGGCGTCGTTCTGGCCGACGATGTAGCGGTCGAGCTCGGACACGATCTCGCGCGGGGAATAGGTCGGCACGTCCATCAGCGGGTTTCCTGCGCCGTGGACGCGTCCAGCGTTTCCACGATCAGCGAATGGTTGGTGTAGACGCAGATGTCGGCGGCGATGCGCATCGCCCGGCGCGCCACCGCCTCGGCGTCCAGCCCGTCCACGGTCAGCAGCGCGCGGGCAGCCGCCAGGGCGTAGTTGCCGCCGGAGCCGATCGCGATCACGCCGTCCTCCGGCTCAAGCACGTCGCCGTTGCCGGTGAGGGTGAAGGCGCGGGTCTCGTCGGCCACCGCCATCATCGCTTCCAGCCGGCGCAGGTAGCGGTCGGTGCGCCAGTCCTTGGCCAGTTCCACGCAGGCGCGCTCGAGCTGGTTGGGATAGCGCTCCAGCTTTCCTTCCAGGCGCTCCAGCAGGGTGAAGGCGTCCGCGGTGGCGCCGGCGAAGCCGGACAGGATGGTGCCGGACGGGCCGATGCGTCGCACCTTGCGGGCGTTGCCCTTGATCACCGTCTGCCCGAGCGTGACCTGGCCGTCGCCCGCCATCGCCACCTGGCCGCCGCGCCGGACGCAAAGGATCGTGGTTCCGTGCCAGCCGATCGGGTCGTGGCTGCCGGTTGGATGGATCTGCATGGATGGAGCAGATAGGGCGGCGGCGGCGGCACGCAAGCGCGGCCCGGCGGCGCCGGTCACCGTCAGGGGCGCCGCCGCCTCGGGGCCGCGATCAGGGCGGTGCGGCCTGGGCCATCAGGGTCCGCACCAGGGCCACCAGCTCGCTCGGCCGGAACGGCTTGTGCAGCACCGTCTCGTGCTGGTCCAGCACGCGCCCCTGCAGCGAGTCGGGCCGGCCGGTGATGTAGATGATCGGCACGGCGGGAAACAGCATTCGGGCGATGCCGGCGACCACGAAGCCGTTGCGGCGCGTGCCCAGGTCCAGGTCGGTCACGAACACCTTGGGCGGCTGGCCGTCGCGCAGCACGCCCAGGGCCTCGGCCTCGACCCCGGCGCCGACCGCGTCCAGTCCCTCCTCGCGCAGGGCGTCGACCAGGATGGTCCGCACCAGCGGATCGTCGTCGAGAACCAGCAGGTCGCACATGGTCGGACCCTCGCGAGGCGGCTGACGGCATCAAGCGCCCGGACAGCGCGCGGTTGCATTTTGCCGCGATACCACTTGCAATTGCATCATAAAATCGAAATTATGATCCGGGCCGCGGTTGTCGTCGCATAAAGGCGTTGCGTCTCCCGCCCTGAGGGGATTACGCGATATCGCCTTTCTGCCGTTACTGCACCGGTTCTGCAAGTGCACTGCAGCAAAACACCTGGAGAAGACCGTGATCGTCCATGCCGGTGAAGAAATCGTCGTCCACCAGAACCATGGGGCGTCGGATTATCTCCTGGTCACCTTCTGCGAGCTGCACAACGAACACCTCGCGCACATGCACTACTTCCTCAAGCCGATCGTCGACGAGGCGAACATTTCCTGTATCGGGGTCATGACCACGGTCAAGGGGTTCTACCTGTCGCCGGAAATGGACGAGGTGTTCCGCATCGTCGAGCGGGAGCGCCGCGGCCGCAAGGTGGTGGTGTTCGGCCAGTCGATGGGCGGCTACGCGGCGATCAAGCATTCGCGGGCGCTGAAGGCGGACTACGTTCTGGCCTGCTCGCCGTTCTTCTCCATGGACCCGGACGAGCTGGAGTTCCCGAGCGACCGCCACCGCAAGATCCTGATGCACTCGATGGCGCATCACAACGTGGTCGACCGGCCGCAGTTCAAGGGCATGCGCATCACCGCGGCCGACACCCACGGCCGGGTGGTGGTGTTCTACGACCCGTCGGAGTTCGTCGACGTGTACGACGCCGAGCTGCTGCGCAAGCACCTGCCCGACGCGGAGTTCGTCACCGTGCCGCACGCCAACCACGCGGTGTACAACTCGTCCTGGCGCGCCTCGATGTTCTCCGACCTGGTGCGGGCGACGCGGTCCGAGGACAAGCGGGCCGTGGTGCGGGAGATGAACCGGATCCGGCGCAGCAACGCCCAGTTCATGGTCCGCTCGCTGCGCAAGGCGTCGCAGCGCAAGCCGCTGCTGTGCCTCAAGGCGCTGCACTCGCCGCGCATCGCCGAGCACCTGGACTACAAGACCATCCTGAACGACCCGCTGAACATGCTCCTGGTCCACACCCTGTTCGCCAGGGGCGACCGGGCGGCGGCGGTCAGGCACTTCGCCCTGGTCGCCAAGGAGGTGATGCAGCTGCGTGCGCCGCCGGTGGACGTGGGCGACGGCCCGCTGCTCGACACCGTGCTGGGCCAGAAGCGCTGCCTGCTGATGTCGGTGCACGGCACCTTCCTGGCCTACGAGATGACCAACCGGGCGGTCCGGCTGGAGCAGCACGTGTTCGGGCGCAACGACCTGTTCCCGGTGTTCGCCAAGTGGGCGAACGGCGGGTCGAGCTTCTACATCCTGTCCAACGAGCGCGAGATCCCGATCTCGCTCACCACCGGCGACGCCGGGTCCAACACGGAGGCCCAGGCGGCCTCGCCGCAGCTGGTCGAGGCGGGGGCGCACTGCATCGCCATACGCAGCGGCGACGGCTACCTGGAGGCCGGCAACAACGGGCGGCTGCACCTGGCGGCGGTGCTGGGCGAGCACGAGCGCTTCGTTCCGATCCCCATGCCGGAACAGTCCAGCGCGCTGAAGGCGGGCTCGCTCAACTGGTTCGACCAGGTGGTGCTGACACAGCCGCCGGCGCCGCTGATCGAGAACGACATGTCCGCCGCCCGGCAGCGCCGCGCGCCGCGCTGGAGAAGGCTGTTCGCCAAGGCCTGAACCGGCCCGGCGTTCAGCCCGGAGCGGTCGCCGGCATCGCCGGCAGGCAGAGCTGGAAGCTGGTGCCCGCGCCCGGTGCGGTGCGGACCCGGACCGCGCCGCCGGTCTGCCGCATGAAGCCGTACACCATCGACAGGCCGAGCCCGGTGCCGCGGCCGATCTCCTTGGTGGTGAAGAACGGCTCGAAGATGCGCGTGACGACCTCCTCGTCCATGCCGCTGCCGGTGTCGGACACGCTGACCGCGACCGTTCCGCCGGACGGCAGCGCGCCGACCCGGAGCACGTGGCCGTCCTCCTCGCCGTCGACGAGCCAACGCGTGCCCAGGGTGATGGTGCCGGTGCCGTCCATCGCGTCCCGGGCGTTGATGCACAGGTTGAGCAGCGCCAGCTCCAGCTGCGCCGGGTCGACCAGGGCGGCCGGCAGGTCCGGCTGGAGCTGCTGCTCGATGCGCACCTGGGGCCGGTCGATGCTTCGCGCCAGCAGGTCGTCCATCGCCTGCACCAGGGCGTTCACGTCCACCGCCTGCTGCACGGTGTCGCGCTGCCGGCTGAAGCTCAGCAGGCGCTGGGTCAGGGCGGCTCCCCGCTCGGCGCCGGCGATCGCGGTCTCGATCAGCCGGACCAGGCGCGCGTCCTCGCCGGCGGCGCGCTGCGCCAGCTCCAGGCTGCCCAGCACCGCGGTCAGCAGGTTGTTGAAGTCGTGCGCCACCCCGCCCGCCATGGTGCCGAGCGCCTGCATCCGGTCCGCCTGACGCAGCCGGTCCTCCATCAGCTTGGCCACCGTGACGTCGCGCTCGAAGGTGGCGAGCGCCTGCACCACCCCGTGCGGATCGCGCAGCGGCCCGCGCAGGCGCTCCATCCAGCAGGTCCGGCCGTCGCGCTCGATCCGGCTCAGCACCCGGCTGGGGCGTCCGTCCGGGGCGAGCGCGCGTCGGTCCTCGTCCTCGACGGCGCGGCGCTCCTCCTCCGTCGCCAGCCCTTCCGACAGCGCCCGCTCGGTGCGGCCGAGGCACGCGTCGACGGGATGGCCCAGGCGGCTCGCGGCCACCCGGTTCAGGCGGATGAACCGTGCTTCCCTGTCCTTGAACGACAGCCCGTCGTCGATGCTGTCCATCAGGCCGGACAACAGCATGCGCTCGTCGCGCAGCGCCGCTCCGAGCCGGGCGCGCTCCGCCGCCTGGCGGATCATCGACAGCAGCGCCACCGGCTCCCACGGCTTGTGCGCATAGCCGGAGATGCGCCCGTCGTTCAGCGCCGCCACCACGGCGCTGAGGTCGGCGTAGCCGGTCAGCAGCAGCGCTTCCGCACCCGTCACGGAACGGGCGCGGGCCAGGAAGGCGTCGCCGGTCATGCCGGGCATGCGCTGGTCCGACACGATCACCGCGACCTCGGCGTGCTCCGCCAGCAGCTCCAGCGCCCGGAACGGCGAGGTGGCCGACAGCACGCGGTACTCGTCCTCGAGCAGGTCCTCGAGTGCCACCAGGATGTCCGGCTCGTCGTCGACCAGCAGCACCGTGCTGCGGTCCGGCGGCCGGAACGGTTGCGGGCTCACGGCGCTGCGGTCCGGGGGATCGGCACGGACACGGTGAAGCGGGCGCCGCCGCCCGCGACCGGGTCGATGGCGATGGTGCCGCCATGCGCCTGCACCACGCTGTAGGCGATGGCGAGGCCGAGCCCGGTGCCGGAGCCGACCGGCTTGGTGGTGAAGAACGGCTCGAAGATGCGCTCGCGCAGGGCGTCGGGCACGCCCGGGCCGTTGTCGCCGATGGCGATGGCGTAGGCGCCGTCCGCCGCGCTGGTGGTGATGTCGATGCGTCCCTCCCTCGGTGCCGCGTCGCCGCCGTCCCGGCCGTTCAGCGCGTCGGCGGCGTTGCCGACGATGTTCATGATGACCTGGTTCAGCAGCGCCGGCTGGCACAGGAGCTCGCGCGGCGCGTCGTAGCGCCGCGTCACCGTGATCCCGGTTCCGAGCTTGTGCGTCAACAGGGCGAGCACGGTGTCGATCGCGTCCGGCACGTCCACGCTCTGCTGCTCGCTCTCGTCCAGCCGGGAGAACTTGCGCAGGTTCAGCACCAGGTTCTGGATACGCCTGAGCCCGAGGCTCATGGAGGCGATGCGCTCGCGGGTGCGGGCGAGCTTCGGCGCGGCCGCCTCCGTGTCCAGCCCGGGCAGAACGGCGAGCTGGGCCAGCAGCCGCTCCACCGTGCCCTGGTGCGCCAGGATGAAGGCGAGCGGGTTGTTGATCTCGTGCGCGATGCCGGCCACCAGCTCGCCGAGCGAGGCCATCTTGGCCGCCTGCACCAGCTTGCCCTGCGCCTCGCGCAGCCGGTCGTTGGCCTCCGCCAGCTCGGCGTTGGCCTGCGCCAGCGCCTCGGCGAGGGCGGCCTTGGCGGCGCTGGCGGCGGCCTCCTCGCGGGCGCGGTCGATCTCCGCCTGTCGCTGGCGCAGGTCGCCCTCGATGCGCGCGGTCTCGTCCTGCAGCAGCTTGCGCCGCACCACCGCCCGGATGCGCAGCGCCACCGCTTCCACGCCCGCGACCCCGGACACCACGTCGTCGACCCCGGCGGCGTAGGCGTGCGCGGGCAGCGCGGTGGCATCGACCCGGTCGCCGTCGCCGAGCCCCAGGATGCGGAAGGTGCCGGCGCGTCCGCCTCCCGCCGCCAGGCCCGGCCTCGCCCGGCCGGCATCCTCGCGCAGCGCCTGCTGGCGCACGCGGTCGAGCCCGGCGCAGAAGCCGATCCCGTCGAAGCCGGCCGCCTGCAGGTCGACCACGATGCAGTCGAACGCGTCTGGTGCCGCGTCCAGCAGCGGGGCGGCTCCGGACGGCCCGGCTACGCGGTCCACCTGGTGCCCGTCGCGCGCCAGCAGCGTCGCCAGCGCTTCGTCCGCGTGCGCGTCGCGGACGAGCAGGATGCGCGCCCGGCGGAACAGGCCCACCCCCTCGCCGAAGCCGGCCGCCGAGGCGTCGGGCGTCACCCCGGAGGCGCCGGGCTGGGCGCCGCGCTGGCGAAGCAGGGCCCTGATCCGCAGCACGATCAGCTCGGTGTCGGCGGATTTCGGCACGTAGGCGTCGGCGCCGGCGTCCAGCCCTTCCCGCTCCAGCCCCGGCTCTGACGCTTCCGTCAGCATCAGCACCGGGATCGCCTGGGTGCGCACGTTCAAGCGCAGGGCGCGGGCGAGCTCGCCGCCGTTCATGCCCGGCAGGTGGTAGTCAGACACCACCAGGTCAGGCAGGTCGCGGTTCAGGCGGTCCAGGGCGGCCTCGGCGCTGGCGGCGCGCGCGACCGTGAAGCCGGCCCGCTCCAGCACGCGTCGTATCTGCAGCGCCTGCGTTTCCGAGTCCTCGACCAGCAGCAGATGCGGGGAATCGGGCAGCGGGGCGGCGGGCGGCGGATCGCTCACGGCAGGCCTGCCGGTTGATCGGGCGCCGCCGGCTCGTGCGGGCGCGCCGACAGCAGGCGCAGGATGCGCGGGGCGATCCCGTCCAGCGGGATGCTGGCGCAGGAGCCGCCGAGGCGCACCGCCGCCGCCGGCATGCCGTACACCACGGCGCTGCTTTCGTGCTCGGTGATGGTGTAGCCGCCGGCGCGACGCATCGCCGCCAGGCCGGCGGCGCCGTCCTCCCCCATGCCTGTCAGCAGCACGCCGAGGCCGGCGGGGCCGAGCGCCGCCACCTGCTCGAACAGCACCGTGGCCGACGGGCGCTGGCCGGACACCGGCGGTCCCGCCCGCAGCCGCACGCGCAGGCCGGCGCTGCCGGCGGCGAGCCCCAGATGCCGCTCCGGGGGCGCCACCAGCACGCGGCCCGGCAGCAGCGGCTCGTCGTCCCGCGCCAGTGCCACGCGCATCGGCACCAGGCCGTCGAGCCAGCCGGCGAACCCTTCCACGAACGGGGCGCCGATGTGCTGCACCAGGAGCACGGGCAGCGGAAAGCCGGCCGGCAGGGCGCCGAGCAGCCGCGCCAGGGCCGGCGGTCCGCCGGTGGAGGCGGCCACCGCCAGCACCGTGGCGCGGGCGGCGCCGGCGCCCTCCGCCGGCTCGGCCGTGCCCGACGACGCCGGGCCGGGAGCAACGATGCGACGCCGGATCACCGGCACCTCGCTCATGATCGCCAGCTGGGTGGCGATGCCGCGCGCCACGTCCCGGTAGCCGCCGGACAACAGGCCGCCCGGCTTCTCCACCACCGACAGCGCGCCGGCACGCAGCGCGTTCATCGAGATGTGGAGCGACGCGTCCTCGACCGCGTCGGCGATCACCACGATCGGCGTCGGGTGCGTGGCCATGATCCGACGCGTCGCTTCCAGGCCGTCCATGCCCGGCAGCCGTATGTCCATGGAGATGACGTCGGGGCGGAGCCGGGGAATCGCGTCCAGCGCTTCCTCCGCCGACTCCACCGCGCCGGCCAGGACCAGCCGGGGATCGGCCTCGACGATCAGGACCAGCAGGCGACGGATCACCGCGGAATCCTCCACCACCAGCACGCGCGCGGGCAGCCTCGCGGTCACGGCAGCAGCTGCCCGATGGTGGACAGCAGCGCGCCCTGGTCGAACTCCTGCTTGGCGATGTAGGCGCGCGCGCCCAGCTCCAGCCCGCGCCGGACGTCGGCCTCGGCGTTGCGCGAGGTCATGAGCACGGTCGGGATGGCGCGCAGCCGCGGGTCGGCCTGCATCGCCGCCAGCAGCCCGAACCCGTCCAGCCGCGGCATCTCCACGTCGGCGACCACGACATCGACCTCCCATTGCGCCGTGCGCAGAACGCCCAGCGCCTCGATTCCGTCCACCGCGATCAGCACCCGGTAACCCTGCGCCTGCAGGATGGTCTTCTCCAGCGTGCGCGTGGTGATGGAATCGTCCACGACCAGGATCGTTGCCTGCGGCCTCGACGCGTCCGGCCTTTGCGGCGCCCGCGCCGGTTCCGCGGCCGGTTCCGGCTTCCGTGCGGCCCGTGCCGCCGGGGCGGCCGAGCGCAGCCGCGCCACCAGCGCGTCCGGCTCCAGCACCAGCACCGGACGGTCCTGCGGGCCGAGGGCGATGCCGGCCACCAGCTGCCGGTCGAGGCCGACCAGCTCGGGCGCGCGCACCACCAGGGCCTGCACCTCGCACAGCCGCTCGACCACCAGGCCGAACCGGCCACCCGTCCCGGACAGCACGGCGACGGGCAGGGGAACCTCCGGCTGCAGGTCGCGCAGCGGGTCGACGTCCTCCAGCAGGCGCAGGAGCGCGCCCAACTCGAGCAGCCGGTCCGGCAGCGCCCCGCCTGGCGACACCCCGCCCGGCAGCATCCCATCCGGCAGCGCCCCATCCGGCAGTCGCGCCACCGGCCTGTTCTCCAGCCACTCCACCGTGGCGGGCGGCACGCGCAGCAGCCGGACCACCGCGGCACCGGGAAGCCCGAACAGGTGGCCGCCGGCTTCCACCAGCAGCAGGACCTGCCGGCGCGCGGCAAGCGGCACCGACACGAGCAGCTCCGTGCCGCAGGTCCGCCCTGCCCCGTCGCGCCGGCGACGCATCCGGGCGGTGCCGTGCAGCCGGCGCGCCGCTTCCGCCACGATCGACAGCCCCATCCCGCGGCCGGACAGCCGGTCCACGGCGGCGGCGGTCGAGAAGCCCGGCTCGAACACCAGCGCCAGCAGCCGTGCCTCGTCCGGAACCGGGGCGTGGGCGCCCAGCAGGCCGCGCGCCCGCGCCGTCGCGGCGATCGCGGGCAGGTCCGGGCCGGCGCCGTTGTCGAACACGAGCAGCTCCAGCCGGCCGGAGCGGGACCGGAGCGACAGGCCGATCTCGGCGCCGGTTCCGTCCGCACCGGGTGCGGGCCGCCGCCGGACACCGTGGCCGACCGCGTTGCGCAGCATCTGGATCGCCGGGTCGCGCAGCGCCTGCAGCACGCGACGCTCGGCACGCAGCGACAGGCCGGACAGGCGCACCACCACCTCCGTGCCCCCCTCGCGCGCCAGCTCGCGCGCCATCGCCGCCAGCGGCTCGAACACGCTGTCGGCGGGCACCAGGGTCACCCGCTCCAGCTGGCCGCGCACCGTCTGCGCCGCCTGGTCGAGCTGCCAGTCCGCCGCGGCGCCGGAACGCAGTTCCGCGCCCAGCCGGCGCGACAGCTCGCGCAGCCGCGTCTCCAGCTCGCCGTCCCGCAGGCCTGCTTCCGACGAGCGGACCAGCGCGCGCAGCTCGGCCTCGACACGGGCGAGAACGGCGCGCGGCCGTTCCTGCTGCTGCACCGCGTCCGACAGCGCATGCACCGCCTCGCCGAGCCGGTCGATCTCGGACGCCTGCACGCGAAGCAGCGCCTGGTCCACCGGCGGCGGGGCGGACGCGTTGTCGACCGACGCGGCGATGCCGGGACCCGCCGCGACCGGCGGCGCGTCGTCCGGGCCGCGCATGCGCGCCTCGATCGAGTCGAGCCCGCGACCCACGGTGGCCACGTTCTCCGACGACAGGGTCCCGTTTCCCTCGACGGCGCGCAGAAGCAGCGTTTCCAGGGCGTGGGCGACCGACTCCACCTCCGGCAGCTCCACCGCGCGCGCCGCGCCCTTCAGCGAGTGGGCGCGCCGGAACACGTCGCGCAGCGGCGCACCGGATACCGGGCCGGCGTCGAGCACCGCCCGGATGGCCTGCACGTGCTCGCGGTACTCGGCCTCGAACGCCGCCAGCAGCTCCCGTCGCAGCTCGATCTCGTCCACCGCGGCGTCCGCCCGGTTCCGGTCAGATCCTGAACCGTTCCGCCACGGCGAGCAGCCGTCGCGACAGCTCGCCGAGGCCGAGTGCGGCGCCGTCCAGCTGCCGGGTGCCGGACGCGGTCTGCTGGCTGGCCTGGCGTATGTTCTGCAGCGCCGCCATCACCTGCTCGATGCCCAGCTGCTGCTGGTTGGTCGACGCCACGATCTGCTGGAAGGTTTCCACCGCGTCCTGGATCCCGGCCGCCATCTCCTCGATGGTCGCCTCCGCGGTCTCGGTGCGCTCCCGTCCCGCGGCGCCCCGCTTCACCGCCTCCTCGGTCAGCATCACCGAGGTGTTGATGCCGCGCTGGATGTCGCCGAGGATCGAGCGCACCTGCGCCGTGGCGTCCTTCGCCTGGTCGGCCAGCACCTTCATCTCGGTCGCGACCACCGCGAAGGAGCGGCCGTGCTCGCCGGCGGACGCGGCCTCGATCGCGGCGTTCAGCGCCAGGAGGTGCGAGCGCTCGGAGATGTCGTTGACGCTGGTGACGATCTCGCCGATCGCCTGCGTCTTCTCGCTGAGCGAGACGATGTTGGCCGCCACCGCCTCGCCCTGCACCTGGATCTGCTCCATGGCGCGGCCGGTCTCCTGCACCGCGTGCAGGCCGCTGGCGCTGGCCAGCGTGGTGGCCTGGGCCGAGGCGATCACCTCCTGCGCCCGCCTGGAGATCTGTGCGCCGGAGTGGGCGATCTCGTCCACGGTGGCGGCGGTTTCCTGCACCGCGGCGAGCTGCTGCTCGACGCCCGCCGCCTGCTGCTGCGCCTGGGCGCGTATCTCGGCCACCGACACGTTCAGGTTCTCGGTCGCCTCCCGGCTCTGGCCGGCGATCTCGCGCAGGTTCTCGACCATGCGGTTGAGCGTGGCGCCGAGCCGGCCGATCTCGTGGCGGGCGGCGTCCGGCGCGCGCACCGACAGGTCGCCGACGCCGACCCGGTCGATCACCGCGGAGAACGCGTCGAGCGGCCCGGACACGGTGCGACGGATCAGCCAGGTCAGGATCGCCGCGGCGGCGACCGCGATCAGCAGCGCCAGCAGGATCGACACCCAGCCCTGGCGGTAGACCTCCTGCGCGCGCCTCTGCCCCGCCTGCACCCCGGTGTCGAGGGTGGCGACCGCCTGCTGGATCAGGCGGTCGAACCCGGCCCGCTCCGCCGACAGGCGGGGATCGGCCGCCAGCACCGCCGGCACGTTGCCGGCGCGCATGGCGGCGAAGCTGGCCTCGGTGTCCGCGCGCATCTGCCGCAGCTGGACGTCTGCGCCCTCCATCGTGCTGGCGATCGCGTTCCAGGCCTGCAGGCGGGCCGGGTCGTGGGCCAGGTTGGCGAAGGTGGTGATCGCTTCCCGCGCTTCCGCCAGCCTGGTCGCGGTCAGCGCCGCCTGGCGCTCCCAGTCCGAGATGCGCGCGTCGGTGTCGTCGGCGGCCTGGCCGGTCGTCCGGTCCGGGTGGCGGAAGAAGCTGTTGGTGGCGACGAGGCGCAGCGTGGACATCCCGTCCTGCGCGTTCGTCACCGCGTCGGTCAGGCGGTAGGCGGCGATGTCGCGCGACACGATGTTGTTGGTGGTGTCGCGCACCGCGCCGATCTGCTGCAGCGCGAAGCCGCCGAGGCCCACCATCAGCAGGATGGTCAGGGCGAAACCCAGAAGGATGCGCAGCGAGATGGACAAGGGGGTCAGGCTCCGGACGTGTCGGATGACGGAAGCTGGTCCAGCGACGAGATCGCGTCGCGCAGGACCGGCGGGTCGATCAGGAAGGCCAGGCGCCGGTCTTCGGCATCCGTTCCGGTCCGGGCGGCCAGCAGGCCGTGTCGGCTGTCGCCGGCGTCGCGCAACTGGAGCAGGCCGAGCACGCGGTCGACCCGGAGCGCCACGTCCGGCGCCTCGCCGCGAAGCAGCAGCATGACGCCGCCGGCCGTGTTCCCGTGATCGCCTCCGCCGAGCAGGCGTGCCAGCTCGAGCAGGCTGTAGATCCGGCCGCCATGGCTGAACACCCCCAGCATCGTGCCGTGCGCCGACGGCGACACCAGCGGCAACGGATAACAGCGGACGCGCTGCACCGCCTCCACCGTTGCCGGCTCCAGCGCGTGGAGCGTCCCGTTCGTTTCGCACACCAGCCGCGGCGGCAGCAGCCCGGCATCCGGATCGGCGCCGAGGCCGCGCTGTGCCAGCACCGTGGTCCGGGCGTCCAGCACCCGCGCGCGGAACGCGTCCTGCGCGGCGGCGTCGAACGGGAGGGTCATCGCGTCCCCGTTGCGTCGGGCCGGTCTGTTGCCAGCCGGTCTGTTGCCGGCCGGTCGTGATCGACCGGGCCGGATGCCGGAGCGTCGACGAGCCAGTCCAGGCGTGCCAGGCGGCGCAGCCGGCCCGCGGTCATGCCGTCGCCGCACGGGAGCTCGGCATCGTCCGGCAGCCCGGCGGCGAGGCGTCCGGCTTCGGCGATCGAGCGACGGCCGTGCGCCAGCTGTCCGCGCTCGGTCAGCAGCAGGCCCAGGTGGTAGTGTCCCATGGCGAACTGCCTGCACAGGTAGATCGCGCGCCGGAAGTCCGTTTCGGCCTCCTCCGGACGTGCCAGCGCCCGTCCGAGCAGGCCGGAATAGAAGAACAAGGGCGCGCAGAGCGGATGGCGCCCGATCTCGTCGCGGCACAGGCGAAGGGCCGCCTCCGAGGCGCCGGAATCGGCCAGCCTCCGCACGCGGTCCACCGCGTCCGCTTCTGCGGACGCCGGCGCTTCCGTGGTCCGGACGGTCGGCGCCGGCGACCGTTGGCGCCGGCTCCGTGGCGGGGGAACGGGTCGCACGGGCGGCGGAACGGCATGCGGCAGGGCCGGAGCGTCGGCGCGCATCCAGGCGGTCGTGCCGTCCACGCCGACCGGCCGCAGCCCGGCCAGCTCGAACGCTCCGGCTTCCGCGTGGCCGAGCAGCAGCCAGCCATCCGGCGCGAGAACGGTGCCGAAGCGCCGCACGAGCGCCTGCACCCGGTCGGGATGGAAGTAGATCAGCACGTTGCGGCACAGCACCAGGTCGTATTGCGGCAGGGAGGCGGGATCGGTGTCGAGCAGATGCAGCAGGTTCCGCCGCTCGAACCGCACCATGCGCTGGTAGGCCGGCCGCAGCCGCCAGCGGGGGGTGCGTCCATCGGGCAGCGCGATGAAGTCGCGACGGCGCTCCGCGTCGGGCAGCGAGCGCAGCGCCCAGTCGCCGTACACCGCGGTGCGCGCCGCAGCCAGCGCGGACGCGCTGATGTCGGTGCCCAGGATGGAGATCGACCAGTCGGGAAGGCGCTCGCCGAGCAGCCGGTGCAGCAGGATCGCCACCGAATAGGGCTCGGCGCCGCTGGAGCAGCCGGCGCTCCAGATGCGCAGGGTGCGGCTGTCGGCGCGGTCGCGTATCAGGGCCGGCAGGACCGTCCGTTCGAGGGCCGCGAACTGCTCGGCGAAGCGGAAGAAGAAGGTCTCGCCGACGGTGATCTCGTCTTCCAGCGCCGACCATTCGGCATCGGCGTTCCGGTCGTCCTGCAGCAGGGCGAGATAGTTGTCCGCGTCGACGCCGAGCACGGCCATGCGCCGCAGCACGCGCTCGCGCAGCAGCGGCTCCTTGTCGTCGTAGTAGTGGTGCAGCGTGCGCCGGATCACCAGCGCCTTGATCGCCGCGAAGGCCGGGCCCGGTTCAGCCGGCCGCATCGTGCGCCGGCCCGGGGTTCCAGGCGCCGGCACGGCGGCGGGCCGCCTCGGTCAGCGCATGGAGCCGTTCCCGCTCGTCCTGCTGCAGGATGCGCTCCGGGTCCAGCAGCATGGCGGGCTCGCCCTCCGCCATCACCCTGCGGCTGACGCAGCCGTGCTGCCACGGGTCGGGCAACGCGTCAGCCGGCGCTTGCGTCGCGTCGGCGAAGCCCGTGGCGCGGTCCACCAGAAGCGTGGCGCCGTCGAGCCGCAGCAGGTGGCGATACAGCCCTTCCGCTTCCAGCAGGGCGACATGCTGGCGCAGGCCGAGCAGGCGGCCCAGGTCCAGGACCGGCAGCGTCGTGGTGCCGAACGAGAAGAAGCCGGCGACGGCCGGCGGCTGGCCGGGACGGCGCTGCAGCCTGGGCAGCGGCAGGCACTCGCGCACGGCGGACGCCGGCAACGCGAAGCGCTGGCCCGCGAGCGTGAACACCAGGACCCGGTCGACCATCGTCGGAGCAGACAGGCAGCCGAACCCGGCGTCAATGCGTCGCTTGACGATGCAATGACGAGATGAGAACATTTGGGGAACAGAAAGGAGCCGCCATGATCCCGCATCCCCGTTTCATCGAGCTGCCGTCGCGCGACATCGACGCCGCGCGCTCGTTCTACGCCGCCTCGTTCGGCTGGGAGCTGGTCGGCTACGGTCCGAGCTACGCCTGCACCCTGGGCAGCGGGGTCGATGTCGGGCTGCAGGCCGATCCGGAGGAGGTGACGCAGGCGCCGCTGCCGATGATCGCGGTGGGCGACCTGGAAGCGACGCAGGCGCGCGTGGAGGAGGCGGGCGGGCGCATCGTGCGCGCGATCTTCGCCTTTCCTGGCGGACGCCGGTTCCACTTCCTCGACCCCAACAACAACGAGGTGGCGGCGATGCAGGCGGACGCGCAGGCAGACTCCTGAGCCGGGGCATGGCGGCACCGGCCGAGGATGCCTGCCGCGCCGGACGCGTCGGCTGGCGGGCCTGCGACGAAAGCCTCCTCCACGCGCCGGTGCCCCTTGACGCGGCAGGACCGGCGGCGGCCGATGCCGCATGCCTTCCCGCTCCGCCTCCACCGGCTTCATTCTCGCCACCATTGCGCTCGACGCCCTGAGCTTCGCGGTCGTGATCCCGGTGGTGCCGGACCTGGTCATGCAGATCGGGCACCTCCGCCACGCCGCCGCCTCGCTCTGGGTGGGCGCGATCTTCTCGGTGTTCGCCTTCATGCAGTTCCTGTGCGCGCCGATCCTGGGCGGGCTCAGCGACCGGTTCGGGCGCCGTCCGGTGCTGCTGTGCTCGCTGGCGGCGCTGGGCGTGAACGCCCTGCTGTGGACGGTGGTGCCGGGCCTGTGGTGGCTGCTGGCGCTGCGCGTCGTCGCCGGCGGCCTGGCCGGCAACGCCACCGCGGCCATGGCCTATATCGGCGACGTCACGCCGCCGGACGGGCGCGCCCGGGCGTTCGGGCTGGTGGGCGCCATGTTCGGCCTCGGCTTCGTGGTCGGCCCGGCGCTGGGCGGCTGGCTCGGAAGCGTGTGGATCCGGCTGCCGTTCCTGGCGGCGGCGGTGCTGATCGGGATCAACGTGCTCTACGGCTGGCTGGTGCTGCCGGAAAGCCTGCCCCCGGAACGCCGGCGCGCCTTTTCCTGGCGACGCGCCAACCCGCTCGGCACGCTGACCCTGTTCGCGGCCAGCGGCACCATGCGTCGGCTCGGGCTGGCCTGGAGCTGCGGCTGGCTGGCGCTGGGCGCGCAGCAGAGCAGCTTCATCCTGGCCAACCAGATGCGCTTCGGCTGGACCACGGCGGAGAACGGGCTCGCCCTGGCGCTGGGCGGCATCGCGCAGGCGATCGTGCAGGGCGTGCTGGCCGGGCCGGTGACGCGCAGGCTGGGCGCGCGCCTGAGCGCCCTGACCGGCTACGGCTTCGCCATCGCCGGCTACGGGGTGCTCGCCGCCGCGACCCGCAGCTGGGTCATGCTGCCGGCGATCCTGCTCCTGGCGGCGGGCGCCCTGACCAATCCCGCGATCCAGTCGGTGCTGTCGGTCGCCGCCGGTCCGCAACGCCAGGGCGAGGCGCAGGGCGGCCTGTCCTCCCTGCAGGGCCTGAGCATGGTGGTGGGGCCGCTGTCCACCGGCCTGGTGTTCGCGCTCGCGACGCGGCCGGGCGGCGCGCTGCACTGGGCCGGGGCACCGTTCGCGCTGGCCGCGCTGGTGTGCGCGGCGGGGCTGGCGGCGGTGCTGTCGCTGCCGCGGGACGGCACCGCCGCCCGGAGCACGGACGCGTCGGCCGCCGTGGCGGATTAAGCGGCGTGTTGCCGCGCCGGCGGATCAAGGCGCGTGTTGCCGCGCCGGCGGATCAGGCACGTGTTGCCGCGCCGGCGGCAACGGGGTTAGCTGCATCCATCGGCGGAACGCCGGACCGCGGCACCTGTCGCCGGGCACGAGGAGGAACCGCATGAGCGGCACGATCGAGACCCGGAGCCGGCCGGAGGCCTGGACCCGGCGGCGGGTCGACAGGTGGCACACCCCCCTGCTGCTGCTGCGGCTCGGGGTGTGGAGCGTCCTGCACGCGGTATTCTACTTCCTGCAGCAGCTGGCCGAGCTGCTGGCGCCGCTTCTTCTGGTCGCCGGCCTCGGCTGGTGGGCGCTCCCGCGCGTGGTCGGCGCCCTCACCGCCGGAACCGCCAGCACCGACAGCCAGGCGCACGACATCCTGACCGGCATCTCCGGCACCATTCCCGCAGGCATGCACCTGGCGGGCCATTGGATCACGCCGGGCGGGCTCATCGTCGACGGGCTGCTGCTGATGGGGTTCGCGGCGATCGGCGCCACCCTGTCGGCGCTCGCCGCACGCGGGATGTGACAACGGTTCCTACCCGCGCGGCGGTCGCGGCAGCAGCCGGTACAGCCGAAGGCTCGGCGGCCAGCGATGGCCGATCGCCGTGCGCCAGTGCCAGAAGGCGAACAGGGCGAAGGCCATGACCGCGAGGCTCAGGATCCAGAGCCCGATCAGCAGCGCGTCCTCGCGTCGCGGCGGCCTGCGCAGGAGGGCCTCCCAGGCGAGCGGGCGGCGCGCCGGGCGGACCGACAGCGCTTCGCGTTCCTCCGGTTCCGGCCGAGCCGCGTCGGGCGACGCGGGCTCCGGCAGGGGTGCTGGTGCCGGCACCGCCGCCTCGGCGCGACCGGGAGGATCGCTCGACGCAACCGGTCCCGGCGGCAGCTCGCGCCATTCGGCGCCGCACCTGGCGCAGCGCAGCCGGCGCGGGCGGACGATGGTCGCGATCTCGTATCCGGTGGCGCAGGACGGGCAGAGGACGTGCATGGGCGACGGCACCGACTCCATCTCGGGACCGCCAGCCTGCCACCGAATGCTGTAGAAC
>CALMVN010000179.1:0-2980 GCA_937873225.1 uncultured Acetobacteraceae bacterium
GTGCGTGAGGCTGGTGCTGCCGCGGCCGCTGCCGGGCGTGTGGCTGATCGGGCTGCTGGGGGTGTTCGGGTGCGCGCAGTATCCGCTCTACGGGCTGTGCGTGGGGATCGCCAACGCGCAGGCGACGGGACGGCCGGCGGCGCGGATCTCGACCGAGCTGCTGCTGCTGTTCGGGCTGGGGACGATCGCCGGGCCGCTGGTGGCGGCGCCGCTGCTGGCGCGGGGGATCGGCTGGATGTTCGGCTTGCTGGGGGTGCTGTTCGGGGCGATCGCGGTAGGGGCGGTGGCGACGCGGGAGACGGTGCGGGCCGGGGCCGCCGGAGGGAGTGGCGGCCAGGATCCAGGTCGGACTATTGATCCGATGCTGTCGGCCGAGGAGCCGCTGGACGATCGTGAGGAGCTTCCTCACCCCGAGGCGTGATCACCAGCAGGCTGACCAGCAACGGGTTGAACAGGGCCGGCGGGCGGTCGTGGAGGACGGTCCGAGAGGCGCAGCCGAGGGGGCATCTCGGTCGGCCGGCGGCTGGTTTGCCTCGATGGTTCTAGGCGTGAAGACGACGCTGTCCCAAGGACGAAGGTGCAGCGGCGTCGCGAGCACAAGAGGCTCGATGGAAAGTGGAGAGGATTCCCGGCGTGGTGTCATGATCCTGTGCTGGCGGTCCTGCGGCGGGAGCGGCCGACGCGGAGCGTCCGACGGGACGCTCCTCCCGATGCCGATGCCTTTTTCTACGAGGGCTTCGCAGACCGGATTCGTCAAGCCTTGTCTGGAACCGCGCGTCCTACGTTTGACCCACCGGCAAAGGCCAGGACCGTCGCGGCAGGAGGGACCGCAAAGGGTCGACAGCAGCGCGGCACGGCGGCCGCGCCGGC
Organism: uncultured Acetobacteraceae bacterium; assembly: GCA_937873225.1. GTDB lineage: Bacteria > Pseudomonadota > Alphaproteobacteria > Acetobacterales > Acetobacteraceae > Lichenicola. Next base: position 871 of record CALMVN010000179.1, read on the forward strand.
CGACGTCCGTTCAGCGCAGTTTCCTGCTCCAGGAAGGAACTTCCGCTTCCAGCCAGTTGCTTCCGTGTCGAAAGGTCCTATAGACCGTCGCCATGAGCAAGACGCCACCTGTCAAAGACATTCCGTGGTTTCTTGCGACGTTGTCTGTCTGCATTGGTACAGCATTGCTGCTCGTCTTGTTCGCTACTGCTGTGCCCGGTCTTGCCCGCGCCGCCGCATGCAGCAACACGACGCAAGCGGCGCTTGGCATGTGCGCAGAGGCTCACCGGGTCGCGGCCGACAAGCGGTTGAACGAAGCCTACAGGCGTGTCGTCGCGCGGCTTGAAGGACCGGACGACCAGCGCCAGCGTAGTGCGTTCAAGGACGCCGAAAGCGTCTGGATCAAGTTTCGCGATTCGGAATGCCAGTTCGAAAGCGCAGGGTCGTACGGCGGCAGCATGAACTCCATGGCGCTCGCAGACTGCGCAACGAAGTTGTCCGACGCGCGGGCCACAACACTTGAAGGCATGGCAACATGCCATTCCCGGGAGGGCTCCTGTGTCCTGGGGCCATGAGGGAGATCTCGTCCCACCCCCTCGGAGTCCGCTTCTTTGGGCCACAGGGCGCCACGGATGCGTTCATGACCACGATGTCCGACCAGAGTCGGCAGCGGTTCACCGGTCGCCGACGTGTGGTGGGTGGGATGTCCGCTGCCTGCCACTAGGCTTTCCGAAGCGGGACGGCCATTTCCAGCCAGGATGGTTCTTTGGCCGCGTAGGGTGGCGGTGTCCCGATCCAGGAGCCGTGATCAACAGTGGCGGCGGGATCAGGCGTCCTGGTATCGCGACAGGTCGGGCTCCGCTTGCGGTCGGGCGAACAGCCTGGTTGCCAGCTTGAGAAGACCGGGCTTGGTCGACAGGCGCAGCGCCGCATGCAGCATCCGAATGCCGGTCCGGGTGCGCGGGTGCATCAGCCGCGGCGCGATCTTGGGCACCCCCTGCGCCCGTTCAACCATCGGCCGCATCGTCCGTTCGTAGGCGGCCAGCGCGCCGGCCACGTCGTCGGAGCGCGACAGCTCGCCGGCCAGGATGTAGGCGCCGGTGACGGCGAGGGTCGTGCCTATTCCGGCCAGTGGCGTGGCACACCAGGCGGCATCGCCGGTCAGCACGACCCGCCCTTTGGACCAGCGCGACATGCGCACCTGGCGCAGCACGTCGAAGTAGAAGTCGTCGGTGTTGTCCATCGCGGCGAGCACGCGCGGCGCCTCCCAGCCCGCATCCGAGAACCGTTCGCGCAGCAGTGCCTTCTGCCGGGCGGCATCCCATCCCTGCTCGCCCCGCGGCTTCTGGTGGAGCATCAGCGCCGCTCGGGTGGTGCCGTGCTTGTCCGGGCGCAGCGACACGCTGCGGCCGCCTGTCGCCATGTACCAGCGCCACAGGCGGTCGTCGTCGCCGGTACGGGGGATCGTGAAGTACGCGATGGTGAGGTCCATCCAGCGCACATCGTTCTCGCCGGGGAAGACCTGCTCGCGGGTGGATGAGCCGACTCCCTCGGCGACGACCACCGCATCGTAGCGCTCGGTGCGGCCGCTGGCGAAGGTGACGGTCGCGGCATCCTCGGCCTGCTCGATCCGGCCGATCGTGTCGCCGAAGCGGAAGGCCGCGTGGGCACGGGACGCTTCGTAGAGGAGGCGGGCCAGGTCGCCACGCAGGATCTCCATCTCGGCGGTCGGCCCGTCGCCGCCGAGACCCTTTGTCATGACCTGGGCGGCAGCCCGGCCGCGGGCGTCGACCCACGCGGTGCCCTCCTCGCCGGTCCCGCTGTCCAGCGCAGCCTGCTCCAGTCCCATCCGGCGCAGTACCTCGCGGCCGACGCCGCGGACGTCGACGTTCTGGCCACCATCGCGGAACCCGGGCGCCCGCTCGACGACAGTGACGTCGAAGCCGCGCCGCCCCAGGTACCAGGCGGCGGTGTTGCCGGCGATACTGGCGCCGGTGATCAGGATGCGGCGAGCCATGGAACGTTCCCCCGTGTTGCGCAACGCTGCCGTCAACGAAGGCCGTCAGCGCGGAGTTCGACCGAGGCGCATGGACCATCGATCTCGGAAGTCCCGCTGCCGAGCCGGCAGATC
>CALMVN010000179.1:3080-5658 GCA_937873225.1 uncultured Acetobacteraceae bacterium
GGCGTCGCCGGCTCGTAGACCAGCATCTGCGTCTGGAACCGTTGCAGGAAGACCGCGGATCCGACAGGCACGATCCCCTGGCGCTGCTGTTGCCAGCCGGGGCCGACGACATAGGCGACGTAGTCCTTCAGGTCCTTCTGCAGGCTGGCCCGGATCGGCACGGGATAGCCCGCGGCGTCGCGATACAGGCTGCTCACCACCTCGGCCTCGCGATCCACTTTCGTTCCGACATCCGAATAGGTCGTCCAGGTGTCGACCGCGACGAGACCGAGGGTGATGCCGTAGAACACCGTGACCGCGGCCAGGTAGTAGCCGACGATGTCGTTGTGCGAATGGTTGACCTGATGCCGGCGCCGGACCCAGGCCCGCGACGGCAACAGCCCGGCGACGCCGAAGGCAACGAAGACGAGGATGGTCAGGAGGCAGAACAGCCAGTTCGGGAGATCGTAGACCCAGTAGAACGAGACGTGCATCCAGCGGTTCCTTTTCAGGACTTCGGATGCCTTTCGCCGGCTGGCGGTTCGCAATGACGGTGTCCGAGCAGATGCAGCGTCCGCGCTGCTCCGGCGTTCCGGCCGGGTGCCTCATGCCGCGCGGTCGTGGCCGTTCCGGCGAGGATGTCGGCACGGGGATCGGCTCGCGCCGGTTCCGGAGGATGGGTCCGGTTGCCGCTCATGCGACCGCCGCGTGACGCCGCTTGCATCGCCCGCGTGGCGACGGCGGCGATCAGTCGTCGTGCCGCCGCAGGATCGCCGCGTGATGCGCCAGGTGATCGGCAATCACGCTCTGGATGAACCAGTAGGAATGGTCGTGGCCGGGGTGGCGGCGGAGGGCGAGGCGCTGGCCGGCCGAGGCGGCGGCGGCGTCCAGCGCCTCGGGGCGGAGCTGGTCGGCGAGAAAGGGGTCGGCCTCGCCCTGGTCGATCAGGATGGTTTCGGGGTGGGTATGGCCGGCGCGGAGCAGCAGGGTGGCGTCGTGGCGGGCCCAGGCGGCAGGGTGGTGGCCGAGGTAGCGCGGGAAGGCCTTGTGGCCCCAGGGAACGTCGGTGGGGTGGCAGATGGGTGCCAGAGCCGAGACCGAGTGCCAGCGGCCGGGGTCGCGCAGGGCCAGGGTCAGGGCGCCGTGGCCGCCCATGGAATGGCCGAGAACGCCGCGTCGCGTAGGGTCGGCGGGGAAGCATCGTTCCACCAGCGCGGGAAGCTCGGAGCCGACAAGGGAGCCCATGGCGTAGTGCGCGGCCCAGGGAGCCTCGGTGGCGTCGAGATAGAAGCCGGCGCCGGTGCCGAAGTTCCAGTCGTCGTCCTCGCCGGGGATGCCGGCGCCGCGTGGGCTGGTGTCGGGGAACACCATCATCAGGCGGTGCAGGGCGGCGAAGCGGAGCGCGCCGGACTTGGTGGCGAAGGTGGTCTCGTCGCAGGTGAGGCCGGCGAGCGCGTACAGCACGGGGAACGGGCCCTCGCCTTCGGGAACGAACACGCCGAAGCGGGCGTCGAGGCCGCCCAGCACGTCCGAGCGAAACGAATGGAAGCCGATCGTGCCGTCGTGGCAGCGGTGGCGTTCCCGCTCCTGCATCAGTAGAGCACCACGGTGCGGATGCTCTCGCCGCGTGTCATCAGGTCGAAGCCCTCGTTGATGCGCTCCAGCGGCAGGCGGTGGGTGATCAGCGGGTCGATGCTGATCCTGTTGTCCATGTACCAGTCGATGATCTTCGGCACGTCGGTGCGGCCGCGGGCGCCGCCGAAGGCGGAGCCGATCCACCGCCTGCCGGTGACGAGCTGGAACGGGCGGGTGGAGATCTCCTGGCCGGAAGCGGCGACGCCGATGATGGTCGAGACGCCCCAGCCGCGATGGGCGCATTCCAGCGCCTGGCGCATCAGGGTGGTGTTGCCGACGCACTCGAAGGAATAGTCGGCGCCGCCGCCGGTGAGCTCGACCAGGTGGCCGACCAGGTCGCCGTTCTCTCCCAGGTCCTTGGGGTTGACGAAGTGGGTCATGCCGAATTCTCGCGCCATCGCCTCGCGGGCAGGGTTGAGGTCGACGCCGACGATCTGGGCGGCACCGACCATGCGGGCACCCTGGATCACGTTGAGGCCGATGCCGCCGAGGCCGAACACCACCACGGAGGCGCCGTACTCGACCTTGGCGGTGAACAGCACGGCGCCGATGCCGGTGGTGACGCCGCAGCCGACGTAGCAGATGGTGTCGAAGGGCGCGTCGTCGCGGACCTTGGCCAGCGCGATCTCGGGCAGCACCGTGTAGTTGCTGAAGGTCGAGCAGCCCATGTAGTGCAGGATCGGCTCCCCCTTGTACGAGAAGCGCGTGGTGCCGTCCGGCATCAGGCCGCGCCCCTGGGTGGCGCGGATGGCGGTGCACAGGTTGGTCTTGCGCGACAGGCAGGAGCGGCACTGGCGGCATTCGGGGGTATAGAGCGGGATCACGTGGTCGCCGACCCGCACGCTCGTGACGCCCGCGCCGACCTCGCGCACGATGCCGGCGCCCTCATGCCCGAGGATCGCCGGAAACAGTCCCTCGGGATCGGCGCCGGACAACGTATAGGCGTCGGTGTGGCAGATGCCGG
>CALMVN010000180.1 GCA_937873225.1 uncultured Acetobacteraceae bacterium
CGATCAGGGCCGCCACCAGCATCAGCCGACGGAACGCCGGGATGCGCAGCAGCGCACCGAAGGACTGCCGCTCCGGCGACGACGTCCCCGCATCCCGCCGTCCCGCGACCCGGTTCGGGATCATCGGCGTCAGCACGGCGGCGGCGGCCAGCAGCCCGGCGTTGAGCCAGACGATGACCCCGAGCCCGGACCGGCCGACCATCTGGCCGGAGACGAGGGTGCCGACGATGAACGCGGCCGACCCGGCGGCCCGGACCCAGCCGTACTCGAACCGCGGCTCGGCCTGCGAGGACCCGAGCGCCAGCGCGTCGGCCAGCGGCGTCAGCGGCGCCAGCACCGCGGCATGGGCGACGCTGACGGCGAACAGCAGCGGCAGGCCGCGCGCCGGCGCGTAGCCCGTGGCCACCAGCGCGGAGGCGGCCGTGAAGCCGCCGAGGATCGCGACGGGCAGGCCGGTGCGGTCCGCCAGCCGGCCGCCGAGCGGGCCGGACAGCAGCCGGATCGCGGTTCCGCCCGCCAGCACGAGGCCGATCGCCCCGGAGTCGAGGCCGTCCTGCTTCAGCAGCCCGGGCAGGAACGGCGAGGCGACGCCGAACGCCGCGAAAAGGGCCGCATACAGGGCGAGGAAGCGCGGCAGGGGCGAGCGGACCGGCACGCGGCCAGCATGACCTGTCCGTGGCGTGGTTGCGACCACACAAACCGCGTGAGGTCGCTGCAAACCGCCCGCACGCTCCCATCTGCACGCTCGATGCCCCACCAGCGCCGTGCTTCCGTCGCGTTCGTGCTGGTGACTCTCGGCCTCGACGCCCTCGGCGTCGGCATCATCGCCCCGATCGTGCCGGGGCTGGTGCGCCAGCTGGCCCATCTGCGGCCGGAGCAGGCGGCGCCTTGGGTCGGCGCGCTGGTCGCCGCCTACGCCGCGATGCAGTTCTTCGCCGCCCCCATCCTGGGCGAGCTGAGCGACCGGTTCGGACGCCGGCCGGTGATCCTCGCCTCCGTGTTCGGGCTCGGCTGCGACTACGTGCTGCTGGCCCTGGCCCCCAACCTGTGGTGGCTGTTCGTCGGCCGGCTGGTCGCCGGCGCCACCTCCGCCAACGTCGCCGCCGCCACCGCCTACATCTCCGACCTGTCTCCGCCCGAGGACCGGCCGCGCCTGTTCGGGCTGATCGGCGCGACCTTCGGCGCCGGCTTCGTGGTCGGCCCGGCGCTCGGCGGGGCGCTGGGCGAGGTCGGGCTGCGGCTGCCGTTCGTCGCCGCCGCCGCCCTCTCCTTCGTCAACGTGTGCTTCGGGATCTTCGTGCTCCCCGAAAGCCTCCCGCGGGACAGGCGGCGCCCGATGACCTGGTCCGCGCTGAACCCGTTCCACCGCCTGCTCGAGGTGGCGCGGGACCGGTCGCTGACGCGGCTTGCGGTGTCCTGGTCCTGCACCTGGATCGGCCTCGGCGCGGTGCAGAGCAGCCTGGTGCTGTTCACCAACTACCGCTTCGGCTGGGGCGCGATGCTGGCCGGCCTGGTGCTGGCCGGGGTGGGACTGAGCCAGGCGGTGGTCGAGGGGCTGCTGCTCAGCCACGTCACCGGCCGCTTCGGCGAGCGGCGCACCGCCATCATCGGCTACGTGTCGGGTGCCGTCGGCTACGGCCTGCTGGCGCTGGCGCTGGCCGGCTGGACGGTGGCGCCGGCGGTGGTGCTGATGGCGATCGGCGGCCTGGCCACCCCCTCGGTCCGGGCCATGGTGGCGGACCGCGGACAGGCAGACACCCAGGGCGAGATGCAGGGCGTGCTGGCGGCCGTGGAAGGGCTGACGGCGGTGGTGGCGCCGCTGCTGACCGCCGGGCTGTTCTACGCCTTTACCGCCCACCTGGTGCCGGTGGTGTTTCCGGGGGCGCCGTTCGTGCTCGCCGACGTGTCGTGGATCATCGCCGTGGTGCTGCTCCGGCACCTGTGAGCAGGCGCGGCCGGGCGCCGGGGCCGGGCGTCCGGGCCGGTCAGGCTGGAAGGGCCCGCTGGCGCAGCGCCGGCAGGCAGTCGCCGGCGGCGTCGAACAGGTAGGCCAGCTCGCCGCGCACCCCGACGGCGATGGCGGTCGCCCGCTGCACCTCGCCGTGGCCGTGCGTCTTGACGTCGAGGCGGGTGCCGTCGTCCAGCACCACGTGGGCCAGGATCTCGCCGCCGAGATGCTCCACCAGCTGCGCCTGGCCGGTCATGGTCGCCTCCGCCGGACCGCCCGGCGCCTCGTTGATGCCCAGGTGCTCCGGGCGCAGGCCGAGGGTCAGCGCCTGGCCCTCCGCCAGCCCGTCAGCCGACACCGGCACCAGCACGATTCCGCCGCCCGGAAGGCGCACGGAAACGCCGTCCGGACCGGCGGCCGCCACGGTCGTCTCGAACAGGTTCATCCGCGGGCTGCCGATGAAGCCGGCGACGAACAGGTTGCGCGGCTGCCGGTACAGCTCCAGCGGTGCCCCGATCTGCTCGACCTGTCCGCGGTTCAGCACCGCGATCCGGTCGGCCATGGTCATCGCCTCGACCTGGTCGTGGGTGACGTAGATCATGGTGGCCCCCAGCCGCTCGTGCAGCCCGACCAGCTCGACCCGCATCTGCACCCGGAGTTCGGCATCAAGGTTGGACAGCGGCTCGTCGAACAGGAACGCCTTGGGCTGGCGCACGATGGAGCGGCCGATCGCCACGCGCTGCCGCTGCCCCCCGGACAGCGCCTTCGGGCGCCGGTCCAGCAGGTGGTCGATCTGCAGCACGCCCGCCGCCTCGCGCACCCGCCCGTCTATCTCGCCGGCCGGCACCTTCGCCACCTTCAGGCCGAAGGCGATGTTCTCGCGCACCGTCATGTGCGGGTAGAGCGCGTAGGATTGGAACACCATCGACACGCCGCGTCGCGCCGGCGGCCAGCGCGTGACGTCGTCGCCGCCGATGGAGATGCGGCCGGCGGTCGGGCGCTCCAGCCCGGCGATGGTGCGAAGCAGCGTGCTCTTGCCGCACCCCGAGGGACCGACGAACACCATGAATTCGCCGTGACGGATCTGCATCGAGATGTCGTTGAGCACGCCAAGGTCGCCGAACGACTTGTGCAGCCGCTCGATCTCGACTTCCGCCATCGCGTTTCTCCCCGTCGTGCCGCCACGGTTGTCGTTGACTTGTTCTTGCTGCCCCCATACACGCTTGGAAGAAGAAGAACAATTCGGACCCGGTCCCGGCAGGTCGTTCCGCCTGCGTCCGGAACGGGACCGGATCGGCACGCCCGCGACGCGCACAAGACTCGCCGGGCCACAAGGGGGGAGGACCGGACCATGAAACGCTGGAGCCTGGGTGTCGCCGCGATCGCGGCGGCCTGCATCGGTACCGGACGCGCGGAGGCCTGGTCGCTGAAGGAGGCGGCGGCACCCTACAAGGGGACCTCGATCACCGTGGTCGGCCTGGACCGGCCGAGCTACAAGATCGCCCAGACGCTGACGCCGCAGTTCGAGAAGGAAACCGGCATCCACGTCAACTGGAACATCTTCCCCTACGAGGACACCCTCAAGGAGGAAACGCTCAACTTCGTGTCGGGCAGCCAGCAGTTCGACGCCATCCTGTCCGACGTGGTGTGGCCGGTGAACTTCGCCGATCCCGGCTGGGTTCTGCCGCTCAGCCACTTCACCGGCAACGCCGCCCTGGCCGACCCGGCGCTGGACATGAAGGACTTCTTCCCCGTCTGGCTCGCGAGCTTCACCGTCAACGGCAAGCTGTACGGGCTGCCGTTCGATTCCTATGCCGGACTGCTCTACTACAACAAGTCGATGCTCAAGGCCGCGGGCTTCGACGGGCCGCCGAAGACCTGGGCGGAGCTCGCCCAAACCTACGCGCCGAAGCTCACCGACAAGGGCAAGGGGGTGTACGGCTACGCCCTGCAGTCGGCGCGCGGCGAGACCCAGACGGCGGACGGCTTCGCCCGCTTCCTTTGGCCCTGGGGCGGCTCCTTCATCGACATCGCCAACAAGACGGTCAAGGTGAACGATCCCGACTCGGTCGCCGGCATCACCTTCCGGCAAAGCCTGCTCGGCAACATGCCGGACGGCATCGTCGCGGATGACCACAGCCAGGTGGTCGAGATGCTGTCGCAGAAGCGCACCGCGATGATCACCGAATGGTCGGCCTTCTACCCGACGCTCAGCACCTCGGCACTGGGACCCGACCTCGGCATCGCCCCGGAACCGAAAGGCCCGAACGGCGCCTACGCCGCGTTCGGCGGGTTCTCGTACATGGTCAGCGCGCAGGTGAACACGAAGCACCAGAACGCGGCCTACCTGTTCATCCAGTGGCTGACCTCGAAGGAGATGGCCAAGCCGCTGATCGAGGGCGGCGCGGTGGTGGCCCGGATCGCCGCCGACACCGACCCGTCGGTGCAGGGAAGCCACCCGAACCTGGCGCCGATGGTCGAGACCTGGCGCAACTCGGTGGTGCCGGACTGGCGCCCGCAGCTGGAATGCTATCCGCGCTTCTCCGACATCGTGTCCGACTGGGGCTCGCGCATCGAGCTGAAGCAGGTGGCGGTGCAGTCCGGGCTGGACAGCATGGCCAAGGACCTGACCGGCTACATGCAGACCTCGAACTGCTGGGGCAAGAGCAACGACCCGCAGAAGGCGATCGCGCTCTACAAGTAGCGCACGGAACGATGCGGAATCCGGAACCCGGCCGGTGAGCGATCCCGTCATCGACCGGGCGCCGCCGCTCGCGGCGTCGCCGCCCGGCTGGCGCGAGCGGCTGGAGCCGTGGTTCTTCATCGCGCCCTCGGTGGTGGTGCTGCTGCTGATCGGCCTGTACCCGACGATCTACACGC
>CALMVN010000181.1 GCA_937873225.1 uncultured Acetobacteraceae bacterium
GTTCGTGCCGCCTGGCTCCTGAGGTCGAGGGCGCCCGGGCGGGCGGGGTTCAGGCGGGGGGCTTGGGCGCGAACACCATCATCGTGATGTCGATGCCGATCTGGCGGAACACGGAGTCGGAGCCGAGCGGGGCCAGCGTGTCGACAAAGGTGTCGAGGCGGTAGGGGTCGTTCTGGCCGACGCGGCCGTGCACGGCCCAGACATGGGCGCCGGCGGCCTGGCGCTCGGCGGCGGTGTCGATGCTGGTGGTCCAGTCCTCCGGGGTGAGGGCGTGGCCGGTGCGGGCCAGGTAGACGTTCATCATGTTGACGGTGCCGGGGTCGTCGGTCAGCACCACGTCGCCCGGCTGGCGGTCCTGGAGCAGGGCGGCGGCGGCCTGGTTCCAGAGCGGCTTGGTCTCGGTGCGGTAGTAGGGGAGCAGGTTGGCGAGGCCCAGGGTCGCCAGGAGCAGGAGGCACGGGATCTGCAGCCGGGCCGGCAGGCGGACCACGCCGAGGCCCGCCAGCAGGAAGAAGATCGGGCCGCTCCACAGCAGGTAGCGCGGCATCCAGACCGAGGACACCAGCGAGGAGGCCGCGAGCCCGATCGGCAGGGTGAGCAGGGCGATCGCCAGGACCGTGCCGATCAGGCCGCGCCGGAAGCCGGCGAGCAGGCCGAGGGCGGCCAGCACCGTGACCAGGAGGCCGAGCCAGCCGACGCCGAGCAGGTCGAGGCTGCTGGGAAAGATGCGGAACGCGATCAGGCTGGAGATGCGCATGCCGTAGACGGTCTGCAGCGTGGTCCAGGCGCTGTGGGCGGTGATCGGCGGCACCCAGTCGAGGCCGGAGCCCATGTCGCCCTTGGTCAGCACCACCATGCCGGCGATGAAGGGAAGGTAGACCGCCAGCACCCCGAGCTGCGCCCGCAGCCAGTTGCGGCCGAAGCCGCGACGCGAAGCGGGCGCGCGCAGCGCGATCATCGCCGCACCCAGGTTGGCGGCGAGCAGCCAGAACACGGCGACGCTGAGGGTGTCGAGCGCCAGCGCGGTGCCGACGCCGTAGAGCAGCCAGGCGCTGCGGGCGGCGCCGGGCTCGCGCCAGCGCCGCGCGGCGGCGGCGGGATCGCGCGCCAGCAGCAGGAGGCCCCACAGCCCGACCAGGATCATGGTGGTGACCAGGGTGTAGGAGCGGGCCTCCTGGCCGTACTGCACCTGGAACGGCGCCAGGGCCAGGAGCATCGCCGCCGCCAGGCCGCTGCGCCAGTTGCCGAGGCTGCGGCCGACCATGAACAGGGCGGCGCAGGAGGCGGCGCCGAACAGGGCGGCGGGCAGGCGCATGATCCGCTCGTCGAGGCCGAACGGCACGAACCAGGACGACACCACGAAGTACAGCGGCAGGTGGTGGAACGACAGGCTGTCCTGCACCAGGGCCACGAAGCCCAGCGAGGAGCGGCGCAGGGTGGTGATCTCGTCCATCCAGTACGGCTTGCCGTCGATGCCGTGCAGGCGGGCGGCCAGGGCCACCAGGACCACGACGGCCAGCGGGATGACGAGGCCGGCGACGCGGTCGGCGCGGCGGCCGGGCAGGACGGCACGCAAGCGCGGGTCGGGGTCGTGTCGTGAAACGGTCAGGCTCACGGCGTGTTCCAGCTCGAAGGAGGACTGCCGAGGATGCGCCTCCGATCAAGGCGGCATCATGGCGCCGGGAACATCACGCAGGGGAGTAACCGAACGATGACGGACGGCAACAGGCAGGCGCGTCGGATGTCACGCGCCGGGCGGATCGGCAAGGGGGTCCGGCTGATCGGGCTGGCGCTGGGCGCGCTGTCGCTGGGAGGCTGCGTGGTCGAGGTGCCGGCGCAGCAGTCCGCGGGTGCCGCACCGGGCTACGGCTATACCTGCTATGCCGGCGTCTACGTCTGCCGCCTGCCGCAGCAGATCCCGGTGGGCACGCGGTGCAGCTGCCCCGGGATCGGCGCGCCGTCGTTCGGCACCGTGCACTGAGGCCGCCACGCGGCGGTCACGGCGGAGGCACGCGGACGATGCCGCCGGAGCCGGCCAGGATCAGCGAGCGGTCCGACGCCTCGGCCATGGCGAGAATGGGGAACGGCGCCTGGGCCGGTGCCGCATCGAGACGCGGCGCGTCCGGCTTGCCGGACAGCTTCCAGGTGGCGCCGGCGGCGTCGGCGAGAAGCACCCCGCCGTCCTGGCGCACCAGACCGGCGGTGAGGGTGGTCTGGGACGGGTCGGCGACCGGGTGCCAGGCCAGGGGCTTGGCCGGCGTCCAGTCCGCAGCGGGGACGGCGGCATAGGCGTGGCCCTGCTGGCCGAACAGCACGAAGCCGAACGGGCCGCCGTCGAGCACGCCGAAGAAGGTGCCGTCATAGGGCGAGGACACCTTGTGCAGCCCGTCCTCCGGCCTGCCCGCGAGCACGGTTCCGTGGGCGCCGGCGACCAGCAGCAGGCCGTTGCGGGCCGCGAGGCCGTCGAGGCGGACCCCGTCGGGGTTGCCGATGCCGTCCGACCAGGGGCGCCAGTGCCGCCCGCGGTCGTTGGTTTCCGCCGACAGCAGGCCGGCGCCGATCAGGCGGACGGTGTCGCTGCCGCTGCACTGGATCAGCAGGAACGGGCGTGACGGATCGTCCTGCAGCAGCGCCTCCGCGGCCTGGATGCGTCGGGCGCGCACGCTGTCCGCCTCGTTGCCGGCGCGGGCGGCGTCCAGCGTCGCTTCCGCGGCGCGCTGCCCGTCCTCGACCAGGATCCAGTGCTCGCCGCCGTCGTCGGTGCGCAGCACGGCGCCGTAATGGCCGACCGCCCAGCCGACGCGGTCGTCGATGAAGCGTATGGCGGTCAGGGTGGCCTGCACCGGAAGGGGCACCTGCCGCCAGGTGACGCCGTTGTCGTCGGACAGGATCAGCAGGCCGTCCAGGCCGCCCGCGACCAGCCGGTGCCCGGCCACCGCCACCGCCTCGACCAGCACCTTGTCCGGATGCGCGACCATCGCGGCGGGGGTGGCGAGCGGTCCGGCCGCCGCACCGGGGAGCGGCACGGACGCGGGGCCCGGGATCGGCGACAATGCGGCCGCGGCGTCCGGGTCCGGGACCTGGACCGGCGATGCTGCGCGCGGCGCTGCGGGCGGCTCGGCCGATGCCGGCCTGACCAGGCTCGTCATGGCCGGGAGGGTCGAGGCGAGCAGAACGGCGACCGGCAGGAGCTTGGGCATGCGGGTCCTCAGCAGCGGTAACGGTTCGCCGTCATAGCGCAATGCGCGGCGGCCGCATCCGGCCTATGCTGCGGGCCATGAAACAGATGCGCGACAAGGCGGCGTCGGACCGGGCGGGCGACCTGTTCGGCGGGGCGGACGCGGCGGCGACGGGCACGGCCACGGCGGGCAGGGCGGCGACGGGTACGGTGACGGCGGGCACGGTGACGGCGGACATGGTGACGGGGGTGCTGGCGGGGGCGCCAACAACGGGCAGGCCGCTCGCGGACCGGCTGCGTCCGGGCAGCCTGGACGAGGTGGTGGGACAGCCGCATCTGCTCGGGCCGGACGGCGCGCTGCGGCGGATGCTGGAGCGGGGCTCGCTGGCGAGCCTGATCCTGTGGGGCGGGCCCGGCGTCGGCAAGACCACGATCGCGCGGCTGCTGGCGGACGCCTCGGGGCTGCGGTTCGTGCAGCTGTCGGCGGTGTTCTCGGGGGTGGCCGAGCTGAAGCGCGCGTTCGACGAGGCCGGGCGTCGGCAGGCGGGCTCCGGGACGCGGACGCTGCTGTTCGTGGACGAGATCCACCGCTTCAACCGGGCGCAGCAGGACGGCTTCCTGCCGGTGGTGGAGAACGGCACCGTGGTGCTGGTGGGGGCCACCACGGAGAACCCGTCCTTTGCGCTGAACGGGGCGCTGCTGTCGCGCTGCCAGGTGCTGGTGCTGCGTCGGCTGGACGAGGACGCGCTGGAAGCGCTGCTGCGTCGGGCGGAGCAGGGCGGCGCGGCGCTTCGGCTGACGCCGGAAGCGAGGACGACGCTGCTGGCGATGGCTGACGGCGATGGCCGCGCCCTGCTCAACATGGTCGAGCAGCTGCTGGGAATGTCCGACGAGGCGGTGCTGGATCCCGACGCGCTGTCGGCGCTTCTGGCCAGGCGGGCGGCGCTGTACGACAAGGACCGGGAGGAGCACTACAATCTCATCTCCGCCCTGCACAAGTCGCTGCGCGGGTCGGACCCGGATGCGGCGCTGTACTGGTTCGCGCGCATGCTGGCCGGTGGCGAGGACCCACGCTTCATCGCGCGTCGGCTGGCCCGCTTCGCCGCGGAGGATGTGGGGCTGGCGGACCCGCAGGCGCTGCCGCAGGCGATTGCGGCGTGGGAAACCTATGAGCGGCTGGGCAGCCCGGAAGGCGAGCTGGCGCTGGCGCAGCTGGTGGCCTATCTCGGCAGCGCGCCGAAATCCAACGCGGTGTACGTCGCCTACAAGGCGGCGACGCGGGCGGCGAGGGCGACGGGCAGCCTTCCGCCGCCGGCGCACATCCTGAACGCGCCGACCCGGCTGATGCGGGAGATCGGCTACGGAAAGGGATACGAGTACGACCACGACACGGAAGGCGGGTTCTCGGGCCAGAACTACTTTCCCGACGGCATGGCGCGCGAGCGGTTCTACCGTCCCACCGACCGCGGACAGGAGCGCGAGATCGCGCTGAGGCTGGACAGCTGGGCCCGGCTGAGGGACAGCGACCGGTCATGAGCGTCGTCATCCTGTCCGTGTCCGCCGACGAGGCCGAGATCCGCCTGGATCGCTGGTTCCGTCGCCACTACCCGCACCTCACCCAGGGGGCGCTGCAGAAGCTGTGCCGCACCGGCCAGGTCAAGGTCGACGGCCGCAAGGTGGACGCCTCGACCCGGCTGGTGCCCGGGCAGATGGTGCGCGTTCCGCCGGTCCCGAACGTGTCCAGGCCGGCGCCGGTCGTGCAGGAGGTCGATGCCCGCGACGTCAAGGATCTGGCGCGCATGGTGGTGTATCGCGACGAGCAGGTGATCGTGCTGAACAAGCCGGCCGGGCTGCCGGTGCAGGGCGGTCCCGGGATCGTGCGCCACGTCGACGGCATGCTGGACGCGCTGCGCGACGGCTCCGAGCACCGGCCGCGCCTGGTGCACCGGATCGACCGCGACACCTCCGGGCTGCTGCTGCTGGCGCGCACGCCGGGGGTGGCGGGGAAGCTGGCGGCGTCGTTCCGGACGCGCGACGTGCGCAAGACGTACTGGGCGGTGGTGGTGGGACGGCCGGACCCGACCGAAGGGGTGATCGACCTGCCGCTGGCGCGGCTCGGGGCAGGGCCGGGCTCGGTGTTCGTCGCGGCGGAGCGGGACGAGGAGGACGCGGCGCACGCCCTGACCGAGTACGTGGTGAAGGACGCGGCGGCGCGGAAGATGGCGTGGCTGGAGCTGTCGCCGTTGACCGGGCGCACCCATCAGCTTCGCGTGCACTGCGAGGCGATCGGCACGCCGATCCTGGGCGATCCGAAATACGGCGGCGAGGCGGTGCGCCTCCAGGGGTTTGCCGATCAGCTGCACCTGCACGCGCGTGCGCTCGACCTGCCGCACCCGGCCGGCGGCCGCCTCGCCGTCGCCGCCGGGCTGCCGCCGCACATGAAGGACACGTTCCGCACCCTCGGCTTCGAGGCGGGCAGCACGCCTCCCGCCAGGCGGAGCTGAGCCGGATGGGGACGACGCGGACGACGCGGCGGCGCGGCCCGCTGCGAACGCTGGCGGGTGGGCTGCTGGTGCTGGGGCTGGTCCTGGTGCTCGGGCTGGTCGGGGCCGGGCTGGTGGTGCAGGGGCGGCTGGACCAGGACGGGCTCCGGCTGCGCGTGGAG
>CALMVN010000182.1 GCA_937873225.1 uncultured Acetobacteraceae bacterium
AGATCACCCGGCTGGTCGACGACCTGCTCGACGCGCACCGGCCCTGGCTGCCGGACGCCCTGTTTCGCTGATGCGGCCGACCCGATCCGGCACCCCGAGCGGTCCGATGCATGCCGAGCCCCGTGCCATCCACCGGTCGACACTGCTGCTGCGCGACCCGTGCGATCCGATCGTGGCCCCCACGGCGGCCCGTCGCCAACCGGATGGCTTGCCGGCGGCCAATCCGTTACAATGTCGTGATACCCAAGCAAGCCGACCGGGGATGCAGCCGATGGACTACTTGCCAGCCTTGAGGGACGCCGTGGCGCTTCGGGACGACGGCCAGCTGGATGCGGCGATGGACCGCTTCAAGGCGCTCACCACGGAACATCCCGACCGGATCGAAGCCGTTCTCGAAGCGGGGAAGCTGGCGCAGAAGCGCGGCGACTGGCAGGACGCCCTGATCTGGTACCGGGACGCGATGGGCGTGTCCCGGCACAACTTCTGGCCCTACTACCTGAGCGTGAAGCTGAAGCAGCAGCGCAACGATCATCCGGGCTGCCTGGAAGACCTGGAGGCGGCGGGCCGCGAATGCCGGGGTCGCGTGTCGGAGGAGGAGTACGACAACATCGTCAAGCTGACCAGCGACCTCCGCACCGTCGTGAACGGACCGCCGGCCGCCGAGCTGCAGGCTGCCCTGCTGCGCAACACGACGCCGGTCGGGCGTGCCCTGCCCAACGCGGTGCGTGTGTCCCTGATCAAGGACGAGGCCGACGTCATCTACGAGAGCCTGGAATCGTCCTACCTGAGCGGGTTCCGCTACTACGCGATCGCCGACAACAACAGTTCGGACGGCACTAGGCAGGAGATCGACCGCTTCGCCGCCGACCGCGCCGATTGCATCGTCTACGTCGTCAGCGATCCGGTGGTCGGCTACTTCCAGGCGGCGAAGACGATGGCCGTCGCCAGGATGGCGATCACGGTGCTGCAGGGCCTGGGCCATCCGGTCGAATGGGTGTTCGCGCTCGACGGCGACGAGATGCTCTACGCGAGCGACCCGGCCTGCGACCTGTTCGGGATCCTCGACGGGCCGGACAGCGCGAACAAGCGGATGCTGTCCTACTGCTTCTGCAACGCGTCGAGCTCGTTCCCGCACCAGCGCCTCGACCCGGACATGGATTTTCTCCGGCACTTCGACCACTACGAAACCTTCCACAGGAACACGGTCAGGAAGGTCGCTTTCCGCTACTCGGCGGAGGCGTATCTGGAGCAGGGCAACCACTACTGCTCCAAGGTCGTGACCGACGTCGACCAGCTGATCGTCGGTGCGGAGTTCGGCCTGGTGCTGCGGCACTTCCCGGTCCGCAGCATCGAGCACGTCAGGAAGAAGATCGTGAACGGCGGAAAGGCGCTGCAAGCCTTCAACGGTTCGAACGCCCTGGGCGGACACTGGAAGCGGGACTACGAGCTGTATCTGGAGAAGGGCGAGGGCTACCTGTCCGAGAAGGTGCGCCAGTACCACGCGCGCAGCCTGACCTGAACACGCCAACCGGAAGCCAGGAAGCGATGTGATGAAGGTCGCGGTGGTCTCGCTGGTCGAGAAGACCATGCAGCTCGGCCTGTCCGGCAGCCCGGACGGCGCCGGCCCGTCCAGCCTCACCGTCCGGGTGGGCCACGTCGTAATCGCCGTCTCATCAAAGGTCGCGAGGCCAACGACGGCGGCGTTGAGCTTCCCGATCGTGGTCACGGTCGAGATCCTGGCTGAGATATCCAGGGCTTTTCTCGGTTTCCTGCTGCCGCAGGCGGAGTATGTTGTCGCCTATGCCGACGGGAGCCAAGTGTTCGCGCGACTGAACGTCGAAGCCAGCGAGGCTTTGAAGGGTCTCAACAAGACGGTGTCGTCCTGGACGGAGGCCGACCTGCTCCTGGCCGATGACGGCTTCATCTTCTTCCGCAAGGGCTCCAACAGGGTCCTGGACCAGCACCAGGGCCTGTTCACGCTGGACGACGCGACGGAGCGGACCTGGCACGCCAACATCCGGTTCCGGTCCGAGCTTGCGGCGCGGCTCGGCGTGCCGATCGTGACCGTCGTTATTCCGAACAAGGAGACGGTCTACCGGCACCTGATCCCCGACGTCCCGTTCTCCGACAGGCGGCCGGTATGCCTTCTGTCGGGTATCGCGGAGCGGAGCGGCCTGGAGCAGACCCTGGTGGTGCTGGAGGACCGGCTCCACCAGGCGGCGCTGGACGCCGACTGCGACCTATACGACCGCACCACCGCCTACTGGAACGGCTTCGGAGCCGCGCTGGCCTTCAACATCCTCGCTGCCGAACTCGGGGCACGTGGGATCGTCGAGGTGGAAGGCTTCGTCAGGGAGGAGATGTACCAGCTGCACAAGCTGTGCCTCACCGACTGGGGCATGGCCTGCCGCCCGGTGGTGTTCGACAGCCGCCTCGCCTGCGGCCTGCACGACTACCGGAGCAGGCTCAGGTTCGACAACAACGTCCACAACCGCGGACATTGCAAGGTATACTCGAACCCGACCCGGACCGGACGGGTGCTGGTGTTCTGCGACTCCTTCGTCTTCAACGTGTGGTGGCAGTTCTTCGCCGAGCGCTTCGGCACCGTCGTCCTCGCCCACCAAGCGGCACTGGACGCGGAACTGGTGGAGCTGGTCAGGCCCGACTTGGTCATCTGCTCCATGATCGAGCGGTTCCTGGCCAACCCGCCCGACGACCTCGCGGCACCCCGGTTCGTCACGGTGTCGAGCGCGCTGAACAAGTCGGGCGGCGCCAGCCTGGAAGCCGACCTCCTAAAGGCCCTGGAGGCCGTCGCCCAGTAGACCCTCGGTGGATGGCTTGCGGAGCTACCGCGTCAGGTAGTCCACCAGCGTCATGGTGAACAGGATCGCCACCCAG
>CALMVN010000183.1:0-40615 GCA_937873225.1 uncultured Acetobacteraceae bacterium
GTCGAAGCCGCCGCGGTACCCGCCGCCCCGGTACGGGCCGACGAAGTAGCCGCCGCCGAAACCGCGGTCGTAGCCGTCGTAGCCGCCGGCGTCGTAGTAGCCGCCCCCATACCCGTAATCGCCGCCATCCACCGCGCAACCGGCCAGCGGCGTGGCCGCCAGCAGGCCGAAAGCCAGGACGACGAACGGGACGCCTGCGGATCGCGCGGTCATTGTGCGGCTCCCGTGGCGGCGGTCGACCATTCGAGCAGGCCGAACAGGGCACCCCCCGGATCGGCGACCAGGGCGATCCTGCCGCCATGCCGGTCGAGGTGCGGCGGCAGCACCACGTGGCCGCCCAGCGCGGTGACGCGGTCCGCGGTCGCGGCGGCGTCGTCGACGCGGACATAGCTGATCCAGCGCGACCGCGGGTTGGTCCAGCCGGACGGGAACGGGTTGACGCTGGCCCGCGCATAGCCGTCCGAGGCCAGGATCAGGTGCCGGGCGTCGCTCGCGTCCGGCAGCGCGAACACCGAGTCGCCGAACACCGTCCCGTAGAACGCGGCAGCGGTCTGCGGATCGGTGGTGACGAGCGAGCTCCAGATCCAGTCGCCGGGATCGGCCAGCAGGTCGGGCGGATCGCCGCTGTCCGAGGCCAGCATGGCGAACACCGCACCCTGCGGATCGGCGAGCACGGCGCCCTGCCCGAGATGGGCGAGGCTTTGCGACCTGAGCAGCAGCTTGGCGCCGTTCTGCACCGCGAGCGCCTCGGCCTTGTCGATGTCGGGAGTGGCGATGAACGAGACCCAGGACGGGCGCCTGCCCGGGCGAAGCGGCCGCTGCAGGATGCCGGCCACGGTCTGACCGTTCAGCGAGGCCTGCCCGAAGAAGCCGGCTTCGGTGGTGATGTTCTGGAACGACCAGCCGAACAGCGATTCGTAGAAGCGCTCCGCCGCCACCAGGTCCGGCGTCACCAGCTCGGCGAACACCAGCTTGCCCGCGTGGTGCTCGCCGCTTGCCGGCGCCACCAGCGGCGGCAGGTCGGTGGACGCGGCCCGGGCGGGAACGGCGCCGCCGACGACGGCAGCACCCAGCAGCAGGGCCAGGACCCGGTGCATCCGGCGCGGCCGGCGATCGCCGGTCCTGTCCGGACCGGGTGCGGACGGGTGAAGCATGGTGGTCCTCCTTTGGCGGCGGGTGGTCGCCAAGACCCGGGCGGTCGACGCAACGGAATAAGCGGCGACCGCCTTCGCGGTTCCGCCGGACCCGCTCCGTCAGGGCGTCCCGCGCCGGTCCGGGCCCCGTTGCGGCACCACGGGACGCACGAACAGGGTGTTCGTCGCGTAGCTGATCCACACCTCCCGTGCGGCGAACCAGTCGGCCCCCAGAAGCAGGTCCACCGGTTCCGCCAGCGGCGCCACCGTCAGCACCGGGTCCCGCGTCGTCTCGCTGCCGATCACCAGCTTCCGGAAGCGGTGCCAGTGGTACTCGCTCGGGTGCAGGTCGATCCCGGCATTCACCCCGCCCGGGTCGGCGCCGAGCCGGTCGCCCGCCACCCCGAGCCGGCGCGCCGCCGCCGTGGACAGGATGCGCGAGCGCGCCCCGGTGTCGACCAGCACGCTGATCGGCTGCCCGTCGAGCCGCGCGTCCAGCCTCAGCCGGTCGCCGTCGCGACGCAGCGCGATCGCCTCGAACGGTTTGTCGGAGCCCGGCGGCGAGGCGCAGGCGATCGAGCCCGCCTTGATCCGCCAGAAGCCGATACGCCGGTGCGGCAGGTCGAGCTCCAGGTCGAACCGCGACAGCACGTCCGCCCCCAGCAGCCCCGCCACCGGCGGGTCCACCACCGGCATCGCCGGCAGGGACCCGACCGGGACGCTTTCCCCGTCCAGCCGCATCCCGCCGATCGCGAGGAACGGCAGCAGCACGTTCGGCACCCGCTTCCCGGTGCCGCCGGTGCCGCGCAGCAGCGTTCGCCGGTCCGGGTCGCGGTCCAGCCCGAGCCGGGCCGCCGCCGCCTCGGTCACCAGCCCGGTATCCGAGCCGGTATCCACCAGCAGGCTCGCCGCCTGCCCGTTGATCGCGACCGGCATCGAGATGAAGCCGTCGTCGTCGCGCAGGGGCGCTTCGGCCAGCTCCTGCCGCAGGCAGGCCTGCGCGGCCGCCGGTCCCGCCGCCAGGAGCGCGCACAGCACGAGGCACGCAACCGACGGCGCCGGCTTCACGCCGCGGCGGCGAACCGGTCGGTCGCGTCCAGCAGCGCGGTCATGATGCCGGGCTCGGTGGTGGCGTGGCCGGCATCGGCGACCAGGCGGAACTCGGCCGCGGGCCAGGCACGGTGCAGGTCCCAGGCGGTGCGCATCGGCGTCGCCACGTCGTAGCGCCCCTGCACGATCACCCCGGGCAGGTGCGCGATCCGTTGGACGTCCCGGATCAGCTGGCCTTCCTCCAGCCAGCCCGAATGGGTGAAGTAGTGGTTCTCGATCCGGGCGAAGGCGAGGGCGAAGTCGTCGCTGCCGTGCTGCGCGCTCAGGGTGGGATCGGGCAGCAGGGTCAGGGTTTCGCCTTCCCACAGGCTCCAGGCCCGCGCCGCCTCGAGCCGCGCCGCCGTGTCGTCGCCGACCAGGCGCCGGCGATAGGCCGCGATCAGGTCGCCCCGCTCCGCCTCCGGGATCGGCTGGAGGAACCGCTCCCACTTGTCCGGGAACAGCCAGGACGCACCCTCCTGGTAGTACCAGGACAGCTCGGCGCGTCGCATGCCGAAGATGCCGCGCAGGATCAGCCCGGTGGCGCGCTGCGGATGCGCTTGCGCGTAGGCCAGCGCCAGGGTGCTGCCCCAGGAGCCCCCGAACACCAGCCAGGCCGGAACGCCGGTCATCTCGCGCAGCCGCTCGATGTCGGCCACCAGGTGCCAGGTGGTGTTCGCCTCGAGCGACGCGTGCGGGCGCGACCGGCCGCAGCCGCGCTGGTCGAACAACAGGATGCGGTAGCGCTTCGGGTCGAACAGCCGGCGCTGCAGCGGCGAGCAGCCGCCGCCCGGGCCGCCATGCAGGAACACGGCCGGGATGCCGCGCGGGTTGCCGCACAGCTCCCAGTATACCGAGTGCCCGTCGCCGGCCTGCATCATGCCGCTCGAATACGGCTCGACCGGCGGGTAGAGCGTCCGGATCCGGGTTCCGTCAGCCGCCATCCGCGTGCTCCTTCGCCGTCCCGGGCAGGCCGGCCCGTGGATGGGTGCGCCGCCACACCTCCAGCAGGTGCGCCTCGTCGGCCAGGGTGTAGCGCTGCGTGGTGGACAGGCTGGCGTGGCCCAGAAGCTCCTGGATCGAGCGCAGGTCGGCGCCGTTCTCCAGCAGGTGGGTGGCGAAGGAATGCCGCAGCGCGTGCGGCGTGGCGTGCTCGGGCAGCCCGGCCAGCCGCCGGTAGTCGCGCATCGCCTTCTGCGCCACCGCCGGGTCGAGCCGGCCGCCGCGCACGCCCGGGAACAGCGGCGAGTCCGGCGCCGGGTCGGGATGGCGGTTCGCCCAGTGCTGCAGCGCCGACAGCACCGCCGGCAGCAGCGGCACCAGCCGCTCCTTGTTTCCCTTGCCGCGCACGCGCAGCACCGCCCCTTCGGCGGACGCGCGCGGCAGGTCGCGCAGGTCGAGCGCCAGCGCCTCGCCGATGCGCAGGCCGGCGCCGTAGAGCAGGGTGAACAGGGCGCCGTCGCGGTGTTCCGCCAAGGCGGTGTGCGCCAGCGACGCGATGCCGGCGGGTGCGGCCAGGGCGGCGCCCACAGGCAGCGGGCGCGGCAGCGGCACCCGCACACGCGGCGAGCGCATCAGCCCGGGAGCAGCGTTGTCGAGGCCGTGGCGGCGCGCGAGGTAGCGGAAGAAGCTGCGCACCGCCGACATGCGACGCACCCGGGTGCGGTTCGCCTTGTCGCGCGCGTAGTCGGTCCGCGCCGCTGCCTCACGCGCCTCCTCCGCCAGCCAGGCGCGGAAATCCGCCTGTCGCAGCGCCGCCAGCGCCGGGAGGTCCGGCTCCGCGCCGAGGTGGAGCGCCAGGAAGCGCAGGAACCGGCCGACGTCGCCGCGATACGCGGTGACCGTGAGCGCGCTGGCCCGCTTCTCGTCGCCCAGCCAGCCGAGGAACTGGTCCAGCAGCGCGGCGCCGGACGGGGCGGTGCCGCCGCTCACGGGAGGCTCTCGATCCGGGCCGCCAGCGCCGCCCCCAGGAAGGCGAGCGCCGCGGCGCCGCCGCTGCCGGCGGTGCCCCCGGTCATGCTGGCCGGCAGCCCGTCCTGCAGCACCTGCGCATCCCGGCTCGCCAGCGCCAGAAGCATCGGCGGCTGGTTCCGCACCGTCACCCGGAGCAGCGCGTCGTGCGCGGCAAGCGGCGCCGCCTCGCCGTGCAGCACGCCGGCGTCGAGCGGCGCGATCCTGACCCGGACGTCCCGCCGACCGAGCAGGCGCACCACCGTGCCGGGGGGGAGGCTGCGCGCCAGCAGCCGCTCCGACAGGCCCTGCGACGGTTCCTCGACCCAGAGCAGCGCGGAATCGATGCCGAGCAGGCGCGGCAGGTCGCAGGCGACGCATTCGCCCAGGTCGGTCGCCCGGATCAGCGCCAGCACCGCCTCGCGCACCCGGTCCGACAGGCCCAGCGCCGCGCGTCCGGCCTGAAGCACGGTCTCGGCCCGGGCGCTCATGCTGGCCGCCTGCTGCCGTGCCGCGTCGATCATCGCCGCCATGTGGTCGGCCAGGGTATCGCCGTGCACGCGGCGCGGCGGCGACAGCACCTCGTACAGGTCGGTCTGCGTCGCCAGCCAGTCCGGGTTCTCGGCGAGGAAGCGCGCCACCCGGTCTTCCTCGCTGTCCCGCCCCGGCGCGTTCTCATTGTCCATCGGGCGGATCGCTCCCATTCTGGAGAACACCGCCCGCACTGGATGCAACCCTGTCCGTCACGCGTATCACGCCGCAGAGATTAGACCTCCCCGCCGCATCGGCAAGCCGCCCCGACGCGTCCCGTGCCGCCGCCAGGCGGGTTCCGGTGCTGCTGCCCTACCCGTTCGCCGGCGCGTTCGACTACGCGTGTCCCGCATCGCCCGCGCTGGAGCCGGGCGACGTGGTGCTGGTGCCGCTCAACCGGCGCGCCGAGGTGGGGGTGGTGTGGGACGCGCCGGACGGGCTGCCGGCCGACCTCCTTCCTCCAGGCGCAGCCCCGGTGCCCGATGGCAAGCTGAAGCCGGTGTCCGCCCTGCTCGACGTGCCGCGCATGCCGGCCAGCCTGCGACGCTTCGTCGACTGGGTCGCCGGCTACACCCTGACCCCGCCCGGGCTGGTGCTGGCGATGGCGCTGCGGATCAACGCGGCGCAGCCCCTGCCCGTCACCACCGGCTGGGTCCGCTCCGGCAGCAACTCGGTGTCGGTCCGGTCCACCCCGGCGCGCAACCGGGTGCTGCAGGCGCTGGCCGACGGGATGCCGCGCGGCACCGCGGAGCTCGCGCGCCTGGCCGGGGTCGGGAGCGGGGTGGTGCGCGGCATGGCGGAAGCCGGGCTGCTTCGCGAACAGGAGGTCGCCGCCGCGCCGTCGTTCGGCCGGCCGGATCCGGACCATGTCGGGCCGGGCCTGTCCGCCGACCAGGAGCGCGTGGCGGCGGCCTTGCGCGGGCTGGTGCAGGCGCGCCGGTTCCAGGCCGCCCTGCTCGACGGCGTCACCGGCTCGGGCAAGACCGAGACCTACCTGGAGGCGGTGGCGGCGTGCCTGGCGGAAGGCCGCCAGGCGCTGGTGCTGCTGCCGGAGATCGCGCTGTCCTCGCAATGGCTGCAGCGTTTCCAACGCCGGTTCGGGGTGGAGCCGGCGGTGTGGCATTCCGACCTCGGCTCCAAGCGCCGCCGGATCACCTGGCGCGCGGTCGCCGGGGGCGAGGCGCCGGTGGTGGTGGGCGCGCGCTCGGCCCTGTTCCTGCCGTTCCCCGACCTCGGCCTGGTGGTGGTCGACGAGGAGCACGAGACCGCGTTCAAGCAGGAGGACGGGGTGTCCTACCACGCCCGCGACATGGCGGTGGTGCGGGCGCGCCTGGCGGAGGCGCCGGTGCTGCTGGTGTCCGCGACCCCCAGCCTGGAAACCCTGACCAACGTCGAGACCGGCCGCTACCGGCACCTGTCCCTGTCGGTCCGGCACGGCGGCGCGCGCCTGCCTGAGGTGGCGGCGGTGGACCTGCGCGACCACCCGCCCGAGCGCGGCCGCTTCCTGTCGCCGCCGCTGATCGAGGCGGTGGCGGGAACCCTGCACCGGGCCGAGCAGGCGATGCTGTTCCTCAACCGCCGCGGCTACGCCCCCCTGACCCTGTGCCGCGCCTGCGGCCACCGCATCCAGTGCCCGAACTGCACCGCCTGGCTGGTCGAGCACCGCGCCCGGCGCCAGCTCGCCTGCCACCATTGCGGCCACACCGAGGCGGTGCCGGTGCACTGCCCGTCCTGCCGCGCCGAGAACAGCCTGACCCCGATCGGTCCCGGCGTGGAGCGCATCACCGAGGAGGCGCGCACCACCTTCCCCGACGCCCGCATCCTGGTGATGGCCAGCGACACCCTGCCGGGCCCGACCGCCGCCGCCGAGGCGGTGCGTCGCATCGCCGAGCGCGAGGTCGACCTGGTGATCGGCACCCAGATCGTCGCCAAGGGCTGGCACTTCCCCGGGCTGACCCTGGTCGGCGTGGTCGATGCCGATCTCGGCCTCGCCGGCGGCGACCTGCGCGCGGCCGAGCGCACCGTGCAGCTGCTGCACCAGGTCGCCGGCCGCGCCGGACGCGCCGAGCAGCCGGGCCGCGTGCTGCTGCAGACCTACAGCCCGGAGCACCCGGTGATGCAGGCCCTGGTCGCCGGCGACTTCGCCCGCTTCATGGAGCGCGAGGCCGAGCAGCGCCGTCCCGGCCATTGGCCGCCGTTCGGCCGGCTGGCGGCGCTGATCGTCAGCGCCGACACCGCCGAGGCGGCAGACCAGGCGGCGGCGGCGCTCGGACGCAGCGCGCCGACGGGGGAGGGGTTGCAGGTGCTGGGCCCGGCGCCGGCGCCGCTGGCGATCCTGCGCGGCCGGCACCGCCGCCGCCTGCTGCTGCGCACCCGACGCGAGGTGGCGGTGCAGCCGATCCTGCGCCACTGGATGACCGCCTGGCGCGCCCTGGCCCCCACCGTGCCGCGCTCGGTTCAGGTCGACGTCGACGTCGACCCGGTGTCGTTCCTGTGAACGTCGTTCATATAAACGACGTTCAAGCGGAAACCGCCTAGTCCTCGTGCTTGCGGTGGCCGCGGCCGCTCTGCGTCTTTTCCGCGGCGACTCCCGCGGCGTGCTGCTTTTCCAGCTTGCCGGCGGTGGCGGTGCTGGTGTTGTCGCCGGCGACCGCGCCTTCGACCGCCTTGGAGGCAGCGCCCTTGGCCGCACCCTGGCCCTCGGTCGGCGACGGCGCCGGGCCGCCCTCCGGAACGTTGTCCTCCGGCCTGGGGTGATGCCCCTTCACCGTGCCGTGGCTGGTGATCTCGTCACTGCGTTCATGCTTGCTCATCGCTGATCCTTCCGAAGCGTCCGCCGTTCAACCCGTCGCGGTTTGGGGAGTTGCCCCCACCGACCGGAGGAGGATCGGCATGCAACCGTTCACCGTGGCGTGGGACGAGGCGACGCTGGACCGCATACGCGGGCGGCTGCGCGACCAACGCATCCCGCCGACGCCCGAGCACGCCGGATGGCGCTACGGCTGCGATCCCGGGTTCCTGCGCGACCTGTGCGCCTACTGGGCGGACGGCTTCGACGTCCGTGCCGCCGCCGCCGAGCTGAACCGGTTCCCGCAGGTGCTGCACCGGGTGGAGGACATCGACCTTCACGCCATCCACCTCGTCGGCGAGGCGCAGGGGCGCCGGCCGCTTCTCCTCACCCATGGCTGGCCGGGCTCGGTCTACGAGTTCTGGCAGGTGGCGGAGCCGCTGGCGTTCCCGTCCCGCCACGGCGGGAACGCCGCGGACGCGTTCGACCTCGTGATCCCCTCGCTGCCCGGCTTCGGCTTTTCCGGCAAGCCCGCCTCGCCGGTCGGCGCGCGCACCACCGCGCGGCTGTTCGACCGCCTGATGCGCGACGGCTTCGGCTACGGCCGCTACCTGGCCCAGGGCGGCGACTGGGGCGCCGGCGTCAGCGCCTGGCTGGCGCTGGAGCACACCGCCTCCATCCGCGCCATCCACCTCAACTACCTGCTGGTGCAGCCGGACGCGCAGCCGGACACCGACGAGGAGACGGCATGGAAGGCGGCGTTCGACGCGTCGGAACAGGCGCTCGGCGCCTATGCCCACCTGCAGCGGACCAGGCCGTCATCGCTGAACTACGCCATGGCGGACAACCCTGTCGCCCTGGCCGCCTGGATCGTGGAACGGTTCCACGACTGGGCTGACCTGCGCGAGCAACCGTTCGAGGCGGTGTTCTCCCGCGACCGGCTGCTGACCAACCTCATGATCTACGTGGCCAACGACGCCTTCCCGACCTCGACCTGGTACTACGCGGCTGCCGAGGCGGAGGGCGTGCGCCGGATGCCGCCAGGCCGGCGCGTGACCGTCCCCACCGCGTTCGCGGCTTATCCCGATCCGCGCTCGCCGACGCCGCCACGCTCCTGGGTCGAGCGCGGCTACGACGTCACGCGCTGGACCGAGCAGCCGCGCGGCGGGCACTTCGCCGCCATGGAGGCGCCGGACCTGTTCGTCGAGGATCTGCGCGCCTGGGCGCGGGCATTGCCGCCGGATTGAGGCGTCCCGGACGCCGATCGCGTCGTTGCAGCCGTGTTCCTTCCGGGTACCAGGAGCGTTTCCATGAAGGCAGTCGTCTGGCACGGCATCGGCGACATCCGCCTCGACGAGGTGCCCGATCCGAGGATCGAGGCGCCGACCGATGCGGTGATTCGCCTGACCGCGTCCGCATCTGCGGCACCGTCAGTGGCATGAAGCCCGGCACCCTCCTCGGCCACGAGGGCATCGGTGTGGTCGAGGCGCCAGGCGGGCAGGTGCGCAACTTCGACATCGGCGGCCGGGTGATGGTGTGCTCCACCGTGTCCTGCGGCGTGTGCTCGTGCTGCCGCGCCGGCGACACCGCGCAGTGCGACAGCGCCAACCCCAACGGCCCGTCTGCCGGCACCAGCTTCTTCGGCGGACCGGAAACCACCGAGCCGATGAACGGGCCGCAGGCGCAGCGGGCGGGCATCCCGTTCGCGTCCAACACGCTGGTCAGGCTGCCGGAGCAGTCAGCGACGACCAGGCGATCCTGCTCAGCGACACCGTGACGGTATACGGCTGCGGCTGCGTTCCGGCTTCCGTACTGTGTTCAGCTAGATGTTTTCCGGATCCCGGTCGTCGGCGTTCCCCTGGCCCTCGAACACCCTGATCCCATCCCGCTCGACCACCTCCGCCCGCAGCGCGATGGTTTGACCCTGATCGTTCGCCAGTACGCCCACATAGGCGCCACTGGCGTCGCGACCGAGCCGAAAGCGGTAGATGCAGCCGCGGCAGACGGAGCGGCAGGTGCTTCAGACCTGCGCCCAGCCACCGTCCACCGACAGCTCGATGCCGGTCACATAGGATGCGTCGTCGGAGGCGAGGAACAGGGCAGGCCTGGCAACCTCCTCGGCCGAACCGATACGAGCCATGGGAATTTGGCCCGCCGCTTGCGCCTTCACCTGCTCGATCATCCCGTCCGGCATGCCGACCTTCCGCATGAGGTCGGTGTCGATCTGTCCTGGCGCCAGCGCATTCACCCGGATGCCCTTGGCCGAAAGCTCCGCCGTAAGTGACCGTGCCAGCGACCGGATCGCTGCCTTGGTCGCCGAGTACACGCTGAAGCCCTGGCGTCCCTGCGCGCCCAGGATCGAGGTATTGAGGATGATTGAGCCGCCGGCTGTCATCAGCGGCACGAGCTTCTGCACGGTGAAATAGGTGCCTTTCAGGTTGGTATCGACCGTGAAATCGAAATCATCCTCCGACACCTGCTCGAGCGGCCCGGGCCTGCCGCCGCCCGCGTTGGCGAACAGCACATCGACACGGCCATGGTTCTGCCCGACATGGCTGGCCAGAGCATCAAGGTCCGCCAAGCTGGCGATGTCGCTGCGGAACGGCTCCACCCGATCACCGATCTCCCGCGCCGCGGCGTCAAGTGCGGCCTGGTTGCGACCGGTGATGACGACCGTCGCACCCTCCTCGACGAACAGTCTGGCCGTGGCCAGTCCCATGCCCGCGCTGCCACCGGTAACGACTGCGATCTTCCCGTCCAACTTGCCCATGTCCAACTCCTGACGCGCTCTTCGCCGGCGGCACCCACGGAGTGGCGCAACGACAGCGGGACAAATATATGAAGCATGCTTCAGTTCTGGGATTCGCATATGGCAACCAGCCTTCCCGCAGACCTCAACCGGCGGAAAACACCGCGTCAGGCCCGATCCACTGTCACTGTGGAGACGATCTTCGACGCGACCATTCAGGTTTTGCTGGCGACGGGATCCACCAGGCTGAACACTACGCGGGTGTCGCACCGCGCCGGCGTCTCGGTGGGCACCCTCTACCAGTATTTCCCCAACAAGCAGGCCTTGCTTCTGGCCGTTCTGGAGCGTCACCTCGCGATGCTCGCGAGCGTCGTCGAGGACGCCTGCCTGACTCATCGGGACCAGAAGGTGCAGGTGATGGCCGAGGCCGTTGCAACGGCCTACCTGCACGCGAAGGCGCAGCAGCACGAGGTTTCCCGCGCCCTGTATCTGATCGCGACCGAACTGGATGCGAGGGGTTCAGTCGAGGCCGCCACGCGCCGTGCCGAACAGGCAGTCGCGGAAATGTTGATGACTGCCAGCGACGGTTGTTTCGCCGATGCGCCGCTGGTTGCCCGGGTTCTTCTGGCCGCGATCTTCGGGGCGGTGCGGGCGCTCCATGAACAGGGTGCGCCGCCCAGGATCGGCGGCGATGTCGAGCAGGAGCTTGTCAGCATGTGCCGCGCCTACCTTGCGGCGGCAGGACGAACAGGCTGGACAGCTTAGCGCCTCGGCCGGTCGTCTCGGACGATGCGGTCGATCTGCGCTGCCTGACGGGTTCTGGCGGGATCACAGCCACTCCTGTGGAAACGCGGTGTCGAGGAACCGCATGAAGGCCTTGACCTTCGCACTCGCCAATCGGCCCGAGGCATGGAGCGCCCACAACTCGGCCGGGCGGCTTGAGGCCGGTCCCCAGCTGACCAGCCGGCCCGACGCCAGATCCTCGGCAACAAGTACCCTGGGCAGCTTGGCCGCGCCGATGCCAGTCAGCACCGCATCCCGGATCATCGGCAAAGCCGGCAGCTGCAGGACCTGCCGCGTGCGGATCTCGGGCTCGTCCAAGCTTGCGATCCGCCACATCTCGGGGTTCGGCAACCCGCTCCTGACCACCACGGGCACCGGCTGCACGTTAAACGGATCGGGCGTGACCGGAGGTCGGGCCAGAGTGGGCACCGCAACGACCAGGACCTGGTCGCGCACGAAGCACCGCCCGACGAGACCAACCTCCGGCTTGGGATTGAGACGAATGACGACGTCACAACCCTCCGCGATCAGGTTGATGGCGCGGTCCTCCATCGTCACGTCGAGGATCACGTCGGGGTAAGTCTTGGTGAACTCCGCCGCGACCCGGCCCATCAGCAGCTGGCCGAAAACCTGGGGCACGTTGATGCGCAGCCGGCCCCGCGGCTTCGCGCGGCTGTTGCGCAGCATCTCGGCCGCTTCCTCGATCTCGCCGAGCGGGCCGGCCGTTCTGGCATAGAGCAGCTCTCCTTCCTCGGTCAGGTGGACCGAGCGTGAGCCGCGCTCGAACAGACGCACACCCAGGCTTGCCTCCAACTCCATCACCTTGCGCGACAAGCTCGCCTTGGGCCGTCCGCTCACGCGGCTGGCTTGGGTGATGCCGCCGTTCGCGGCGACCAAGACGAAGTCGGTCAGCGCCTCGAGGTCCAGCATCGTTCCAGCCGTGGGACGTGAGGTCTTAAATGACCGGCTCAAGTTGTCCGTAGCAAGGGCCATTCTAGTCGTGGGCACTCATCGGGTCGCTATCCAGCTGATCCCTACCAGGACCATGACAATGACCATTCTCGTCACCGGCGGAACCGGGACCGTCGGTTCCCACGTCCTTGAACACCTGTCCGGCCAGGGCGCCGACGTGCGGGCCCTGACCCGCGATCCGGCGAAGGCCAGGTTTCCGAACGGCATCGTGCCGGTCCGCGGCGACATGCTCGACATCGAGTCCATGCGCAGCGCGCTGACAGGGGCGAGCACGCTGTTTCTCCTCAACGCCGTCACGCCCGAGGAGCTGTCACAAGCCCTGCTGACGCTCAACCTCGCCCGGGAGGCCGGTCTCGAGCGGGTCGTCTACTTCTCCGTCTACAAGGGCCAGGACTTCACCAACGTCCCGCATTTCACGGCAAAGCACACCGTCGAGCAGATGATCGAGCAGTACGACATCCCGGCGACGATCCTGCGGCCGAACTGCTTCATGCAGAACGACGCCATGTTCAAGGACGCCGTCCTCGGACCTGCCGTTTACCCTTTCCCCATCGGCGCCAAGGGCGTGTCCATGGTGGATGCGCGCGACGTCGCCGAGGTTGCGGCCAAGGCTCTGCTCGAGCGTGAGCGCGCGAGCGAGCCGCTGCCACACCAGATCATCAACGCCGTTGGTCCGGAACCGCTCACCGGCACCGGCATCGCGGCGATCTGGTCCGACCTGCTGGGCGAGCCGGTCCGATATGCTGGCGACGACACCGCACCGTTCGAGAAGCTGCTCGGGCAGCACGCGCCGAGCTGGATGGCAATGGACCTTCGACTGATGCTCGACCGGTTCGTGCAGGACGGGATGCACGCGGCACCGGCCGACGTCGAGGAGATGAGGCGCCTGCTCGGCCGGCCACCCCGCTCGTATGCGGCCTTCGCGACAGAAACCCTGGCGCATTGGCGCCACTAATCCTTCAAGGCGTCCACGGGCCTCGTTCGAAGCGGTGACACGAACGAGCAGGGCCGGGCAGGAAAGGAACACACGTCATGACTACTGCCATGTCCGGCACGGGCGCTGCCGGCGAGAAGACCGGAACACGATTGGCTGCCAAGGTGGGTGCCAGCCTCTTCGGGCTATGGGGCATCCTGCACCTCTGGGTCGGCTACGAGGGGCTGCGCCAGTACATCGCCAGCCCGGCGAAGGGGCAGTGGAAGATGTTCATTGGCGGCAGCAAGGCACCGGTCGACGCCTTCACCTTCCCCAATGATCCGGTCAC
This sequence comes from uncultured Acetobacteraceae bacterium, assembly GCA_937873225.1. Taxonomy (GTDB): domain Bacteria; phylum Pseudomonadota; class Alphaproteobacteria; order Acetobacterales; family Acetobacteraceae; genus Lichenicola. Next base: position 13,258 of record CALMVN010000183.1, read on the forward strand.
GGCGCACGTTCATGCCAACCTGATCCTGAACTTCTGCATCGACGTGTCCGGCTACGGCGCTCTCGGAATCATCGTCTCCTGGCTACTGTTCAAGCGCGGGTCTTGGCTGGCCTACTTCCTGGGCGTGTTCCTGATCGGCATCTGCGACGGCAGCTTCACCATCCTGCAGCTCACGTCCGGGATCATCGCGGTGAGCATCCCGTCGGTCAGCGGGCCGATCATCTGGCTGCTCGCCGCGCTCGTCACCCCTTTCGGGTTGCCGGTCCCGAGGATGGGCGCCGCTTCGCAGGCGCTGTGAATCCTTTCAAGACTCACCACGACAACCAGAAGGTGACGATGGCCGCGATGCAGATGGCGGAGCGGGCGGCGCGCCGACGCGGGCGCTGGAACGGGCGATCGTTGCTGGCCGAAGCCGGCACGCTCGGGATCATCGGCGTGCATCCGCCTTCGGCCGGGACCCTGCCGGTCGGCATCGCCATGAACAAGAACCTGACGATCCGGACGGGCAACTGCAACCACCACGCATACATCCCGAAACGGGTCGAGATGCTGCGGGTGGGACTGGTCGACCCGGTCACCGTCCTGACCAAGGTCGAGCCGATGCTGGACGTGATCTCGGCCTACGAGGCGTTCGACACCCGGCAGCCGGGCTGGATCAAGACCGAGCTCGGGCCCGCGGCCTGATCCGCCTGGTCCGGGACGGGAAACTCCTCGTTCCCGGACGCCTGCGGCTTCAGAAGAAGCGGCCGACCAGGTTCTCCAGCCGCTCCTGGCCGCCGGAGCGCGGCTGCGGCGACAGGTTCTGCTCTTCCGCCCGGGCGGCGATGCTTTCCAGGGTCTGGCCGCCGCTCAGCATGTCGCGCGCCGCGTCGGTGTCCCAGCCGGCGTAGCGATCCTTGAGCGCCTGCTCCAGCCGTCCGTCCTCCACCATGTGGGCTGCGATCAGGAAGGCGCGGGCGCAATGGTCGATGCCGCCGACATGGGCGTGCACCAGGTCCGCCGGGTCGATCGACTGGCGCCGGATCTTGGCGTCGAAGTTGCAGCCGCCAAGCCCGAGGCCGCCCGCCTTGATGACGTGGTAGAGCGCCATCGCCGTGTCCTGCAGGCTGTTGGGGAACTGGTCGGTGTCCCAGCCCAGCAGCGGGTCGCCGCGGTTGAGGTCGAGCGAGCCCAGGATGCCCAGGCTCGCCGCGGTGGCGATCTCGTGCTCGAAGCTGTGCCCGGCCAGCAGCGCGTGGTTGGCCTCGAGGTTGAGCTTGACCTCGTTTTCCAGGCCGTAGCGGCGGAGGAAGCCGTACACCGTCGCGGTGTCGAAGTCGTACTGGTGCGCGGTCGGCTCCTTGGGCTTCGGCTCGATCAGGATCTGTCCCCCGAAGCCGATCCTGTGCTTGTACTCGACCACCAGCGACAGGAACCGGCCGAGCTGGTCGATCTCGCGCGTGAGGTCGGTGTTGAGCAGCGTCTCGTAGCCTTCGCGGCCGCCCCACAGCACGTAGTTGTCGCCGCCGAGCGCCAGCGTCGCGTCCATGCAGTGCTTCACCGTTGCGGCGCTGAAGGCGAACACGTCCGGGTCGGGGTTGGTCGCAGCACCCGCCATGAACCGCGGATGGCTGAACAGGTTCGCCGTGCCCCACAGCAGCTTCGTGCTGGAGCCCTGCATCTTCAGGCCGAGGTAGTCGACCATCTCGCGGAAGTTGCGGAGCGCCGTGTTGAGGTCGTCGCCGTCGGGGGCGATGTCGCGGTCGTGGAAGGTGTAGAACGGCACGTCCAGCACGCGGAACAGGTCGAACGCGGCGTCGGCCTTGTCGCGGGCACCCTGCATCGGGTCGGGGTTGCGCATCCATGGGCGGTGCAGCGTGGGTGCCCCGAACGGGTCGCTGCCGTTCATCGCCAGGCTGTGCCAGTACGCGACCGCGAAGCGCAGGTGGTCGCGCAAGCGACGGCCGAGCACCATGCGGTCGGCGTCGTAGTAGCGGTAGGCGAGCGGGTCGTCGCTGTCGGGACCGGCGAAGCGGACCGTGTCGAGGTCGCTGAACAGGGTGGTGGTGGCCATGACGGGTTCTTTCAGATGGGTCGGGCGGGTGGTCGGGCAGGCGGTCGCGGTTCCCGCTTAGGGGACGTTGTCGCGAAGGAAGATCTGCGTGCGCACCGGCCTGGGCAGGAACGCGGCTTCGGCGCGGGCCAGGGCACGCAGCGCCGCGACGGCGTTCTCGACCTCCTGCTCCTGGTCCTGGTGCAGCACGGCGGTGAAGGTCCCGGACAGCAGCGCGTCGCGGGCGTGCGCGGTGAGCTCGTGCGCCACCACCACCGGAGCAGGCAGGCGCGCGTCGGCGCGAAGGGCCGCGATGATGCCGCGGTTGCCGGCGCCGGCGCTGTAGATCCCGAGCAGGTCCGGGTGCCGGCGCAGCATGCGCGCGGCGAGCGGCCCGGTCACCGCGCTGTCGTCCAGGCCCTCGATCGTCGGCAGCAGGGCGAGATGGGGGAACTCGCGTCGCAGCACCTGCTCGAAGCCGAGCCTGCGGTCGGCGTGGTCGTGCAGCGTCATGCGGCCGACGATCAGGCCGATGCTGCCGCTCGCGCTGCCCTGGGCGCCGCCGGTCATGCGGCCGATCAGGGAGGCGGCCACCCGGCCGGCCGCCTTGTTGTCGATGCCCAGGAACAGGCTCCGCCTGGACGGCGACACGTCGGACACCAGGGTGACGACCGGGATGTTCTTCTCCACCAGCCGGTCGATCTCGTGCCGCACCGGCGGCGACTCCACCGCGACCACCGCCACCCCGTCGCACTCGGCGCCGTCGATCGAGGACAGCAGGGCGGCGAGGGCAGCGTCGTCGAGCGCCGCGTAGTCGAGGGTGCGCACCAGCACGCGCTGGTCCGCCAGCGCGGCGGCGGCGGCGGCGATGGTGTCGTGCAGCGCGTTCATGAAGCTGTTGGTGCCGCGCCCGGGCAGCACGAACAGGTAGCGTTCGCGCTTGCGCGTCGCCAGCCCGGCGGCGAACGCGTCGCGCCGGTAGCCGAGCCGGCCGACCGCCGCCTGCACCCGTTCCACCGTGGCCGCGCGGACGCCCTTGCGCCCGTTCAGCACCCGGTCGACCGTCGCCAGGCTGACGCCGGCGGAGGCCGCGACCTCGAACACCGTCACCTTCGGCATGCCACCTCCCGGGACGGGCATACGGCCCGGTTCTGAGGCACGTCAATCAAAAAACGGCTGGCCTTCCGTCGCCGGTGCCGGGCCGGCAGGGCATCGGATCCGCAACGACCGCTGCGGTTGTTGCGACGCAACAATTTTTCCCGGCCTGGATCCGATCCCGCGTGACCATTTGATCGTGGCGGCGGCATTTGTCCGAGCAGGCGCCGCAGCGGGATCGGGACGGGTCGGCACGCCCGGCAGCATCCCCTTGCCTTACGTGCCGCAATTTGCTTTCGTTGCACCAATGTCGATGACGAGGTGGCCGTGCGGCCGCCGGCAGCGGCAACTGACCGGCCTGTCCATGCCCCCTTGGACAAGGGCCGGCGCAACGGAGGAATCATTTCGTGTCGCATCTTTCCAACCGGATCGCGTCCGGCGGCTCGGGCCTCACGCGTCGCCTGCTCGCGGGCGCCGCCGTGTCGCTCGGCCTGGCTGCCTTGCTGCCGGCCGCGGCCCATGCCAACGCGGCGCACCCCAAGATCGGCTTCTCGATCGACGACCTGCGCCTGGAGCGCTGGGCGCATGACCGCGACTACTTCGTCGCCGCCGCCAAGGCGCTCGGCGCCACCGTCAACGTCCAGTCCGCCGACGCCAGCGAGAGCCGGCAGAACGCGCAGATCGAGAACCTGATCTCGCGCGGCATGGACGTGATCGTGATCGTGCCGTTCAACGGCAAGGTGCTCGGCAACGTCATCAACGAGGCCAAGCAGGCCGGCATCAAGATCATCTCCTACGACCGGCTGATCCTGGATTCCAACATCGACGCCTACGTGTCGTTCGACAACGTCCGCGTCGGCCACATGCAGGCGCAGGGCGTGGTGAACGCCGCTCCCACCGGCAACTACTACCTGCTGGGCGGCGCTCCCACCGACAACAACTCCAAGCTGCTGCGCCAGGGCCAGATGGAGGTGCTGCAGCCGCTGATCGACAGCAACAAGATCAAGGTGGTCGGCTCGCAGTTCGTGCCGGAGTGGAGCGCCACCACCGCGCTGTCCGACACCGAGAACGCGCTCACCGCCAACCACAACAACATCCAGGGCATCGTCGCCTCCAACGACGCCCTGGCAGGCGGCGCGATCCAGGCGCTGGCCGCCCAGGGGCTGGCCGGCAAGACCGCCGTGTCGGGCCAGGACGCCGACCTCGCCGCAGCACAGCGGATCGAGAAGGGCACCCAGACCATGACGGTGTACAAGCCGCTGAAGCTGATCGCCAGCACGGCGGCGAAGATGGCGGTGCAGCTCGCCAAGGGCGAGACGCCGACCTACAACAGCAAGATCAACAACGGGCAGAAGGACGTGAACACCATCCTGCTGACCCCGATCCCGCTGACCAAGAGCAACGTCGACCGCCTGGTCACCGACGGCTACTTCACCCAGGCGCAGATCAACGGCCAGTAGCGCCGCGCGCTCCTGGCCTGCCACGCGGACCGGATCGCTTCGTGCGGTCCGGTCCCGATGCCTATCCTGGGACGCTGAAGGGTTGCGATGATGTCCGAGTACTTGCTTGAGATGCGGGGCATCACCAAGGACTTCTCCGGCGTCAAGGCGCTGGACGGCATCGACCTGCGCGTCCGGCCGGGCGAGTGCGTCGGCCTGTGCGGCGAGAACGGCGCCGGCAAGTCGACGATGATGAAGGTGCTGTCGGCGGTCTATCCCTACGGCACCTGGGGCGGCACCATCCTGTGGGAAGGCCGCGAGCTGCGCTGCGCCTCCATTCGCGAAAGCGAGGATGTCGGCATCGTCATCATCCATCAGGAGCTGATGCTGATCCCGCAGCTCTCGGTGGCGGAGAACATCTTCCTCGGCCGCGAGCCGCGCGCGCTCGGCGGGCTGATCGACTTCGACCGCATGATCATCGAGGCGTCGAAGCTGCTGGCCGGCCTGCGCATGGGCCACATCAACGTGGCGATGCCGGTGTCGAACTACGCCGGCGGCGAGCAGCAGCTGATCGAGATCGCCAAGGCGCTGAGCAAGAACGCCCGCCTGCTGATCCTGGACGAGCCGACCTCTTCGCTGACCAAGTCGGAGACCGCGATCCTGCTGCGCCTGGTCCAGGACCTCAAGGCGCGCGGCACGGCCTGCGTCTACATCTCGCACAAGCTGGAGGAGATCGAGGAGATCGCCGACACCGTCACGGTGATCCGCGACGGCCGCTACATCGGCGACGCGCCGATGCGCGACATGACCACCGGCGACATCATCCGCATGATGGTCGGGCGCGACATGAGCAACCTGTTCCCGCGCGAGGAGCACCCGATCGGCGAGGTGGTGTTCGAGGCGATCGGCATCACCTGCCTCGATCCGGAGAACCGGGAGCGCAGGCGGGTCGACAACGTGTCGTTCTCGCTGCGCAAGGGCGAGATCCTCGGCGTCGCCGGGCTGGTCGGCGCCGGGCGCACCGAGATGGTCAGCGCCCTGTTCGGCGCCTATCGCGGACCGCATTCCGGCGAGGTCCGGCTCGACGGCAAGCGCATCTCCGTGCGCACGCCGCAGGAGGCGGTGCGCCAGGGCCTGTGCATGGTGCCGGAGGACCGCAAGGCGCACGGCATCGTGCCGGGGCTGGGCGTCGGCTACAACATCACCCTGTCGGTGCTGGGCGACTTCACCACCGCCGGGCTGATCGACGAGAACCGCGAGTTCTCCGTCATCGGCGAGGCGATCAGGCGGCTGCGCATCAAGACCGCGAGCCCGGTGCTGCCGATCTCCAACCTGTCCGGCGGCAACCAGCAGAAGGCGGTGATCTCCAAGATGCTGGAGCCCAGGCCCCGGGTGCTGATCCTGGACGAGCCGACGCGCGGCGTCGACGTCGGCGCCAAGTACGAGATCTACCGCCTGATGTTCGCGCTGGTGCGGGACGGCATGTCGATCATCATGGTGTCGTCGGAGCTGCCCGAGGTGATGGGCATCAGCGACCGGGTGCTGGTGATCGGCGAGGGCGAGCTGCGCGGCGACTTCATCAACGACGACACCTTGACCCAGGAGCGGATCCTGACGGCGGCGATCACGCCGACGCGCCGCGCCGCCTGAGGGAAGCCCGATCATGACCGAGACCACCTCCATCGCACCGGGCCCGGACGCCATCGCCGCCGCGCAGGGCGAGCGCCGGCGCACCCTGAAGCTGGAGCACTTCAAGGGCGCCTTCGCGCGCTACAAGATCCTGGCCCTGGTGGTGGCGATCGCCATCATCTGGGCGCTGTTCACCGAACTCACCCAGGGCGACTTCCTCACCGCGCGCAACCTGTCGAACCTGCTGCGCCAGATGGCGATCAACGGCATGGTCGCGTCGGGGATGGTGTTCGTCATCATCTCCGGCGAGATCGACCTGTCGGTCGGATCCCTGCTCGGGCTGACCGGCGGGCTGGCCGCGATCTTCGACGTGACCTACCACCTGCCGCTGTTCGTCAACATCCCGCTGGTGATGCTGCTGGGCGCCCTGGTCGGCGCCTTCAACGGCTACTGGGTGGCGTTCCTGCGCGTGCCGTCCTTCATCGTCACCCTGGCCGGCTTCCTGGCGTTCCGCGGCGTGGTGCTGGGCCTGACCGGCGGCGTCACCATCGCCCCGGTGTCGAGCGCGCTGATCGCGGTGAGCCAGAGCTACCTGCCGGACGTCGCCGGCTACGCGCTCGGCGTGCTGGTGTTCGCAGCCCTCGCCGTGTCCGCCCTGCGCAGCCGCACCAAGCGGGCGGAATACGGCCTGCCGGTGCCGCCGCTCGGCGTCGACCTGGGCAAGCTCGCGGTCGCGGCGGTGGTGATCGCCGGCTTCTTCGCCATCCTGGACGCCTATCGCGGGGTGCCGCTGCCGGTGCTGATCGTGCTGGTGCTGCTGGGGCTGTTCACGGTGATGGCCCGGCGCACCGTGTTCGGCCGGCGGATCTACGCGGTGGGCGGCAACCTGGAAGCGACGCGTCTGTCCGGCGTCAACGTGCAGGTGGTCAAGCTGCTGGTGTTCATGCTGATGGGCGCGATGGCGGCCCTGGCCGGCATCGCCACCACCGCGCGCCTGGCCGCGGGCTCGCCCTCGGCCGGCACCGGGCAGGAGCTGGATGCCATCGCCGCCTGCATCATCGGCGGCACCTCCATGCGCGGCGGTGCCGGCACCGTGTTCGGCGCGCTGATCGGCGCGCTGATCATCGCCACCCTGGACAACGGCATGTCCATGCTGGGCGTCGACACCTTCTGGCAGATGATCGTGAAGGGCCTGATCCTGCTGCTGGCGGTGTGGCTGGACGTGGCAACCAGCACCAGGCGCTGAGGGACGATTTCGAGGCCGTCCGGCAAGGGCCAGCGCATCGCAGGATGGTCGTCTTCCTGGCGCCGGAGGTTTCACGCTTATAAGGTGGCGGCATGGAGGCTGCCGTGACCGCAACCCGGACCGTCGAGATCCCCGTGTCGGAAGAAGCCGCCCGTGTCCTGGCGGACGATCCCGGCCGCGCACGACAGGTCAGCTTTCTGGTCGAGCAGGTGCTCATGCAATCCCGGTCCGACCTTGCCGAGCGCCTCAGCGAGCTGCTCGGGCGTAGCTCCGCAGCAGCCAGGGATGCAGGACTGACTGATTCCGACATCGACGCTGAGCTTCGTAGCCACAAGGCTGAGCGTCGCCGTCTTCGGTGATCGTCGTCCTTGATGCCTCAACGTTGGTCGGGGCGGCTCTGCATCCTGACGGTATGCCGCGCCGCGCGATAGTTGAGGCTACCCGTGGTCACCAAGTGGCGTTGTCAGAGGCTGCTTTCGGTGAAACTTCCGAGCTCTTGAAGCGGCCCAAGTTCCGCCGTTCGATCTCCCTCGGGACAGTCGACCAGATCCTCGGCCTGCTCACGATGGCCGCGTCCTGGTTCGAGCCATCGGAACGGGTGCGGGACTGCCGTGATCCCGGGGCCGACATCTACCTTGAGCTGGCGCTCGTCGCCGGGGCCGAGGTGATCGTCTCCAGCGACCGGGACCTGCTTTCGATGGATCCCTGGCGCGACACCGGCATCATCACGGCTCGGGCATTCCTGGAAAGGATCGGTTCGCCTGCCTGACCGACTTGCTGGCACGCCAGCCAGCCAACCATCACGGGCTCGGTGCCGCGCGGCGATAACCCATGGCCGGGCCTCCGTCCCGTTCACCTGATGCCGATCCTTGGCCTTTGCTCCCCCTGGCCGTACGACCAGAGTGCCCCTCGACCGGCGGGCGATCAGGCGGCATGGTGCGCCGCATGATCGCTGCCCCCGCACGCCTGTCCCTGCCGTTCCTCCTCGTCGCCGGGACCGCGCTCGCGGCGCCGCGGCCGCTGCACCTGTTCGTCCAGGCGGCGGCGTCGCCGGACGGGAGCCGGGTGGCGACGCTGGAAGCGGACCAGCCGGCCGACGAGGGCGTCGACCCGTCGCTGTCGATCGTGGTCCGGTCCGCGTCCGGACAGGGCGCGGCCGTCACCATGCGCCTGCCCTGCCAGGGGCCCGCCTGCGTCCCCTCGTCGCTGGCCTGGTCGCCGGACGGCCGCCGCCTCGCCTTCGTGCTCAGGCAGCCCAAGGCGTCGCACCGCTTCGTCTACGCGGTGCAGGCGGATGGCACCGGGCTCGCCCGGCTGCTGGAGTTCGACGGCACGCTGCAGGGCCTGCGCTACGGCCCGGACGGCACGCTCGCGGTGCTGGCGACCGCGGGCGCGCACAAGGAGCCCGGCGCCACCCAGGCGGCGGCGAAGATCACCGGCGAGATCGGCGTCAGCGAGGACGAGCAGCGCATCGCCACGGTCCGCAACGGCGCCCTGCGCTACGAGTCGCCGGCCGACCTCTACGTCTACGAGTACGACTGGCGTCCTGATCCGGCGCAGCCGGGCCATGCCCGCTTCGTCGCCACCGCGGCGCACGGCAACGGCGACAACAACTGGTGGGTGGCCAAGCTGTACCGGGTCGAGGCCGGGCAGGCGGAGGTTCTGTATGCGCCGCCGCAGCGCCAGCAGCTGGCGAACCCGGTGGTGTCGCCGGACGGGCGCACGCTGGCCTTCATCGGCGGCATCATGAGCGACTTCGGCTCCACCGGCGGCGACGCGTTCCGCCTGGCGCTGGACACGTCGTCGGCGCACCCGCCGGTGCTGCAGAACCTGGTGCCGAACATACGCGCCAGCGTCACCGCGCTCACCTGGTCCTGCGGCGACGGGCTGACCGCGACCGCGCTGGCCGGATCCAAGGCGGAGGTGCTGGCGCTCGGCGGCGCGGACGCGCAGCGCGTCCTGTGGTCGGGCGAGGAAACCCTGTCGACGCAGCGCGGCCATTACGGCGTGTCCTGCGGCGGCACCACGATGGCGGCGATCCACCAGGACTTCACCCGGGCGCCGGAGCTGGAGGCGCGCGGCAGCAACGGATGGCACGACCTCACCCGGGTCAACGCGGGCCAGACCGTGCCGGCCACGGCGCGCAGCATCACCTGGCGCGACGACCAGTTCGACGTGCAGGGCTGGCTGCTGACGCCCAGGGGCACGTCGGACGACATGACCGGCGCCAAGGGGCCGATGATCGTGTCGGTGCATGGCGGCCCGTCCGCGGCCAACGTTCCCAACTACCTCACCGGACGCAGCGAGGAGCTGTTCCTGCTGCAGGCCGGCTACCGCGTGTTCCTGCCCAACCCGCGCGGCTCGTTCGGTCAGGGCGAGACCTTCACCGCCGCCAACGTGCGCGACCTCGGCCACGGCGACCTGCGCGACATCCTGACCGGGATCGACGCGGTGGAGCGCGCGGTGCCGGTGGATGACCACCGGCTCGGCCTGACCGGCTACAGCTATGGCGGCTACATGACGATGTGGACGGTGACCCAGACCAACCGCTTCCGCGCGGCGGTGGCCGGCGCCGGCATCTCCGACTGGCAGAGCTACTACGGCGAGAACGGCATCGACCAGTGGATGATCCCGTTCTTCGGCGCCTCGGTGTACGACGACCCGGCGATCTACGCGAAGTCCTCGCCGATCTCCTTCATCCGCCAGGTGCGCACGCCGACCTTCGAGTTCGTCGGCGACGCCGACGTCGAGTGCCCGATGCCGCAGACGCAGGAGTTCTACCACGCCCTGCACACGCTCGGCGTGCCGACCGAGTTCGTGGTCTATGCCGGCCAGGGCCACGGCCTGCGCGATCCCAAGGACGAGGCCGACGCACGCCGACGCACCCTGGCCTGGTTCGCGCGCTACCTCGGCGCGTCGTAGCGCCCGGCCGCCGCGGCACGCCATTCGGCCCACATGCCCGACATCGCATCCTCGAAGTGCCGGGCGAAGCGGGCGGCGTCGAACAGGGGCGAGGCCAGCACCCGCGCGCGCAGGTCGCCGCGCAGCCGTGCCAGGCGATCGAGGTTCGACGCGAGCCGGTCCGCCCGGGCGACGTAGTCGTCCTCGTCCTCCGCCAGCCAGTCGGCCAAGCCGGCGTTGCGCATGATGGTCTCGCCGACGCGCGACAGGAAGCGGTCGCCCGTCCGCGTCAGCACCGGCACGCCCATCCACAGCGCCTCGAAGGTCGTGGTGCCGCCGGGAAACGGGAACGGGTCCAGCGCCACGTCGACGCGGTGGTAGGCGCGCAGGTACTCCGCCCGCGACGACGCCCCCTCCAGCAGCAGGCGGTCGCCGGCGATCCCGCGTGCGGCGAAGCGCGCGCGCAGGGCCGCGCACACCGCCGCGTCCCCGAGGGGGGCCGCCTTGAGCATGAGGCGGCTGCCCGGCACCGCCCGGAGCAGCAGGGCCCAGGTGGCGACGACGGCGTCGTTGATCTTGGCCAGGGTGTTGAAGCAGCCGAACGTCATCGATCCGCTCGTCCGCGCCGGCAGCGGGGACACCTCGACCGCCGCCGCCGGAACGGAGAAGCAGTAGTAGATGTCCGGCAGCGGCCAGGTCCGCTCGACGAACTCGCCGGACGAGCCGGGCGGCGATACGTGGGGATCGGTGACGACGTAGTCGATCTCGGCCAGGCCGGTGGTCGCGAAGTATCCGAGCCAGGCCGCCTGCACCGGCGCCGGCCGCCAGGCGAACACGGGCAGCCGGTTCCCCGCCGTGTGCCCGGACAGGTCCAGCAGGATCTGCACGCCGCTGGCCTGGATCGACCGCGCCGCCGCCTCGTCGTCCAGGCCGGCGACCGGGTGCCACGTGGCGAAGCGGGGCCTGATCCGCGCGGTCAGCTCGTCCTCGGCGTGGTCCGTCGGAAAGGCCAGGAAGGTGATCCGCGCGGGGTCGACCTTGTCCAGGAAATCTTCCAGGAAGTAGCCGACCGGGTGGTTGCGCAGGTCCCCAGATACCAGGCCTACCCGGATCGGCCCTGACGGCGGTCCCGGAGGCCGGTCGGCCAGCGGATGCGGAACGCGCGCGGCGGCGAGGGCGCCGAAGGCCTCCGCCATCCTGCGCATGGCTTCCGGTGCCCGGCCGACGCGGTAGTTCTCGGCCAGCAGCCGGTTCGACCGCAGGGCGAAGTCGTCCGGCTTGAGCCGCAGCGCGTCGTCGTAGGCGACGCACGCCTCCTCCACGCGCCCGCAATCGCGCAGCGCGTTGCCCAGGGTGTTGCAGGCGTCGGCGTCGGGCTCCAGGGCGATCGCCCGGCGCAGCGACCGGATCGCCTCGTCCAGGCGCCATCGCCGCGCCAGCGCGTTGCCCAGGTTGTAGTGCCCGTCGGCCCGGTCGGGACGCGACGCCACAGCCTTGCGGAAGCACGCGATCCCCTCGTCCGGCTGCCCGAGCGTGGTCAGGATGCTGCCGAGGTTGGTGTGGGCCGAAGCGTGTCCGGGCTGGAGCACCACGACCGTCCGGAAGCACCGGGCGGCCTCGTCGAGGCGGCCGAGTGCGGCGTGGGCGTTGCCCAGGTTGTAGTGGAACTCCGCCCGCGTGCCGTCGAGCGCGACCGCCCGGCCGATCAGCCCGGCCGCCTGGTCGTGATCGCCACGCTGATGCAGGAGCACGCCCAGCAGGTGCAGCGCGTCCGGATGCCGCGGGCCGGCGCGGAGCACCTGGCGGTACAGCGCCTCCGCCTCCGGCAGGCGTCCGGCCCGGTGATGCCGGACCGCCTCGGCAAGCGATCCGCCGACCGCCGGTGCGGTCGAGGTCGGCGCCCCTTGTCCGCGTGCCCTGCGCTGCTGCCGGTTCATGCGGCCATCGTCCGTGCCGCGCCCGATCCCGGCGCCGGACGCTCCGTCAGTGGCTCGCCGGCGGCACGTCGCCTTCCGGCGGATAGGCCGGCAGCAGCGGCGGCGGCGGCGCCACCTTGTGCGGCGTCCGCGCCAGCTGGTCCAGCAGCGTCTTCACGCCGGTTTCCAGCTGGATGTCGTGGTCGGTCAGGAACTCGCCCGGCACGTCCTCGACCTCGATGTCGGGGTCGACGCCGTGGTTCTCGATCACCCATTGGCCGTCGGTGCCGTACAGGCTGTGCTCCGGCACGGTGATCGAGCCGCCGTCGAGCATGGCCCAGTTGCCGCGTATGCCGCGCACGCCGCCCCAGGTGCGGGTGCCGATCAGCTTCCCCAGGCCGTACTTGCGGAAATAGTACGGGAAGATGTCGCCGTCGGAGGCGGAGTAGTGGTTCATCAGCACCACCTTCGGCCCGTCCAGCAGCTCCTGCGGCGTCTCCTCCGCGCTGCGCTCGCGGTTGGTGCCCATGCCGACCAGCACCCGGCGCAGCCGCTCCAGCACGATCTGGTCGATGAAGCCGCCGTTGTTCCAGCGGTCGTCGACGATCAGCGCCTGGCGGTCGAGCTGGGCGTAGAACTGGCGGATGAACTGCTCCATCCCCAGGCTCTCCATGTCCGACAGGTAGACGTAGCCGATCCGGCCGCCGGACAGGCGGTCCACCTTGTCGCGGTTGTGGTCGATCCAGTACTGCTCGCGCACGCGCAGCTCGTTGACCAGCGGCTGCACCGTCACGTCATGCCGGCCGCCGCCGGTGGCGGAGCTCGACACCGTCAGCGTGACCGGGCCGGACAGCCCCACGAACAGGCTGTACGGGTTCGTTGGCGCCTTGAGCTCCACGCCCTCCACCGCGAGCAGGTAGTCGCCCTCGTGCACCCCGACGCCGGGCTCGGTCAGCGGGCTGCGGTAGTCGGCCCGGCTGTTGTCGCCGGGGTAGATCTTCGCGAAGCGGTAGCGGCCGGAGGCGGCATCGAGCGCGTAGTCGACGCCAAGCAGCGGCGTCGTGACCGGCTCGGTGCGGTCCTCGTCGCCGCCGGTGGTGACATAGGTGTGCGAGTTGCCGAGCTCGCCCTGCATCTCGCCGATCAGGAACGTCAGGTCCTCGCGCGAGCCGAGCAGCGGCAGCAGGCGGGCGTAGCTGTCGTGCACCGCCTGCCAGTTGTCGCCGTTCATCGCGCTGCTGAAGAACAGGTCGCGCTCGAGCCGCCACGCGTTCTCGAACATCTCCGCCCATTCCTGCCGCGGCTCGACCCGCACGCGCAGGTCGTCGAGCTTGAGCGCGTGGTCGTTGCCGTGACCCGGCTTGGCATCGGCGACGTGCCAGGCATGGCCGAGCTTGTACATCACCCGGCTGCCGTCGGCGGACAGGGCGTAGTCGTCGTTGCCCTCGACCACCACCTCGTCCTTGCGCGCGGCGGTGTCGAACACGTGCAGCGCCGGCCTTTCCCCCGGCAGGTTGCCCTCGATCAGCGACGGCGACTCGGTCTGGTAGAAGATACGCCCGCCGCGCATGTCGACCGCGTCGATGTCCGCCGGCGGCACCGGCACCGGCACCGCGCGCCCCATCAGCCCGTCGAGGTCGACGTGGATCGGCGCCGACACCCCGGGTGCGGCCGTCGCGGCGCCGGGAGCGTGCGCGTCGTGGCCCGGCAGGCCCGTCTGCGCCGGCTGGTCCGGGTGCGGCGCCGGCGTGCCCTCGTCGGATTGCGGCGCGAACGGGGACGGGGTCGCGGCGGCGAGCGTCGCCATGTACAGCCCGCTCGACTTCAGGGTGGCGACGTTGAACTCGCTGTCGGAAAAGGTCGGCAGCTCGTGCCGGTTGGACACGAACAGCAGGTACTTGCCGTCCGGCGAGAACACCGGGTCGGAGTCGCTCGCGGTGGGCGCGCTGACCACCGTGTCGCGGTTGCCGGCGATCTCGTACAGGTGGATCTCGCGCTGCTGGTGGTTGCGGACCGTGCTGTAGGCGAGCCACTTGCCGTCGGGGGAGAAGGACGGGTCGTGGATCTCCCGCTCCTGGTCCTGCGCCACTTTCCGCGGCTCGGCGCCGTCGGTGGTGACCAGCCACAGGGTGTGGTTGCCATCCGGCACCGCCAGCGTGCGCCCGTCCGGGGACCAGACCGGGGTATAGTAGAACCCGGTCGGGAAGTGGGTGAGCAGCGTTTCCGCACCCCCCAGCGCCGGCCGGATCGCGACCTCCTGCTCGCCGCTGCCGTCGGTGGTGTAGGCGAGCGTCCGCCCGTCCGGCGACCAGGCGGGATGGTCCTCGTCGGCGTTGCTGGTGCGGGACAGGTTGCGGATCGCGCCGTGCTCGGCCGGCACGGTGACGATGTCGCCGCGGGCCGAGAACGCCGCCCTGCCGCCATTGGGCGACAGCGCGTAGTCCACCCGCTGTGCCGTGTCGGTGGCCCGGATCATGCCCGCCGCCTTGACCCAGCGCGTGGTGGTGCGGGTGCCGTCGTCCGGCACGTCGGCGTTGACCTGGTGCAGCGCCTCGTCCGGCAGGGTGATCGCCCACAGGTGGCCGCCCTGCTGGAAGGTGATGGTGCCTCCGGAGGTGCCGCCGTCGCCCACGCCGTAGGACGGGAAGTCGACGTCGTAGTCGGTGAAGTGCGTGACCTCCCGGAACTGCCTGGTATCGAGATCATACACCCAGATGTTCGCGCGTCGGTGCTCGTCGCGGTCGGACAGGAAGTAGATCCTGCGTCCGACCCACATCGGCGCGGTGTCGGTGCCCTTCCAGTCGGTGATCCGGGTCAGCGCCCGGGTGGCGAAGTCGTAGGTGTAGATGTCCTCGGCACGGCCGCCGTCGTAGCGCTTCCAGGTACGGAAGTCGCGGAAGATGCGGGTGTAGGCGACCGTGTGGTCGTTCGGCCCGAAGCTCAGCAGCCCGCCGCGATCGAGCGGCAGCGGCGTCGGCAGCCCGCCCGCGAGCGGCACCTGGAACAGGCGGTTCACCGAGGGGTTCCAGTCCATGCGCCGGGACATGAACACGATGGCCTTCGAGTCCGGGGTCCAGGTGACCACCATGTTGTCCGGGCCCCAGCGGGTCGGCGCACGGGCCACCACGTCGGAGTGGAAGGTGAGGCGCCTGGCCTCGCCGCCCCCGGCCGGGATCACGTAGATGTCTTCGTTGCCCTGCGTGGTGGCGGTGTAGGCGATCCACTTCCCGTCCGGCGAATAGCGCGGCATCACGTCCTGCCCCGGATCCGCGGTCAGGCGCAGCGCGGTGCCGCCCTCGCGCGGCACCGTCCACAGGTTGCCGTGCGCCACGAACACGATCCGGTCGCCATGCGCGTTCGGGAACCGCATCAGCGTCGGCGCCGCCGCCCGCGCCGCACCAGGGGCAAGCAGGCCCGGCAAGATGGTGGCAGCGAGCAGCCCGACCGCCAGCGTGGCGCGGGACCAGGTCGTTTGGGCCATCCGGTCGGATCTCCTTCGGCAGGACACGATGGGAGCCAGCGTTCGTACAAGCGGTCAAGGGCAATGCCGCTTCGGAGGCGGCGGATTGCGGATTGCCTGCTTGCTGTCCCGTTCAACCCGGTGCGTGCGGACGGATCAAAGATCCTGCGCCACCAAGGCGGCAAGCTGCCGCAGCAATCCACTCATCGCGGCCACCTCGGCCGCATCGCCGGCCGGCACTCCAGCCGCGGCGAGTCGGACCCGGCGCTGCGACAGCACGATCGGCGGGGCCACCTGCTCGACCGTCCAGTCGGCGTCGAGGGTCAGGGTGCCGGACGCGTCGAGATCGAAGGCGGTGATCGTCAGGCTGACGCGGCGGAAGGCGGGATCGAGCGGCGAGCGGGTGACCACCGCCGCCTGCGGCAGCCGCGCCTGCAGGTCGGCCGCCAGGGCCAGGCGGATGCCGACCGACAGCCGGTCGCCCCAGCGGCCGTTCCGGCTCGCCACCAGCTCGGACGGCCCGACACGGCGCAGGATCTGGCTGGTGTCGAGGTGGTCCGGCAGCAGCACCGGACGCAGCTCGACCACCTGCGCCGGCAGCGTCTCGACCGGGGTGGAGACGGTGGCCGGAGGCGGCGTCGCCAGCACGTAGCTGTGCAGCGCCGGCGCGGCACAGCCGTCGAGGGCGAGGACGGCCAGGACCGCCGGCATCGTCCGCCTCACTGCGCGCGGCCCCGCAGCACCAGGGACGGGTCCGCCTCGACGTCGTGGGCGATGCCGCGCAGGCTGTCCGCCGCGGCGGCGAGGTCGCGCAGGCTGCTCTCCAGGTTCAGCCGGTCCTCCGAACGGTCGGAGGTGAGCGCGTCCAGCGTGGCGGACACGCGGCGGGCGTTGTCGGCGGCCTGGTTGGCGGTGGCCAGCAGCCGCTTCACCTCCGGCCCGCGCGCGGAGACGACCTTCTGCAGCGACGCCGACAGCGCGTCGTAGTGGCCGATCACGCGCAGCGCCTCCGTGCGCACGGTTTCCACCGAGTCCTTGAGGATCGGCCCGGTATCGTGCAGCCCGTCCACGGTGACCTGCAGGCTGGCGATCAGCGGCGGCAGGCTGCGGTCCAGCGTGTCGGCCAGGTGCTCCACCGTGTGCAGGGTGCGCTGCGTGTCGCCGGCCAGGTCGCGCAGCGGCAGGTGGGTGACCTCGTCGCGCAGCCGCTCGAACGGCGACTGCGCCGACGGGATCTCCACCAGGCCGCCGGGCGGCCGGTTCGGCGGGCCGGAGAACGCCGCACCCGAGCCCGGCCTGAGGTCGAGCTCCACCGCCATCTGCCCGGTCACAAAGCTCTGCAGCGACAGCTCGCCGCGCAGGCCCGCCGCCACCAGCCGCTGCAGGCCGGCACGTCCCGGAGCCTGCATCTGCCCCGGATCGAGCTGCAGGATCACCGGGATGCGGACGTGCAGGGTGGCGGGGTCGACCTGCAGCGACACCGTCTCGACCGCGCCGACGCGCAGGCCGCGGAACGTCACCGGGGCGCCGGGCGCCAGGCCGGCGACGTCGCCCGGAAAGTAGATCACCGCGCGGTCCACCGGGCTCAGGAGGTGCAGGCGCCCGAACGCCAGCACCGCGCCCAGCGCCAGCAGGAGCCCGACCAGCACGAACAGCCCGACCACCGTCTGCCTGGCCGCAGCCGTCATCCCGCCCTCCCGTCCGCGTCGATCCGCTCGCGGTGCATGAACGCCCGGACCGTGGGATCAGTGCTCCCGTCGCGCAGGGCCGACGGCGCGCCGGTGGCGATCACCGTGCGGGTGTCGCCGTCGAGAAAGGCGCCGTCGTCGGCGATCGCGAACAGGCTCGGCAGCTCGTGGCTGACCAGCACGATGGTGGTGCCGAGCCCTTCGCGCAGCTCCAGGATCAGGTCGTCCAGCCGTCGCGAGGTGACCGGGTCGAGCCCGGCGGAGGGCTCGTCGAAGAACAGCACGTCGGGGTCCAGCGCCAGCGCCCGGGCGATGCCGGCGCGCTTGCGCATGCCGCCGCTGAGCTCGGACGGCATCCGGTCGGCCGCGTCCTCCATCCCCACCAGGGCCAGCTTGAACCGCACCAGGTCGGCGATGGCGGCGGCGCGCCTGCGCGTGAACAGCCGGAGCGGCAGGGCGACGTTCTGCGCCACCGTCAGCGAGCTCCACAGCGCCCCGCTCTGGAACAGCACGCCGAAGCGACGGTTGAGCGCCGTGCGCTGTGCGGACGTTCCCGGCCAGTACGCCTCGCCGTCCACCCGCACGGTGCCGGCCTCCGGCCGGAGCAGGCCGACCAGCCCCTTCAGCACCGTGCTCTTGCCGCTGCCGCTGCCGCCCATCAGGGCGAAGATCGAGCCGGTGCGTATGCGCAGGCTCACGTTCCGCTGCACCGTCACGCCGCCGTAGCCGAGCGTCAGGCCGTTCGCCTCGATCTTGACCGCGTCGCTCACAGTCCCAGCGCGTCCGCAAGCACGGCGAACACGGCGTCCACCGCGATGATCCCGACGATGCCCGCCACCACCGCCCGTGTCGCCGCCTCGCCGACTGCGGCGGCGCTTCGTCCGGCGCCGAGCCCGATATGGCACGACACGAGTCCGATCAGCAGCGCGAACGCGGCGCTCTTGACCGCGCCGAACGCGAACTGGCTCAAAGGCACCACGCGCACGAGGGCGGACGCGAACGCCACCGGCGGGATGCCGAGCATGCCGACCGCGACCAGCCCGCCGCCGACCATGCCGATCAGGCAGGCGTAGAGGTAGAGCAGCGGCATGGTCAGCACCAGCGACAGCGTCATCGGCAGCACCAGGGTGACGCGCTCGCTGATGCCCAGCACGCGCAGCGCGTCGATCTCCTCGTTGCCCTGCATGGTGGCGAGCCGGGCCGCGTTGGCGCCGCCGGTGCGGCCGGCCAGCACGATGGCGGTCATCACCGCGGCCAGCTCGCTCACCAGGCTCAGGCCCACCAGCTCGCTGACGAAGCTTTGCGCGCCGAAGCGGCGGAGCTGGGCCGCGCCGATGAAGGCCAGGATCGCTCCCATCAGCAGGTTCACCACGCCGACGATCGGCAGCGCCGATGGCCCCGCACGCTGCACCGCATCCAGCAGGTCGCCGTTCTGCATGCGCGCGCCCGGACGCCGGCCGCGCGGCAGCAGGCCGCCCCAGAGACCGCCCCAGAGACCGCCCAGGAGGCTGCCCAGAAGGCTGCCCAGCAGCTCCGTCACCGCGCCGATCGCGGCGAGCGCGGACAGGGTCGCGCCGCCCAGCGCCGCCAGCGGGTTCCACCGGCGCGGCCGGGGCGCGAACGCGGCGGCTTCGTTCGCCGCCAGCGCCAGAAGCCGGTGCATCGGCGGCGGAAGCCCGGCCTCGTCCAGCGTCCGGCCGTCGGCCAGCAGCCGCGTGCGCAGCTGCCACAACACAGTGATCAGCAGGCTGTCCCAGTTCCCGAGCGCCAACGCGTCGATCCGGACTTGGCGCATATCCCCGACCGCCCTGGCGATCGCCGAAGCCTGTGCCGTCGGCACCAGCCCGTCGCGGCCGCGCCAGTCGCCTTCCAGCACAAGCACGGCCGCCCCATCCTGCCGGTCGACCCGCCACAGCCGGTCCCTCCGTCTTCCCGGCAGCGCCCGGCGCCCGCTGAGGCGCCGGGACGCAAGGCGGGATCTGCCTGAGGCAACCGGGCGGGAAGGCATGGCGGCGGCGTCCTTTGCCGGAAGGCTGATCAGGATAAACCAGGACGGCACGATCCGTCGCCCCTGGCTTCCCCATGTCCGGCCTGCCCACGAACCGGCATTGCGTTGTCGATCCGGACCGGGACGGACGCGTTGGTCGTCCGGCACACAGGAGACGGCGCGCATGCGGCAGGTCACGACCCTCGGAGCGCTTCCGGAAAACACGCCTTGCGCCGTGGAGCTCGACGGAACCCGCATCCTTCTGCTCCGCGACGGCGGGGAGGTGCGGGCGTTCTCCGCCGCCTGCCCGCATGCCGGCGCCCCGCTGGAGCAGGGCGCGGTCTGCGACGGCCGGCTGGTCTGCCCGTGGCACAAGGCGATGTTCGACATCCGCGACGGCGCCCTGCTCGAGCCGCCGGCGCTGCAGCCGCTGCGCCGCTATCCGGTGCGTGTGGAGGGCGACGCGGTGCTGGTGTCGTCCAGCCCGCTCGTGGCCGCGGTCCCGGCCGCAGCGCCGGACCCGCGGGTCATGGTCGTCGTCGGCGCCGGCGCTGCCGGGGCGGCGGGTGCTGCGGCCCTGCGCGAGTTCGGGTTCAACGGACGGCTGGTGGTGGTGGGCGACGAGCCGGGCGAGCCGTTCGACCGCACCGCCCTGAGCAAGTTCGTGCTCGAAGGCGGCATGACGCCGGAGGAGGCGGCGCCGCTGTGGCCGGAAGGCTTCGCGGAGCGGGAGCGGATCGAGCGGCTGCACGACACCGTCACCGCCATCGACCGGAACACGCGGACGCTGACCCTGGCGGCGGGCGGATCCCTGGCCTGCCACGCCGTGCTGCTGGCCCCGGGAAGCCTGCCGCGTCCGCTCGACGTGCCGGGCGGGAACGGCCCGAACGTTTGCCTGCTCCGCACCCGGGCGGATGCGTCGGCGATCCTGGCCGGGCTGTCCGGCAGTTCTTCCGGCCGGCCGCGCGTGGTGGTGGTGGGCGGCAGCTTCATCGGCCTGGAGGCGGCCTCCGCCCTGCGCCAGCGGGACCTGCCCGTGACGGTGGTCTCGCCGCAGGCGGTTCCGTTCGAGCCGGTGCTCGGCTGGCGGATTGCCGCCATGCTGCGACGGCTGCACGAGGCGAACGGCGTGGTGTTCCGGGGCAGGGCGCGGGTCGCGGCGATCGAGGCCGGCCACGTGCGGCTGGAGAACGGCGAGCGGATCCCGGCGGACCTCGTCCTGGCCGGGGTCGGGGTGCGTCCGGCGACGGAGTTCGCCGCCGGGCTCGGCCTGGCGGAGGATGGCGGCCTCGACACGGATGCGGGGATGCGCGTCGCCGATGGCATCTTTGCTGCCGGCGACTCGGCGCGGTTCCCGTTCGGCGACGGGCGGATCCGGGTCGAGCACTGGCGGGTGGCGCAGCAGCATGCGCGGGTGGCGGCGCGCAACATGCTGGGCGGGAACGCGCGCTTCGAGCAGCCGCCGTTCTTCTGGACCTACCATTACGGCAGGCGGATCGAGGTGCACGGCCATGCGGCCTCGTTCGACCGCGTGGAGATCGAGGGCGACCTGGACGCGCAGGACTTCGTCGGGCGGATCATCCGCGGCGACGCGCTGGTCGGCCTGGTGGGATGCAACCGCGACACCGAGCTGGCCGGGATGGCGTTGCAGGTGCCGGCCCATCCGTGAGGGCCCGCGTGAGCCGTTCAGCTCCGTCCGACCATGCGCTCGGTGAACCGTGGGGCCAGACGCAGCAGCAGGGGCAGCCAGCGCACCGCCCCGGGAAGCACCTCGTCGCGGTCCCGGGACGCCGCGCGCAGCACCTCCCGCACCAGCGCGTCCGGCGACAGCTTGCGGCCATGCCTGTGGCTGACCGCCGGCGTGTCCACCAGCGCCGGAAGCACCTCGGTGACGCCGATCCCGGACGCGGCCAGCTGGCGCCTCAGTGCCTTGCAGAAGCCGTGCAGCCCTGCCTTGGACGCCGAATACACCGGCGCCGCGGTCGACGGCGCCAGCCCGTAGCCGGAGCCGACCACGACGACGCGCGACGGCGCCGCGGCGAGCAGCCCGGGCATGGCCGACGCCACCAGCCGGATCGCGCCGCCAAGGTTGATCGTGATCTCGAGATCCGCTGATGCCGCGCCGATGGCCGGATCGGCAAAATCCAGGATGCGGAGCACGCCAGCGTTGCTGACCAGAAGGTCGATCCGCGGCGACTCGTCCAGCACGACCGAAACGAAACCGCGTACGGCCTCGACGTCCGCCATGTCGCAGATCATCCCGCGCACGCCGGGATGATCCTGTTCCAGCCGGCGCAACCGGTCCGGGTCGCGCCCGCAGGCGAAGATCCGGTAGCCGCGGGCGTGAAGCGCCGCCACGAACGCGCGGCCGATTCCGGACGATCCGCCGCTGATCACGGCGACAGGGCGACGATCGGGGGCGTCCATCCCGTTCGGCATCCACCGCGTCCGGAACCCGGAGCGACGGGGCCTAGGCGGCCAGCAGCTTCTCCGCCAGCGCGGTATGCTTCTGGTCGGCCTGCCTGGCTTCCTCGAGCGAGCTGTGCATGGGCTGGGCAACCTGGTCCAGGCCCAGCTTGGAGGCGTAGTTGCCGAGCGTGCCGAACGCGGCGATCCAGTAGTGCAGGGCGAGCTGGCCGGAGGCGACGATGCCGAGGTCGCGGCTGGTGGCGTCCGGCGCCTTCTGGCGGATCCGCTTGCTGACCTCGTAATGCGCATCGAGGATCGGGTTGCCGGTGTCCTCGGCGCTGCCGACCTGCTCGATCGCCTGCCGGATCCGCTGCGCCCACTGCTCGGCGGTCGTGTTGCCGGCCTGCAGGGCGGACTTCAGCTCGGGATGGCTCGCGTCGGTCTCGATCTCGGCCGTCGCCTTCTTCGCCACCTCGCCGCCCGCCTTCAGCGCCTGGAGGCCCTGCGCGACCAACGTCTTGATTTCCTGCTCTGGCATCTTCGCTGTCCTTGCTGCGCATGACGCGCAGGTCGGGCAACGGCGCGCCATGTCGCCAGTTCCAGCCCGGCTTGTCGCCTGTCGATTTCGTGTAGCCGGCTTATCGGTTGCAGCGTAGTTGGCAACCTTCCAGCACAGGACTGACATCTTCCTGACAGCCGTGGATTGAAAGGGTCACAGCCGGCGCAGCCAGACCTCCTCGACCGCATGCGACACGTCCTTGCGCAGCACCAGGCTCGCGCGTTCCCGCGTGGGCGCGATGTTGCGCTGCAGGTTGGGCCCGTTGATCTCGCGCCAGATGCTGCGCGCGGTGTCGCGCGCGCTGTCCTCGTCCAGGTCGCGGTAGTGGTGGAAGTACGAGGCCGGGTCCTGGAACGCGGTGCGCTGCAGCAGCAGGAAGCGCTCGACGTACCAGTCCTCGATGTCGGCCGCATCCGCATCGATGTAGACGGAGAAATCGAAGTAGTCCGACGCCACCACCGGCGAGGCGGCCGTCTGCAGCACGTTCAGCCCTTCGAAGATGACCACGTCCGGGCGGTCGATCACCTGGAACTCGGACGGCAGCACGTCGTACAGGTGGTGCGAGTAGATCGGCACCTTCAGGTTCCGCGTGCCTGCCTTCAGGTCGATCAGGAACGACAGCATGCCGTGCAGGTCGTAGCTTTCCGGGAACCCCTTGCGCCGCATCAGGTCGCGCTGCTTCAGCACGGCGGTGCTGAGCAGGAAGCCGTCGGTCGCGACCAGCCGGACGTCCAGCCCCTCGAACGAGGACGCCAGCACCGCCTGCAGCAGGCGCGAGAAGGTGCTCTTGCCGACCGCGACGCTGCCGGCGACGCCGACGATGTAGGGACGCGGCACCGGCTCCCGGTTGAAGAAGCCGTTCTGGATCGTGCTGTTGAGCGCACGGGCGGCCGCGATGTTGAGGCCGAGCAGCCGGGCCAGCGGCAGGTAGACGTCCGCCACCTCCTCGGTCGAGACCGGCTCGTTGAGGCCGGCCTGCGCCTGCAGCACCTCGTCGGTCAGCGACAACCGCGCGCCGGCGTGGAACGCGCCCCATTCCTTGCGTCGGAAGCTCTGGAAGATCGCGTGCAGCCGCTTGTCCGGCAGGTCCCGCACGGTCGTGGCGGGATGCGCGCCCGACGGCGCCGGTTCCGCCTGCGTCAGCACCCGCCTATCCCGCCTTCTGCAGTTCCGCGTTCAGCTCGGGCAGGGCCGTGAACAGGTCGGCGACCAGGCCGTAATCGGCGACCTGGAAGATCGGTGCGTCGGCATCCTTGTTGATCGCCACGATGACCTTGCTGTCCTTCATGCCGGCCAGGTGCTGGATCGCGCCCGAGATGCCGATCGCGACGTAGAGCTCGGGCGCCACGATCTTGCCGGTCTGTCCCACCTGGTAGTCGTTCGGCACGAACCCGGCGTCCACCGCCGCACGCGACGCGCCGATCGCGGCCCCCAGGCTGTCCGCGATCGGGTCGAGCAGGCGGAAGTTCTCGCCGTTCTGCATCCCCCGTCCGCCCGACACCACCACGCGGGCCGAGGCCAGCTCCGGACGCTCGGACTTCGACAGCTCGGCCGACACGAAGCGCGACGGCGACGGGTGCTCCCCGGCGGCCGCGTCCTCGACCGGCGCGCTGCCGCCCTCGGCCGGGGCCGGGTCGAAGTTGGCGGCGCGCACGGTGACCACCTTGTGGGCATCCGACGAGCGCACGGTGGCCAGCGCGTTGCCGGCATAGATCGGCCGCACGAAGGTGGATCCGTCGACCACCGCGACGATGTCGCTGATCGGCTGCACGTCCAGCAGGGCGGCGACGCGGGGCAGCACGTTCTTGCCCGTCGCGGTGGAGCCGGCGAGGATGTGCTCGTACGGTTGCGCGAGCGAGACGATCAGCGCCGACAGCGGCTCGGCCATCGGCCGCGCATAGGCGTCCGCGTCGACCTTGAGCACCAGGGACACGCCGGCGATGCGCGACGCCGCCTCCGCCACGGTGTCGACGCCGCAGCCGGCGACCAGCGCGTGCACCTCGCCCAGCCGGGCGCCGGCGGTGACGGCGGAGCGGGTGGCGGGGCTGATGTGGCCGTCCGCATGGTCGACCAGCACGAGAACGGTCATGGGTCAGATCACCTTGGCTTCTTGGCGCAGCCTGGCCACCAGCTCGGCGACCGAGGCCACGCTCACGCCGCCGGCCCGTGCCGGCGGCTCCGACACGCGGATCGTGGTCAGGCGCGGGGCGACGTCGACGCCCAGCTCCGTCGGCGACAGCACCTGCAGCGGCTTCTTGCGCGCCTTCATGATGTTGGGCAGCGAGGCGTAGCGCGGCTCGTTCAGGCGCAGGTCCGCGGTGACGATGGCCGGCAGCGGCACCGCGATGACCTCCAGCCCGCCATCGACCTCGCGAGTCACGGTGGCGGTGCCCCCCGTGCCCTCGACCGCCAGCTCGACGCGGCTGGCGAACGTGCCCTGCGGCCAGCCGAGCAGGCCGGCCAGCATCTGGCCGGTGGCGTTCATGTCGTCGTCGATCGCCTGCTTGCCCATGATCACCAGGGACGGGGCTTCCCGCTCCACCAGGACTTTCAGCATCTTCGCCACCGCCAGCGGCTCGGGTGCGGCGTCGGTCTGCACCAGCACCGCCCGGTCCGCGCCCATGGCGAGTGCCGTGCGCAGCGTGTCCTGGCATTGCTGCACGCCGATCGACACCGCGACGATCTCGGTGGCGATCCCCTTCTCCTTGAGCCGCACCGCCTCCTCGACCGCGATCTCGTCGAACGGGTTCATCGACATCTTGACGCCCGCCAGCTCCACCCCGGAGCCGTCGGCTTTCACGCGCGGCTTCACGTTGTAGTCGATCACGCGCTTGACCGGCACGAGCAGTTTCATCGTCGCTTTCCTGTGGGTGGGGAAGGGCGCGTCACATGCCGCCCGGGTAGTTGGGGCCGCCGCCGCCCTCCGGCGCCGACCAGTCGATGTTCTCGGTCGGGTCCTTGATGTCGCAGGTCTTGCAGTGCACGCAGTTCTGCGCGTTGATCTGCAGGCGGGGCAGGGTATCAACGTCGACCGCCTCGTACACCCCGGCCGGGCAATAGCGGGACTCCGGCGAGCGGTACGCGTCCCAGTTGACCTCCTGCCAGCGCTGGGGGTCGCGCAGCCGGAGGTGCACCGGCTGGTCCTCCTCGTGGTTGGTGTTGGACAGGAACACCGAGGACAGCTTGTCGAAGGTGAGCACGCCGTCCGGCTTCGGGTAGCTGATCGGCGGCGACGCGTCGGCGCGGTCGAGCACCTCGTGGTCGGCGTGGCGGTGGTGCAGCGTCCACGGCGCGCGGCCGCGCAGCAGCATCGCGTCGATGCCGGCATAGGCGGCCCCCGCAACGGTGCCGTAGCGGGCGAAGGCGGGCCGGACGTTGCGCACGGCGCGCAGCTCGTCCCACAGCCAGCTGCCGCGGACCTTGGCGGTGAACCGCGTCGGCTCGGCCGGACGACCCTCCGCCAGCGCCTCGGCCACCGCCTCGGCCGCGAGCATGCCGGACTTCATCGCCGCATGCGTGCCCTTGATCTTGGGCACGTTGAGGAAGCCGGCCGCGTCGCCGACCAGCGCGCCGCCGGGAAAGGTCAGGCGCGGGATCGACTGCAGCCCGCCCTCGGACAGGGCACGCGCCCCGTAGGACACGCGCTTGCCGCCCTCGAGGTAGGGGCGGATCGCCGGATGGGTCTTCAGCCGCTGCATCTCGTCGAACGGCGACAGCCAGGTGTTGGGATAGTCCAGCCCGACCACGAAGCCGTACGACACCAGGTTGTCGCCGAAATGGTACATCCAGGAGCCGCCATAGGTGCGGTGGTCCAGCGGCCAGCCGAAGGTGTGCTGGATCAGGCCGGGCTTGTGCTGCGATGCCGGCACCTCCCACAGCTCCTTGACCCCGAGCCCGTAGGTCTGCGGGTCGACCCCCCGACGCAGGTCGAACCGCTGCATCAGCTGCTTGGACAGCGAGCCGCGGCAGCCCTCGGCGAACAGGGTGTAGGCGGCGCGCAGCTCCATGCCGGAGGCGAAGTTCGGGCCGCGCTCGCCCGCGCGCGTCACCCCCATGTCGCCGGTGGCGATGCCGGCGATGCGGCCGTCCTCCTCCAGCAGCTCGGCGGCCCCGAAGCCGGGATAGATCTCGACCCCGAGCTCTTCCGCCTGCCCGGCCAGCCAGCGGCACACGTTGCCCAGGCTGACGATGTAGTTGCCGTGGTTGCCCATGTGCGGCATCACCGTGTCCAGGAACGGCACGCGCAGCGCCCGCCGGCGCGTCAGGTACAGCATGCGGTCGTCGGTGGCCTCGGTGTCGAGCGGGGCGCCGCGCTCGCGCCAGTCGGGGATCAGCTCGTCCAGCGCGCGGGGCTCGATCACCGCACCCGACAGGATGTGCGCGCCGATCTCCGAGCCCTTCTCGACCAGGCACACCGAGGCGTCGGGCGACAGCTGCTTCAGCCGTATGGCCGCCGCAAGCCCGGCCGGCCCGCCGCCGACCACGACCACGTCGAACTCCATCGCCTCGCGCGACAACCCATCCATCAACAAGCGCCCGTTTGAACCCGGGCCGAGGCCGCATCGGCCCGGCACTGCTGGCTATGTGCCCCTGGCAGGGCCCCGGATCAACCAGCCGCGGCACCGAACGATCGACGGCCGCGCGATCTGCCGCGGGAAGCGATCGCGCGGATGGCGCGTTGCATCGCCCGGTGCCGCAGGGCGACCAGCCAACAGCCGGAAGAACCGCACGATGCAGACCAAGCACGTCCTGGCCATTGCCGATGCGCGTCGCCTGATGGCGGCGGCGGTCGGGGAAGCCGAGCGCCGGCAGCTCGCGGTCAGCATCGCCCTGGTGGACGAGCACGGGGTGCTCCTGCTGCTGGAACGGCTGGACGGCGCCCGCTACCACACCCCCGAGGCGGCGACGCTCAAGGCCAGGACCGCCGCCATCGCCCGGTCGTCGACAGCCAGCCTGGAGCGGCAGGTCCGAGAGAACCCGGCCACCCTATCGTTCCC
>CALMVN010000183.1:40625-40996 GCA_937873225.1 uncultured Acetobacteraceae bacterium
GGACGATCCAGCGCTCCTATCCTTCCCCGGACGCATGCCGCTCGCCGGCGGCATGCCGCTGCTCCACGCCGGCGAGGTGGTCGGCGCGGTGGGATCGTCCGGGGCGCAGCCGGACGAGGACCAGGCGGTGTGCGAGGCGGCCGTGGAGGCGATGGCGCTGCCGGCGGCGCGCTGAGCCGGACCGGAAGCCTCGGACGCGCCGCCGGCCGGGGCAGGCCACCGGTTTGACTGTCCGGAACGGGCATAAGATCATGCGGTCGATGATGGCAACCGCCGCTCCCCGTGCTGTCGTTCCCGGCACGGCATCCGGCCCCGCCGCCCGCCCTGCAACGCGTCCTCGGTGCGGTTGACGGTCCGGCCGGGGCTGGAGC
>CALMVN010000184.1 GCA_937873225.1 uncultured Acetobacteraceae bacterium
ATCTACACCCGCAGCCTGGCACCGTCGCTCGCCGTGGTGTGGTCGGGGTTCTTCAACTTCCTGGGCGTGCTGGTGTCGACCGGAGCGGTCGCCTACTCGATCATCACCCTGCTGCCGATCGACCTGATCCTGAACTCTGGCAGCACCAGCGGCTATCCGATGATCTTCGCCCTGCTGCTGGCGGCGATCATCTGGAACCTCGCGACCTGGGCGTTCGGCATCCCGAACTCGTCCTCGCACGCGCTGATCGGCTCCATCCTGGGCGTCGGGCTCGCCAACCAGCTGATGACCCCGCCCGGCGTCGCCAGCTCCGGGGTGCAATGGGACCAGGCGTTCAAGGTGCTGAAGTCGCTGGTGTTCAGTCCCATAGTCGGCTTCGTGGCCGCCGGCGGGCTGCTGCTGCTGGGCAAGCTGCTGATCCGCCGGCCCGAGCTGTGGAAGGCGCCGGAGGGCGACCAGCCGCCGCCGCTGTGGATCCGTGGCCTGCTGGTCCTGACCTGCACCGGCGTGTCGTTCGCCCATGGCGGCAATGACGGGCAGAAGGGCATGGGCCTGATCATGCTGATCCTGATCGGCGCCGCCCCCACCGCCTTTGCGCTGAACCGCGCGATCCCGGAGTCCGACACCCCCGCCTTCGTCCAGACCAGCCAGCAGGCGGCGTCGATCTTCCACGCCCATGCCTCCGGCGCACCCGCCACCGACCCCGGCCAGGCCCGCGGCATCGTCGACACCGCGCTCAAGACCAGGCAGCTCGACACGCCCGCGGTGTATGCCGCCCTGGCCTCGCTGTCGGCCGACATCGCCACGCAGATCCGCGACTACGGCGCGATCAGCCACGTGCCCGCCGAGGCGGTGTCCAACGTCCGCAACGACATGTACCTGACCGCAGAGGCGGTGCGCCTCCTGCCCAAGGCCGGCGGCCACTTCGCAGCACCCGAGCAGACGACGCTGAAGCGCTACGCCGGCGAGCTCAACCACGGCACCCGGTTCATTCCGGTGTGGGTGAAGGTGTCGGTTGCGGTGGCGCTCGGGCTCGGCACCATGGTCGGCTGGAAGCGGATCGTGGTCACCGTCGGCGAGAAGATCGGCAAGACGCACATGACCTACGGCCAGGGCGCTTCGGCCGAGATCGTCGCCGCGGCGACCATCGGCCTGGCCGAGGCATACGGGCTGCCGGTGTCCACCACCCACATCCTGTCCAGCGGCGTGGCCGGCGCCATGGCGGCGAACGGGTCCGGGCTGCAGGTGCGCACGCTGCGCAACTTGGCGCTGGCCTGGGTGCTGACCCTGCCGGTCGCGATCACGCTTGCGGGCGTGCTCTACTGGCTGCTGCACCTCCTGTTCTGAGAACCCGGCAGGCCGGGATGCCGGCAACCGGGGAGGTGCTGCCCCACCCTCGGCGTCCCTCGGCCTCGCGCCCTCGCCCGGGCCGCCGATCTGCGTGACAATGCCGGCTCTTCCAGCCGGATGCCGTTGATGCAAGCTGCCGACCATTCCCGTGCCGACGGGCCGGATGCCGAACCGCCGGCGGCGATCCGCTTTCCCCTGACCTGGATCGCGGCCGTCCTGCGCGCGGTGGCGCTCGCCGCGGCGGCGCTGCTGCTGGTGTGGCTGCTGCCCTCGGTGCTGCTGCTGGTGTTCTTCGCCGTGCTGCTCGGCGCCACCCTGCGCGGCGGCGCCGACTGGCTGGCGGTGCGGACGGGGGCGCGCGCCAGCTGGATGCTGGCGCTGATCAGCCTCCTGCTGATCGGGATCGCCGCCGGCCTGGTGCTGTCGATCGGCCCCAGGCTGGCGCAGCAGGGCTCGGACCTCGTCACCAGCCTGCAGGACGAGGCGGCAAGGCTGCAGGACCGCTACGGCCAGACGGCCTGGGGACAGCGGATCATGCGCCACCTGCAGCAGCCGATCGGCGGCGCCGGGCCGGGCGCCCTGGCGGCGCCGGCGGTGCGTGTGCTTGGCCTGACGCTCGACGTCCTCGCCTCCGTGGTCCTGCTGGTGATCACCGCGCTCTACTTCGCCATCTCGCCCGAGCTGTACATCGGCGGCGTGCTCCGCCTCGTGCCGATCCGCCACCGCGCGCGCGGCCGGGTGATCATGCACCGCACCGGCCGCACCCTGCGGCGCTGGCTGCTGGGCCAGCTCCTGGACATGCTCGCGGTGGGCCTGCTGACGGCGCTCGGCCTGTCCCTGCTCGGCGTGCCGGTGCCGCTGGCCCTGGCGGCGGTGGCCGGGCTGCTGACCTTCATCCCGTATTTCGGCGCCGTGCTGGCCGGGATCCCAGCGGTGCTGGTGGCGCTGTCGGTCAGCCCGCATCTGGCGCTGCTGACGGTGGGGGTGTTCCTGCTGGTGCACCTGGTCGAGGGCTACGTGATGTCGCCGCTGATCCAGCGCCACATGGTCGAGATCCCGCCGGCGCTCACGGTGATGGCGATGACCGTGTCGGGCACCCTGTTCGGCCCGCTCGGGGTGATCCTCGGCACGCCGCTCGCCGCCGCCGGCATGGTGATGGTGCGCGAGCTCTACGTCGCCGACACGCTCGGCGACGACGAGGTGCGGGGGAGCGACTGACGCCGGGGCGGAGCGGGCCGATGGCGAGACGGACCGCCTGCGCGCTCCTGGTCTTCCTGGGTGCGGCCGCGGGCGCGTGGGCGGCCGAGCCGACCCGGCTCATGCCGTCGCAATCGTTCGGCGACTGGCTGGCGTCCTGCGACAACGCCGGCGACTGCACCGCGGACGGCTTCGGCGCCGGCGACGGGCCCTCCACCCTGATCCTGTCCCACCCGCGCGGCGGGCCTTCGACGATCACGGTGGTCCTGCGGACGGACGACCATGCGGCTGCCTTGCGCCTGCAGGCGCCCCGGCGCGGGCCGGCGGTGACGATCCGGCTGCTCGGCGCCGGGCCGAGCGTGCTGCGCGGCGCCCTGTCCGCCGGCGAGGTCGCCGCCCTGCTTCCGGTGCTGCACGGCAGCGGCCGGATCGTGCTGTCGCGGCCGCCGCTGCGCCCCGGCGGCCGCGCGGCGCCGCTCGGCGTCCTCCGCCGTGCCGGCGCCGCGGCGGCGCGGGGCGGGGTCGAGCCGCGGCCGCGCCGGGGGCCGGCCCCG
>CALMVN010000185.1 GCA_937873225.1 uncultured Acetobacteraceae bacterium
CCGGCGTGCTGCCGACCAACGTGGAGCGGGCGCGGCTCGACGTGCTGCTGCAAATCCAGTCCGACGACGAGTTCTGGTACACCTGCGTGCCGGACGCGCTGGCCGGCACGCTGGAAACCTGCGGCGGCGGCGCCTTCCGGGAAGGGCAGGTGGCGATCGACGGCATCCCGGCCGGCGTGGCGCCGGTGTATCCGTTCATCTTCACCGGCGGCATCGACCCCTATCTCTGGGAGCCGATCCCGGGCGTGCAGACTCTGGCGTTCTCCCCGTACTCGGTGGAGCTGACCCCGTTCGTCGGCGCCATCGACGACGGCCGGCCGCACACGGTCTCCCTGTCGGTCGCCGGCGCGAACCAGTACTTCTCCGTCACCGGCACGCTCTACCTGTTCCTGGACCACAACGGCAGCACGGTGACCGGCGCAGTCACCCGCAACACCCTGGCGGCACCCGCCCCGGTCGTGACCAGCAGCATCACGCAGAACAACGGCGTCGCCAGCGGCACCGTGTTGACCACCTCGCAGCACGACTACACCATCAGCGGCACCGCCATCACCTCGCACGGCGCCGTCACCACCACCGTGGCGCAGGTCGGTCGGTTCTCCAACAGCCAGACCTTCGACGTGTCGGACACGGTCGATGACCAGGACGTCGTCCAGCGCACCGACACCGTCAGCACCGTGACCACGCAGGCCGCCGGCCGGCAGAACGTGTCGGTGCGGAGCTTCTCCTATCCGCTCGACCTCCACTACGCCTACACCGCCAACGCCGACGGCAGCGCCACGCAGACCACGACGGTGCGGCAGTCGCTGGAGGACGGCCTGCTGCGACTGGCCGGCGGAGTGCCGTCGGACGCGTCGCTGGTGCGCGAGACGGTGGCGCCCACCGACGTGCTCGACCTGGCGGCGGACGGATCGGTGTCGTCGCATGTCGGCAGCAGCACCGCCGACTACCTGTCCGCCGGCACCGTGGCCGGCTGCGTCACCCGGCACGAAACCTCCACCGACAGCGTGCTCGCCACGATGAGCAGCACCGCCAGCTGCGACCTCGGCGGCCTGCTTCCCTGAGGCAGGATCCGGCTCCGGACCCGTCACGGCAGGGCTCTGCCCTGCACCCGGAAGGGGATGGTCATCCCCTTCACCCCTTAGTCTGCAAGCGGATCGGAGGACGAACCGGCACGCTGGCAACGTCAGGGTTTGCGACGCTGGGTCCTTCTCACCTTCAGGACGCCGTCCTCCTTCATGGAAGCTTGGCACAGCAGCTTGCCCTGGAGACAGGACAGGTACGCGGTTCATGACCGCGAACACCGGCGGCGGCTGCGCGCAACGGCCGCGCCCAGGCCGACGTTGGCCCCAGTCGCCGACGGCGCCCGGAGTAGTCGCCCAACCTCGTCCTCGCCTGCGTCGCTGCCGCTCGCCAGGCCGGACCTGCTCGGCCTGCGCAAGCGGCGCACCCTGCCGCCAAAGGCTGGAAGCACAGGAAAGGCGGAAAGGACCCAGCCCTCCGGCACCGGCAGCTCGATCTCGATGAGGGTCCGATGTTGCCGGGCTGGACCTTGACCTGCTGGATGCGGAGAAAGTTGCGGAAGGCTCCCGGCCTGGTATGAAGGGCAGGTCGCCATGCTGCCGGGATGGGTGCTTCCATGAGCGCCAACCAGATCTGGCTGGTCTGCTACTTCCTGCTGCTCGCCGTCATGACGGGCATGGCGGCGATCGGCTACCTCGCCTGGAAAGGCGTCGGCCAGCTGCCGATGCAATGGGGCGTCGATGGCAAGCCCACCTGGTTCGCCGGGACCGGCTTCGCGCTCGCCTTCTTTCCGCTTCTGGCCGTGGTCACCACCAACCTGGACCTGTTGTCGAGCGGTTCCCACCTGCCGGGCAGGGTCAGGGTGTTCCTGTGTGCGGGGGTGTTCGCCATCCAGGTCGTCTACCTGATGATGGCGAGGCGATGGCTCGACAAGCAGAGCTTCTAGACCGCAACCGGTTCACGTTCGTTCGCCGGCTGCGATCCAGCGCGTCGTTTCAACGAGCATCTCTCCCGATCAGGTGACTACAGCTGATCCGGTGATGTTCCGAGCGGCGGCGGCATCAATCCTGCGCGGTCCGGATCCCGAGCGGAGCGGGATGCCGGGCTGGACGCTCAACGATCCATGCCGGGAAGCGGCGCTGCGCCGGAACAAGCGCTTCCATCCGGCCAGCATGCCGTGCGTGGTGCGCCGCCTCGGCTTTTCGCGCCGGAAGGCCCGACAGGTTCACCCGCAAGCCGGTGACCGAGCTCAGGGTTCGACCTGCACAGGCCAGGCTCCTGTCCTGGACCAGCCAAGGAAACAGTCGCCCTGTGGAAACCCAAATATCAAGATCGATGGGCGGAGCCCTGCGGCTTGCTCGCCTTCCGGTCGGATCCCGACGCCGCTGGTATCAGGCAGCGTTCGCAGAAAGAAGCTCCTGACCGCGGACGCTACCGTTGCGGTCGCCCATCCCGACAAGCGGACCACGCCGTGGTTGCAGGACGGTCGAGCGCAGGTGACGCTCGACAGGATCGGGCAGAAGGGGCGCACCTGCCATCGTTCCCGGCCATGACCGGGTTCGTTGGCGGCCAGGAAGCCTTTCGGCAAGCACGGTCGGACACCGACGCGAAGCTGCGGCAGCCTGGCAGTTCGGCCACGAACCCTAGGTGATGGTCTTGAGATACTCGGCGAGCTTCACGGCGGCGGCGTTCTTGTCGATCCGCTCCAGCGCGCCCAGCTCTGCGGCCAGCCGGTCCATCGCCGCCTCGTAGATCTGCCGCTCGGAGAAGCTCTGGTCCGGCTGGCCGGCGTTGCGGTGCAGGTCGCGCACCACTTCCGCGATCGCCAGCGGGTCGCCGGAGTTGATCTTGGCCTCGTACTCCTGTGCCCGCCTGGACCACATGGTGCGCTTGATCCGCGCCCGCCCCTTCAGGATCGCCAGCGCCTCGTCGAACAGCTTGCGCGTCGCCAGCTTGCGCAGGCCCGCACTCTTCGCCTTCGCCACCGGGACGCGCAGCGTCATCCGGTTCTCCTCGAAGGTGATGTGGATCAGCTCCAGCTTGTGCCCGGCGATCTCCTCGGTGGCGATGCGCTCGACCTTGCCGACCCCGTGCGTCGGGTAGACCACGTGGTCGCCTTCCGCGAACGGCTCGTCGTCGCGGGGCTTGCGGGCGGCGTTGGGACGCGGTCTGCTGTCCGCCTGGGCTTCCGCCTCGGACTCCGCGGGCGCCGCGGCATCGGTCGACGCGTCGTCGGGCAGGGCGTCGCCGTCCACGTCGTCCTGGATCTGTGTCGCCGTCTTGGTCAGCATGGGCCTGCCGTCTCCTGTCCCGCCCGGCATCGGGGATGCCGCACCGTGTGCTCGACCGTTTTCCGCATCGTCACGCAGGGGACGTGACGACAAGGGATCGGGTGCCGCGGCGCTGTGATGATCCATAACCCTATCACGTTCGGGCCGTTCGCGGAACCCGGGCGGCATCAGGGCTGGTCCGGAGCCAGGCGTTCAGCCGAACAGGTCGGGCATGACCGCGGGAACCGCCGTCTCGAAGCGCGACACGCTGACGCCCAGCAGCCGTATGCTGCGCTCGAACGGGAACAGCCCGCGCAGCAGCGCGATCGCCGCTTCCGACAGCGCCGTTCGGGTCGCGAACGGTGCCTGGCTGGACGCCGCCCGGGTGACGATGCGGAAGTCGGAGAACTTGACCTTCAGCGTCACCGTGCGCGCCGGCCGCCCCGCCTTTTCATAGCCGGTCCAGACCTTGTCGATCGCAGGGGCCAGCGCGGCACAGGCGGCTTCCCAGTCCGACACGTCGGCGGCAAAGGTGTGCTCCGAGCCGAGCGACTTGCGCGGCCGGTCCGTCACCACCGGCCGGTCGTCCTCGCCGCGGGCGATGGCGTGGTAGTGCGGCCCGGCCTTGCCGAAATGCCGCAGCAGGCGCTCCAGCGGCCAGGCACGCAGGTCGAGCCCGGTATGGATGCCGAGCCCGTGCATCTTCGCCGCCGTCACCGGGCCTACCCCGTGGAACCGGTCCACCGCCAGCGTCTCGACGAAGCCGGGCCCACGCGCGGGCGTGATGACGAACAGCCCGTCCGGCTTGCGCTGGTCGGACGCGAGCTTGGCCAGGAACTTGTTGTAGGACACCCCGGCCGAGGCGGTCAGGCCGGTCTCGTCGCGGATCCGGGCGCGTATCTCGCGGGCGATGGCGGTGGCGGAGCCCAGGTCGCGCAGCGGCCGTGTCACGTCGAGATAGGCCTCGTCCAGCGACAGGGGCTGGATCAGCTCGGTGTAGGTCTCGAACACCTGCCGGATCTGCTGCGACACCGCGCGGTAGGTGTCGAAGCGCGGCGGCACGAATACCAGCTCCGGGCACAGCCGGCGCGCGGTGACCGACGGCATCGCCGAGCGCACGCCGTAACGCCTGGCCTCGTAGCTCGCCGCCGCCACCACGCCGCGGACACGCGAGCCGCCCACCGCCACCGGCCGGCCGCGCAGGGCCGGGTCGTCGCGCTGCTCGACCGAGGCGTAGAACGCGTCCATGTCGACGTGGATGATGCGCCTGTGAACACCGTTCACGGCGGACGCGATCGTGTCGTCCTGGTCCGGCGCCGTTCTAGAGCCAGCCATGGTCGCGGAACCGGTGGAGGTCGACGCCCGGCGGCGCATACCAGCCGCCGTCGCGGTAGCGCGCGCCGAGCTTCTGCGCCGTCTCCTTGTTGCCGTACGGGATGCGCAGCTTGGTGTCGCCGGTGGCCGGAGCGGGGGAAGGGGGCTGCGCGTCGGTCCTGCGCGGCGTCCGCTTCGCCGGCTTCGCGTCCGGCTTGGCTCGGGCCGTCCGCCGCGCGGTCCGGACCGGCGTCGGCGCGTCGGGGGCGCGTGCGTCGGGAAGGCCGGCGGCGCCGTGTCCGGCAAGCCGGCCGATGATCCGCTCCGCCTGGGCGCACACGGCGTCGATCGCCCCCATCATCGCGGTCTCGCCGACCAGCACTCCGTCCAGCAGCCGCTCCAGCTGTGCGGTCACGCCCGGGTCGACCAGGGCCGGGTCGGCGGCGCGAAGCACCTCGTGCAGCAGCAGGCCGCGCCCGGTCGGCACGATCGCCTTGTTCTCCACCGCCAGCAGGTCCTGCGCCTTGAGGCCGCGGATGATCTCGGCCCGGGTGGCCGGGGTGCCGATGCCCTTGGCCTGCTTCAGCCTGGCCTGCAGCGCCTCGTCGGGCACGAAGCGCCAGGCGTTCTGCATCGCGTCGATCAGCGTGCCCTCGTTGTAGCGCGGCGGCGGCCGGGTCTCCTTGTCCTCGACCAGCGGATCGGACAGCGCCGCCGCCTCGCCGGGCCGTAGCGCCGGCAGCAGCTGCGCCTGGTCGCCCTTCTCCTCGGCCGGCTGCCAATCCGGGAAGGCGGCACGCCAGCCGAGCTCGATCGGCTGCCGGCCGGCGGCGCGGAAGGGGTGGCCCTGCACGTCCAGCAGCGCCGTGGTTTGCCGGTAGCGGAAGTCCGGCATCATCGCCGCGAGGTAGGAGCGGGCGATCACGTCGAACAGCCGGCGCTCGTCGGTGCTCAGCCGCGGCCAGACCTCGCGCAGGGTCCCGATCGTGTTGTGGTTGGGGATCACCGCGTGGTGGCTGGCGCCCGCCAGGCCCTTGTCGCTGAAGGTGCCGGACAGGCCGCGCCGGGTCAGCGGCGGGTCCGGCACCGGGATCCCCGCGAAGCTCCGGCCGACCCTGAGGCCGGCGACGATGGGCGGCACCTGGCCGACCAGGCTTTCCGGCAGGTAGCGGGTCTCGGCACGTGGGTAGGTGATGATCTTCTTGGCGCTGCCGTCATAAAGCTCCTGCGCCACCTCCAGCGTGCGTGCCGCCGACCAGCCGAAGCGGGACGCGCACAGCTTCTGCAGCGAGGGCAGGTCGTGCAGCCGGGGCGGGGCCTGCCGCTTCTCCTCCACCTTGACCGCCAGGGGTCCGGCATGGCCGTCCGCCAGCTTTGCCACTGCCTCGGCCGCGGCGCGGTCGGTGATCCGCTCCTTCGGGGCAAAGCGCATGCGGAACCGGCCGGCGCCGACGGTGGCGGTCGCCACCACCTCGAAGAAGGGCTGGACCACGAAGTCGCGTATCTCCTCCTCGCGCCGGCACACGATCGCCAGCGTCGGCGTCTTCACCCGGCCAACCCCGATCACGCCGCCGCGGCCGCGCGACAGGGTCACGGTCGCGGTGCGTGTCAGCGACAGGTTGTAGATCTGGTCCGCCTGCCGCCTGGCGACGGCCGCCTGGTACAGCGGCAGGTAGTCCCGGTTCGGCTTTGCTGCGGCGAACGCGTCGCGGATCGTCTGCGGGTCCTGCGCCGTGAACATCACCCGTCGCACCTCGCCCTTGTAACGGTAGTGCTCCAGGATCTCCTGGCCGATCAGCTGCCCTTCGCGGTCGCAGTCGGTGGCGAGCCAGACGCAGCGGGCGGTGCGCAGCGCCTCGCGTATTGCCCGGAGCTTGGATGCCTTGTTGCCGCCGCTGGCGGGCCTGGTGCCGTAGAGCCCGTCCGGCCGGAGCAGCACCGCCGTCCAACGCGACCAGGACGGCTCCACCTGCTGCGGCTCCAGCAGGTCGAACAGGTGGCCTTCCGCCGGCAGGATCGCGCCGTAGCGGTTGCCGACCGCGGCGCGGACGTCCTTCGCCTGGCTGGTCTTCTCGGTGATGACGATCTGCTGCGTCATCCGTTCACTATAGGTTCTACGGGCGCCGGACGCCAGATCGCAGGCCGAGTCGTCAGGTGTTGGCGGCGGCGGCGCGTCCGCGGCCGGCGTCGTTCGCGGCCGGGGCATACAGCGCGTCGACCTCCGCGGCGTGACGCTGCAGCAGGAGGCGGCGGCGGAGCTTCATCGTCGCCGTCAGCAGCCCGTTCTCGATCGTGGCGGCGGGCACAACGCACCAGCGCCGTATCTGCTCGGGACGCGCCAGCCGGGCGTTCACCCGACGGATCGCGGCGGCCGGGTCGGCATCCTCCAACGGCACCACCAGGGCCACCACGTGATGCCGGCCTTCGCCCGCGACCACCGCCTGGGCGATGGCGTCCTCGCCCATGAGCAGCGCTTCCAGCTTGGCCGGGCTGACCATCTCGCCGCCCACGAGCTTGATGAAGTCGCGCAGCCGGTCCTGGATCACGATGCGCCCGTTCTCGATGCGCGCCACGTCGCCGGTGTGCAGCCAGGGGGAACCTTGCGGATCAGACGCGGGATCGTGGCGGATCGCCGGCACCGTTCCGGTGTCGTTCCAGTAGCCGTCCATCACCAGGTCGCCGCGCACCAGCAGCTCGCCGGTGTCGGCGATCCGCGCTTCCACGCCAGGCAGCGGCCGGCCGACGCTGCGCCGGTCGTTGTCCCAGGGCAGGTTCACGCTGACCACCGGACCGGCCTCGGTCTGGCCGTAGCCCTGCAGCAGCGGCACGCCGAGCGCCAGGAAGAAGCCGGACAGTTCCGGGTCCAGCCTGGCGCCGCCGGACACGATCGCCTGGAGCCGGCGGCCGAAGCGTCGTCGCACGGTGCGCCGCACCAGCCGGTCGAGCAGCGCGTCCTCCGCCCGCTGCAACGCCGTCAGGCGCGGCCCGTCGAGTCGGCGCAGGCCGAGCCGCAGGGTGCGGGCGAACAGGAACCGCTTCCAGCGCGGCTGTCGCGCGACCTCGGCGGTGATCCGGCCGCGCAGCACCTCGAACAGGCGCGGCACCGCGGTGACCAGCGCCGGCTCGATCTCCCGGAACTCGGCCGCCAGCCGGTCGGCGCCGCGGCTGTACACCACCTCCATGCCGAGCGAGGGCAGCAGGTAGTTGCCGATGGTGTGCTCGTAGGAATGCGATAACGGCAGGAACGACAGGTAGCGCTCGCCGTCCAGGTGCAGCGGCGCCACCGCCTGTGCCACGGCCTGCTGGTTCGCCAGCAGCGAGCGGTGCGGCAGCATCACCCCCTTGGGCGGGCCGCCGGTGCCGGAGGTGTAGATCAGGCAGGCGAGGTCGTCGGCCCGGATCAGGGCGACGTCGGCCGCGAGCCGGGCCGGGTCGCCTGGGTCGTCCAGCAGCGCCTGCCAGGACAGCGCCGCCTCGGCCGGCTCCATCGACACCAGCAGCGCGAGCCCGGCCGGGCCGGCCGCCTCGCGCACACGCGCCGCCAGGGCGGCGGTGGACACGATCGCCGCCCTGGCGCCGCTGTCGCGCAGGATGTGGGCGTCGTCGCGCACCGTGTTGGTGACGTAGGTCGGCACCACGACGGCGCCGAGCGACAGCAGCGCCGTCTCGGCGATCGGGAACTCCGGACGGTTCTCGCTGACCAGGAGCACACGGTCGCCGGCGACGACGTTCTGCGCCCGTAGGCCGGCCGCAGCGGCGGCGACTGCGGCAGCGAAGTCGTGCCAGCTGGTCTGCTGCCAGCCGCCCGCCGCCCAGTGCCGCAGCATCGGCCGGTCGCCCCGGCGGCCGGCCAGGTCGAGCAGCATCCCGGGCAGGCTGTTCCAACGGTCGGCCAAGTGCGCGCTCCCCTCCCGCGCCGTGTCCGGGCGCCGTGACGGCCCTCGGCTTAGAAGGAAACGGCGCGCGCGTCAGCGCGGAATCGACCGTTCCTCCAGCGGCCTCGCATCGCCGCCGGGACACGGATACGGGTCTCGTACGGCCGGGCAGGCGGCTCCGCAACGGTGCGCCGCGACGCGCGGCTGCGCGGGAAGGGCGGGACGGTAGAACCGAGGGCGCCACCAGATCGCGAAGAACGTCGCGGGGCGGAGAACAGGCGACGGGTTCTGGTGCGGGGCGCGGGTCGAGGCGCAGATCACCAGGACTGCGGCCGGATGAAGCGCCAGATGCATGGCCGAGCCAGCTCGACCTGTTCCGGGCAGGCGCTATGATACCAACGGCGGTGGGGGTCGACCTGCACAGGCCAGGGCTCTGCCCTGGACCCGCTAAAGGGCAGATGCCCTTTGGAAACCCGATACGGGGTCGGGGCCTCCGGCCCCAGCGGATCGAGCTGCGAAGCGGATCGATGGGGGGAGCCCCGCGGCTCGCTCGCCTGCCGGTCGAACCCTGACGCCGCTGCTATGAGAACCAGGGCGAGATCCACCACCTTTCCACCGGTCCCCGCCTGTCGAGGAGCAGGCCACGCCCTCCGCTGGGCGTAGACCATCGCCGACCAGCCTGCCCGTTGTGTCGAAACGTCGGGCAGGGTCGGCAACGAGGTGCGTCAAGCATCCGGGCGGGTCGGCGGCGGGAAGGTCGTTACCCTGTCCTGCCTCGACGACAGCAGGGGAGGGATCGACATGCTGGAGCGGCTGGTGCGCCGGAAGGCCGCCGGCGGCGATGACCGGAAGCGGCGCGACGACCTGATCCGTTCAACACGGACCGGCCTTGGTGAGGCGTTCCGCGACCACCTCGTCGGTCAGCAGGACGTCGGGACGAAGCAGGCGGATCGCGGCGAGGATGGCGGTGAACTTGTACCAGCCGCCCGACGCCAGGACCAGCTTGCGGGCGGAGGACAGGTCGTCCGGGTGGATGGCGACGACGCGCTCGTTGATGTCGTGGTCGACGATGCGGCCGTCGGCGTCGATGAAGCGGCACAGCACGTCGCCGACCGCGCCGGCCTCTTCCAGCGAGGCCAGCTCCGCCTGGCCGTGCAGGCCGAACTTGGCGATCGTCGAGCGCGGCGACAGGTCGCCGACGCTGACGATCGCCAAGTCGAGCTGGGCGACGCGGCGCGACAGGTCCTGCATGCCGGAATGGTGCATGAGGGCCGCGCGCGTGTGCACGTCGGGCGCGAACACCGGGGCGGCCATCAGGTAGCACTCGGCGGCGATCTGGTCGGCGAAGCGCCAGGCGAACTCGGACGGGTTGAACGCGCTGACCCGCGTCAGCCCGCCCAGCAGCGACACCACGCGGACGCCCTGGTACGGCCGCTTCGGCAGCGAGGACAGCGCGGCGCTGAGGGTCTGGCCCCAGCCGAGGCCGATGCTCATGTTGTCGGTTAGCGCGTCGGCGACATAGGCCCCGACCATGGTGCCGAGGAT
Organism: uncultured Acetobacteraceae bacterium; assembly: GCA_937873225.1. GTDB lineage: Bacteria > Pseudomonadota > Alphaproteobacteria > Acetobacterales > Acetobacteraceae > Lichenicola. Next base: position 10,028 of record CALMVN010000185.1, read on the forward strand.
GCCCGGAAGCTTGCTCTCGTCGCCCGGCGAGGGGATCACGATGGCGCGCTCGATCGCGTACTGCTTCTCGATGATGCGCTCGAGCTCGACGCAGCGGGTCAGGGAGGACTGCACCCGGATCTGCACGGTGCCGTCCTGCCGCGCCGCCGCCAGCATGCGCAGCACCCGGGCGCGGGTCATGCCGAGCTCCTGGGCGACCTGGTCCTGGGTCAGGCCCTCCATGTAGTAGAGCCAGGCGGCGCGGATCCGCAGGTCCTCGTCCAGGTCGGGGTCGCTCATGGCCGCGGCTCTAGCATGGATCAGGCCGGCACGCTCCGGGCCAGCTCGGCGATCAGCGCCGACACCAGCGGCGCCGCCTCGACATGCGGCATGTGCCCGGCCTCGACCCGGTGCAGCGCGATCCGGCCCGGCAGGGCGGCGGCGTGCCGCGGCGGGATGATGGTGTCCCGCGTGCCCCAGACCACCTTGGCGGGCATCGTCACGCGCCCCAGCACGTGCCGGAGGGAGATGCCCTGGGTGCCGTCCGGGAACACGGCCTCGGCCAGCGCCTGCTGGCAGGCGACGTGGTCGCCGGTGCGTCCGCGCAGCGTGGCGCGGACGAAGGCGGGGGTGACGGCTGCCGGATCGGCGAACAGCCGGCGGAGCCAGGGGGCCAGGCTCGCTTCCGAGCGGGCGCGGAGCAGGCCGGACAGGAAGCTGCCGTCGATCTCGGGGCCCAGGCCCGCGGGGGCGAGGAGGCACAGCGCGGCCACCTCGACGATGCCGGCGTCGAGCAGGCCGAGCGCCACCGCGCCGCCCAGCGAGTGGCCGACCAGGACGCAGCGGCGGACGCCTTCCTCGTCGAGCACCGCCTGCACGGCGTCGACCAGGTCCTCGAAGCCGGTTGATCCGGCGGCTCCGGACCGGCCGTGGCCGGGCAGGTCGACCAGCAGCAGGCGGTGGCTGCCTTGCAGGCCGGCCGACACCGCGCGCCAGCCGGACAGGTCGCTGCCGAACCCGTGCAGGAACACCAGCGGCAGGCCGGCGGCGTGCTCCGGCTGGCCGCGCCATTCGCGGTGCAGGCCGGTCCGGAGGAGGTCCGGCGCCGCCGCGTCCGGCGGCGTTGTGGCGTCCTGCTGGCGGGGGAGGTCGGCGGCCAGGATGCGGCCGCGGGGACCGGTTCCCTGCACGCGATGGAGGTCGATGGCCAGGCGTCGCGCCTCGCGGCGCGCCAGCGGCGTCGCGCGCAGGAGGGTGGTCGGTGGGTCGAGAACAGCCGCAGGCGGCGCGACCTCGGATGGCGCAGCGGCGGCTTCCGGCACGGACAGGATCGCCGGTTCCGGGTGTGGGGCGGCGGACGCCGGCTCGCGCCAGGCCTCGCCGTGCGACACGATCCAGCCGACCGCGGCGCCGACCGGAACCTCCTCACCGCGGGCCGCGCGGACGCCACGCAGGATGCCGCTGGCCGGCGCGTCGATCTCCATCGCCGCCTTGTCGGTCTCGATCTCGAACAGCGGCTCGCCCTTGGCGACCGGACGGCCCTCCTCGACCAGCCAGCGGCTGAACCGGCCCGACGCCATGTCCATGTCGACGCGCGGGAAGATGATCTCGGTGGCCACGGTCAGACGGTTCCGCGCACCAGCGCGCGTGCCTTGTCCACGATGTCCGGGACCTGGGGCACCGCCGCGCGCTCCAGTTCGGGGTTGTAGGGCAGCGGGCATTCGGCGCCGCCGAGCCGGCCGATCGGCGCGTCGAGGCGATCGAACGCCTCGCTTTCGGCGATCAGGGCGCTGATCTCGGCGCCGATGCCGAGCGTCCGGACGCCCTCGTAGACGCAGAGCAGGCGGGTGGTGCGGGACACGCTGTCGACCAGGGTGTCGCGGTCGAGCGGCCGCAGGGAGCGCAGGTCGATCACCTCGGCGTCGATGCCGTCGGCGGCCAGGATCGCGGCGGCCTCGAGCGCGCGATGCACCATGATCGCGGTGGCGACGATCGTCAGGTCGCGCCCGGTGCGGCGGATCAGGGCCTTGCCGATCGGCGTGCGGTACGGCTCGGGCGGGACCGGGCCCTTGGTCTTGTACAGCAGCTTGTGCTCGAACAGCATCACCGGGTCGGGATCATCGATCGCGCTTAGCAGCAGACCCTTGGCATCCTCCGGCGTCGAGGGCTGCACCACCTTCAGGCCGGGCACGTGCGCGAACCAGGCTTCCAGGCTCTGGCTGTGCTGCGCCGCCGCCCCGGTGCCGGAGCCGGCGGGAAAGCGCATGACCAGAGGGACGGACACGGCGCCGCCCAGCATGTAGCGGATCTTCGCCGCCTGGTTGACGATCTGCTCCATCGCCAGGGTGGCGAAGTCGGAGAACTGGAACTCCAGCACCGGACGGCTGCCGCAGAGTGCTGCGCCGACCGCGACGCCGGCGGATCCCAGCTCGGCGATCGGCGTGTCGATCACCCGCTCGGCGCCGAACCGCTCGACCAGGTCGCCGGTGACCCCGAACGCGCCGCCATAGATGCCGATGTCCTCGCCCATCAGGAACACGCGGTCGTCTGCCTCCATCGCCTGCGCCATCGCTTCCTGCAGCGCCTGCGCGTAGGACAGCTCGCGCACCGGTTGGTCCATGGCGGTTTTCAGTCCGAGTGGACGTCGCGGAGCAGCTCCGCGACTTGGGGAGGCGGGCTGTTCTGGGCGAAGGCGATGCCGGCCGCGATCTCGGCGTCGACCGCCTCGCGCAGCGCGCGGACGTCGCCGCCGGACAGGATGCCGAGCTCGAGCAGTTCGGCTTCGAAGCGCGTGATCGGATCGCGTGCCGACCAGGCCTCGATCTCGTCCCTGGTGCGGTAGCGGTTGCGGTCGCTGCGCGAGTGTCCGCGGATCCGGTAGGTCTTGCACTCGACCAGGCTCGGGCCGCCGCCGGCGCGCGCGCGGTCGACCGCCTCGAACGCGGCGTCGGCGACGTCGGCGAAGCTGTTGCCGTCGACGATGCGGGCCGGGATGTTGTAGCCCGCGGCACGGTCGGCGACGTTGGATACCGACATCGACCGCTCGGTCGAGGTCGACATGCCGTACTGGTTGTTCTCGCACACGAACACGACGCCCAGCTTCCAGAGTGCCGCCATGTTCAGCGCCTCGTGGAACGCGCCCTCGTTCGAGGCGCCGTCGCCGAAGAAGCAGGCGACGACGTCGGTGCGCTTCTGCTGGCGCATCGCCAGTGCCGCACCTACCGCGATCGGCAGGCCGCCGCCGACGATGCCGTTGGCGCCGAGGTTGCCCTGGGCGACGTCGGCGATGTGCATCGAGCCGCCGCGGCCGCGGCAATAGCCGTCCTCCTTGCCGAAGAACTCGGCGAACATCCTGGCAGGATCCGCACCCTTGCCGATGCAGTGGCCGTGGCCGCGATGGGTGGAGGTGATCTTGTCCTGCGGCTTGAGCGCCGCGCACACGCCGACGGCGCTCGCCTCCTGGCCGATCGACAGGTGCATCGTGCCGTGGATCAGGCCGCGCATGTAGGCCTGCTCGGCGCCTTCCTCGAACTGGCGGATCAGGTGCATGCGACGCAGCGCCTCCCGCAGCTCCGCGGCCGACAGGCGGTCGTAGATCGCGGGACGGTTGGTCCTGGTCTCGATCGCAGCGGCCGGCAGGGTCATGCCAGCCGTTCCTGCGCCGCCCGTTCCTGCGAAATTGGCGCCAGCATCGCGTCCTGCTGGCGGCGCAGGCGGACGATCTGCATGGTCTCGTCGACCCGGCAGTTGTCGTAGGACAGGTAGTCGCCGACGGCGATCGGCTTCGTCACCACCGCGCGCTCGGCCAGCCCC
>CALMVN010000186.1:0-2294 GCA_937873225.1 uncultured Acetobacteraceae bacterium
TTGCCGGCGATCTACGGGGCGGTGGACCTGCTGGTGCTGGCGTCGAGCCGGGAGGGCTGGGCCAACGTGCTGCTGGAAGCGATGGCGTGCGGCACGCCGGTGGTGGCGAGCCCGATCCCGGGCAACGGGGAGGTGGTGCGTTCGGCTGAGGCGGGGGTGATCGCCGGGAGCAATACGCCGGACGGGCTGGCGGCGGCGGTTAGGCGGCTGCTCGCGGGCGGGCCGGAACGGGCGGCGGTGCGCGCGTACGCGGAAGAGTTCGGCTGGAACGCCGTCAGCGCCGGGCAGATGACGGTGTTCCGCCAGGCGGTGGTGCATCACGGCGAGCGGCAGCGGAATTGGGATCTGCCCACAATCCGTAGCTGATGATCGCGGCGACCGAGAGGGTGTGCACAGGTCTCTCGATCCTGCATGTAGTAGATGAAACCATAACAACCTTGCGAGTGATGATGTTTTATCGCCTGAAGAACAAATTGTTCCGTATGCGCTTCGACTATCAGATTCGCGATATCTTGAAAACACCTCCGATGCCGGTTGTAGACGCTCCTTGGCATTTTGTAAGCATGGTCGCTAAGTCCGACATCATGATGTATTTATTGTCGATGAAGGCGTTCTACCGCCATTTCGGCGCAGGCAAGCTGTCCGTGATCATTGACCGGGCCACTCCAGAAGCAAGTCGAGCTCTGCTAGAACAGCACTTTCCAGGCATCTGTTTCATTGTTCTTGAAGATATTGATCCTGATCCTTGTCAGAAGGGTGGTACCTGGGAACGCCTTGTCCACATGGTCCGGCTGTCGGAACACGAATATGCGGTGCAAGTCGACTGCGACACTCTAGCAACCGGAGTGAACCTCGATGAGGTCAAGCAATGCATCAAAACCAATACTTCCTTTACATATGCTGACAACCACTGGTGTATAAAAACCCTACGTGAGATCGCCGCTGACGCTCGAGAAATTGACTCGCCATATGTCGGCATTGCACTTGAGCGTACCTTTAGTGACTGGCACAAGGCCGACGAGCTCAAATACGTTCGAGCATCATCGGGCTTTGCTGGTTTTGCTAAAGGCGGAGCCTCCATGCTACTCCTGGAGCAATTTCATGCAGATATGAAGAGAGCTTTAGGGCCGCGTTGGCGCGAATGGGGTACCGAGCAATCCGGTTCCAATTTCGTCATCGCAAACTCTCTAAAAGCGGCGGTTCTACCGTTTCCGCGCTATGCGACTTTCCCACTTCCGACGGACAACAGCCAAGCCAAATTCTTTCACTTCATCGGAAGCAATCGATTCCGGAAGAATTATTTTGCTCAACAAGGTCGACGCATCATCGCGGACCTTCTCGTATCTTGATCCGCCAACGGGCAAGGGCGTATACATTCTAGGCCACTTCGGCAGCGAAACTTTTGCTCAGCCAAAGAGGTTACGGTAAATCCATTCTGTCGATCATCGCGCGCTGTTTAACCAAGTCCTGATGAAACAACGAGACACTTCAGCATCATGTAAGGCTTTATACACGTTTCTGATCTTTCCTTATGATGAAAACCTTCTGCCTCCACCACTGCGGCTCCATCTCCGTGACGGAACCTCTATGGCGACGTAGCTGATGTAGGCAACCGACAGCACGACGAACCACGTCAACAAGATACGGCCCGCAATGCCCGGAATTGTCACTTCCGGTAGAACATAGAGCCGATTTACAACTTGAATTAAAATCCAATGTGTTAGGTAGATAGAAAACGATATCTCGCCGAGGAACAGGACCCACTTATATGATGCGAACTGCTGAACTGGGGAGCCCTCTTCGACCGCAGCCAGGATGATGAGCGGGATCATTGCCAACACCAGCGGCGTTCCATTTGGTATGACAACACCTACCGTAAATAGGCTCACTGCAAAGAAGCTACCAATGCGACTGCTGCGCCAGCCGCTCTCCGAAACGCGATATACGAGTATGCCCGCGGCAAGTTCAAAGAGCATCCGAGCCATTCCCGGTGTGCCCTGTCCGTTGAGGTCTCGGACGTGCCAAACCCATAAGAAGCTTGCTAGACAGGCAAGAAGGACATAGCACAAACAAAGCGCTGCCAGACCTCTGACATGCCGCAAAAAGGCAAACAGTATTGGGAATAGGAGGTAGCCAAACCATTCTGCGCTAAGAGACCAAGCTGGTGTGTTCCAGCACGTCGGCAGCCAATGCACCCAATTCTGGATGAGCAATGCACTGGCAAGGAAAGACGTTAAGCCAAAACGTTCATCGACACGTGAGTCGTGTGCCGTAAATCCAGACCATACTAAAAC
>CALMVN010000186.1:2304-5670 GCA_937873225.1 uncultured Acetobacteraceae bacterium
ACAACACCGAAAGCGTAGTAAGGTTCAACGGGAAGATTCGAAGTGCCCTGGCTCGTATGAAACGGAGATAATCCCCTAGTGACCAAGTCAGCTGCTCCCGATATGCATGTGTCAACACGAAGCCACTCAGAACGAAGAACAAGTCCACGCCCATGAAGCCAACTTTTGCGATAGGCACGTTCATGCCGTAGCAGGCATGAAAGATAAACACCCAAAGTGCTCCCAAACCCCGGAGCCCCGTGAGCCCATCAAAACGCAGAGACTGGCTGCTCATGTAGCGTCTTTACCTGAGCGGTTCCACAACGACAATCATCTAGCTACGATTTAGGAGACCGGCGGGCACCGTAGCTGCCTTGCCGTCCGCTGACTGACCAAACCTGCACGGCTCACTCGAGACTACGTTCTTTCCAAGCTTGCTCCACCATCTGCCTCATGCGCTGTGTCTGCATTCGCTGCACCTTGAGATCGTGATAGATAGAGGGTCCAGGCTCTCTGCCCTTGTGCCGCCGAGAAGCTGCATTGAAGTGGCAGAACCAGCTGACGCAGCAACAGGATGCAGGTGGCATGTCTCCTGACGTGCTCTGAGGTGTCCAGAGGTCGTCGCGCATCGGCTGGAAGTTGCCGACGCTTCCCTCAGCCTGGTGATCCCGGTCCGCCGGCGACGCGGTCGCTCGTCGTGCCGCCTCTCGCCACCGGATGGTCTGCGCCGCCTTGTTCCAGTCAGGATGGCCAGGGCTGCCGTCACGTCAGTCCCGGCAGCGTGAAACGGCGCCGCATGTCGCGCAGCAACGAGACCAGCTGAGTACCCAGGGGGTGGCGGGTGACCGCCAGGCCGACAATCCAGCCGAGCACGCCGCTCCCAATCACGGCAAAAAGCGGCAGCACGCCTGGCATTTCTTGTAACGCGGCGGCGGCGGCCAAAGCGGAGATTACGGTCGAGGCAGCCACTGCGGCGCTTGGCAGCAGGGCGACACAGACGATCCGCATCGTGCTGCCGCAGATCCGGTTCACCACCAGTTGTGACGGAAGGAATTCGATCGCGGCGCTGATGGCGGTGCCGAGGGCCGCCTCGACCAGGCCGCCGCGGGTGGCGATAAACAGCACCGCGAGCTGGAACGGGGTGACCGCGAGCTGGACCATCATGCGCAGCCGCAGCGCGCCCGCGGCCTGATACACCACCGCATGCAGTGCGGTCATGGAGGTCAGCATCGCGGTCAGCACGATGACGCGCGCAGGCGCCGCGGCGGCGGTCCACTGGCTGCCGAACAGCAGGCGGATGACCGGCGGCGCCACCACCGCAAGGCCGGCGAAGGCAGGCCAGGTGAACCCGGTCAGCAGCGCCAGCGCCTGCGGCAGGGCCGCGTCCAGCGCCTCGCCCGCCCGCCGCTTGGCGGCGAACAGGGACAACGCCACAGGCATGATCGCGGCCGTCACGCCGTTGTTGACGAAGGTGACCAGGCTGGCCCCCTTGCTGAACTGCCCGAGGGCGGCAAGGCCCGCGAAGTGGCCGACGAACAGGTCGGCGGCGTTGGGTGTGACCTCGTTGCACAGGCTGCCGATGGTGGCGTAGCCGCCGAGCGTGGCGATCGGGCGCCAGCCCGCCAGGGATGGGCGGTAGCCGAACTGGCGCGGCCGGTGGCGCACGTTGCCGAGCAGGATGACGAAGGAGTTTGCGACGCTACCCCAGGCCATGCTCATCGCGCCATGGCCGGACCAGGCAAGCGCCACCGTCACCAGGCTCTGGCTCGCGGCGCCAGCCAGCGAGATCCGGTACAGCACGCCGTAGCGGAGTTCCCGCCTGAGCCAGGTCAGGACCAGGGAGTTGAATGGGATCAGCAGCAGGGTGAGACCGGAAACGACCATCACCCGGGTCAGCGCAGGGTCGTGGTAGGCCCGTCCTGCCAGCACGCTCGCAGGCAGGAGGGCGGCGAACACGGACAGGCTGGTGACGGAGCTGACGCCGAGTGCTGCGCGCCACTTCGCGTCGGTCAGGTCGGGCTCCTGGATGACATAGGTGGCGACGCCGAAGTCGCGAAACGTGCCGATCAGCACCGTGAGCGCGAAGCCTGCGGTGAAAAGCCCGGTATCGTGCGGGGTGAGCAGGCGGGACAGCACGATGTTGGCCACGGTGTAGACCAGCGTGGTCGTGTAGCGTTCCAGGAACGACAGCAGGAGCGCGTTGCGGGGCGACGGCATCGGCAGGTTCACGCCGCGCCGGGTGCGGGATCGACGCCGCAGAGCGCCAGGAACTGCCGGCTCCGGGACTTCCATCCGCTCGTTGTCGCGACGCGCAGGCCGTTGGCGGCGATGGCGCGTCGCAGCGGCGCATCCTCGTAGAGCCGCCGCATCGCGGCCTCGATCGCGTCCACCGAGCGGCCGTCGACCACCAGCCCGTTCTCGCCGTCGCGCACCGCGTCGCGGCTGCCGCCGTCCTGGCCGGCGATCACCGGAAGGCCGCACGCGTTGGCCTCCAGGAACACCAGCCCGAAGCCCTCGGTGTCGCCGTTGCCGATCTCGCGGTTCGGCATGACGAACACGCAGCCCAGCCGGTAGTGCGCGACCAGCTCTTCCTCGGTCACCTGTCCGGCCAGGATCACCCGGTCCGCCACGCCTTCCTCCTGCGCAACACGACGCAACTCCGGCTCGAACGGCCCGGCACCGACCACGAGATAGCACGCGTCCGGCGCTGCCGGCAGGAGCCGGGCGAAGGCGCGGATCGCCTGGTCCAGGCCCTTCTTCTCCAGCAGCCGGCACACCGAGATGAACACGAAGCGGTCCTGGAGCCCGTAGCGCTGCAGGAGGTCGGGCCTCCTCGGACCTGGAAGGGGAGAGGAAGCGTCGACGCCGTTCTCGATCAGACAGGTGCGTGACGCAGCCTCCGGTCCGAGCAGGGCCTGCACCGCCGACAGCGTGAAGCGGCTGACCACGACGATCCGGTCGGCCGCCAGCAGGGCTGCGCGGCATCTCCGGCGGTCCGGGTCGTACGGGTCCTGCGTGGTGATCTCCTCGCCGTGGACGTAGGCGACCAACCGGAGCGGCAGCCCGAGCCGGACCAGGCGTCGCAGCAGGAGCAGCAGCCAGCCGCTCGACAGCAGCTCGCCGACGCAGACCGTACGTATCCCGCCAGCGCGCACCAGCCGAAGCACCGTGCGCAGCAGCCGCGCGCGGATGCGCAGGTCGCCGAGGCGGAACCGCGCCTGCCGCCAGATGCCGCGCCCGGCCGCGCCTTCCGCCGCGTCGGGACGGATCAGGGTGCGAAGCAGGTCGAGCCGCAGCGTCCGGAACGGGGCGCGGCGGTCCTGCTCGCGCCAGCCGATCATCGGCAGCCCGTCGAGGTAGCTGCGTCGCGGCGCCAGCACCAGGATG
>CALMVN010000186.1:5770-8022 GCA_937873225.1 uncultured Acetobacteraceae bacterium
GCCACCCGCTCCGGCGGCAGCAGGTGGTCGGCCACGTGCAGCAGGTCGGTGAAGCGGCAGCCCGTACGGGTCGACAGCTGGTGGAGGATGCCGGACAGGCGGTCGTAGAAGGTGTGCAGGTCCGCCTTCGACTGCACGTAGGGATTGCCGCCAACCGTCAACGACGAGCTGTGGAAGCTGACTGCCAGCAGCGTCTGGCCGCGCGCCTGCAGCCCCGCCGCCAGCCGACGCATGGCCGGAACGTCGTTGCCTTCGGGGGACAGGGTGATCCGCTCGGCACAATGGCTGCGGGTGAGCAGCGCGCCGAGCGGAAGCCGCCTCGCCCAGGGTGCGGACAGCGCGCGATAGGCGGCGCCGCCGCCGCCGCCGCCCCAGCCGACCACGCTGCGGCAGAGCGGAAGCTCGAGCAGGTCGCGGCGACGGCCGAACCAGAACGGGCCGTACTCGAAGCCGCGGTAGTCCGGGCCGCCCTCGGTGCGGAAGTCGGTGCGCGGCGCCACGCTGGTGTCGACCGAAAAGCCGTGCTTCTCCAGCAGAAAGGCGGTGTTCGCGCCGAAGCCGTAGCGGCCGCCGCGGAACACCGTGGGCGCGAAGCCGAAGCGCTCGACAAAGGCGTCCTTGAGCGACAGCAGCTTGCGCTCCTCCAGCTCCGCCGACAGGTTGCCGGAATAGGACAGGTGGCGGACGGCGCCGTGCCCGAACGGCGGCGTCACCCAGGTGTGCAGCTGCACCCCCAGCACGCAGCGCCCGCGCTCCAGCTGACGGCGCAGCTGGCGCACCGAGTCCTCGTCCTGCAGCATCGGATAGGTGAGCAGGTAGGCCGGCACCACGTCCCAGCTGTCGAGGATGTCGTGCAGCACCGACAGCTGCTGCAGGCTGGTGGTCGAGTAGTGCGTGCCGTGCACCGGACGCTGCCAGTCGAAGTTCTCCTCCGCGTCGATGACCAGGGTGCAGACCGGCCCCGGGGAACGCAGCCGTGCCGGTCGCGGCGCGGGGAACAGGGCCGGCTCAGCGCGCATCGGCCAGCAGGCTTGCCCAGCGCGCGATCATCTGCCGCTCGTCGTAGAGCGACACGGCCCGCGCGCGGTTGTCTTCGCCGAGGCGGCGACGAAGTGCGGGGTCGGCGACCAGCCGGTCGAGCGCTGCAGCCAGCGCCGACGCGTCGAGGGGGGTGACGAAGGCGCGGCTTTCCCGCCCAAGCATTTGCGCCACGTCCCCGACATCGGTGCTGACCGCCGGCAGGCCGCTTGCCATCGCTTCCAGAAGCGACAGCGGCATCTGCTCGGTGTCGGAGGACAGGGCGAACAGGTCCATGTGGCGATAGGCCTGCGCCGGGTCCGGCATGTGGCCGACGAAGGCCACCCGCCCGCGCGGCAGCAGGGCGGCGGCGAGGCGTTCGAGCGCCGCCCGCTCCGGACCGTCGCCGACCACCAGCAGCCGCGACGGGTTCGCGGTGGCGGCGACGGCGTGCAGCAGCCGAAGGAGGTTCTTCTCCGGGCGCAGCGCCGCCACCGTGCCGATCACCGGTCCGGCGCCGATCAGTCCCCATTCCGGCAGCGGCGGCAGCCGGTCGCGAGGGGCGAAGCGGTCGAGGTCGACGCCGTTCGGGACGTGGCGCAGCCGGTCCGGCGGGAGCCGCCAGCGCCGCTCGGCGATCCGGCGCAGCGTGTCCGATGGCAGCACCACGGCCGTGCCGCGCAGCACGAGGCGGCGGGCCAAGGAGCGCCGGCGCAAGGGTGTTGCGCGTTCCTCCGGTCCGAACCCGTCCTCGGCATGCAGGTGCGGCACCAGCCGGCGGGGCAACCGGTTCGCCAGCGCCCACTCGATGCTGCCCCAGTTGTGGGTCAGCAGCAGGTCCGGGCGCAGGCGGTGCAGCACGGCGCGCTGTCGACGGTAAAGCGTCAACGGGTTCGGCGCCCGGATCCCGTCTGTGACGAGGGTGACGTCGAGCGACCGGTCGAGCCGCTCGAGGCAGGCGTGGTTGCCGTCCATGGCGACGATCGCGTGGCGCCAGCGCGCGCCCAGCCGGTTGGCGAGGCTGGCGAAGCGCGCCTGCGGACCCCCGACCGCGAAGGTCGCGAACACCGACAACAGCAGCGGCGCCGGATCAGGTCGGCCTGGCATGCACGCGGATCGCCCGGTCGAGGAAGCGCTCGCGGTCGGCGACCGGATGCCAGCCGAGGTCACGCTCGGCGTCGGACACGTCGAAGTGCGCACGCAGGCCACGCGAGCGCAGGTCGTGCAGGGAGGGC
>CALMVN010000186.1:8032-9534 GCA_937873225.1 uncultured Acetobacteraceae bacterium
ATGGAACCGGTGCGGCCTGCCCTGCGCCTCGGCCAGGGCGGCGAGATAGGCGCGTGCCGACAGCCGCACGTCACCGACCAGGTTGTAGCTCCGCCCCTCGATCCCCGGGCGGTCGCAGGCGAGGAGGATCGCGTCGGCCACGTCCTCCACCAGCACGAAGGGCAGCGGGTTGCGCCCGTCGTTCCAGCCGATGCAGTGGCCCTCGGTGTTGTAGAAGCCGAGCCCGCCGTGGAACGGCGACGCGCCCTCGCCCACCACCAGGCCCGGACGCAGCACCACCAGGCGAAGCCCGTCCCTGGACGCCAGCTCGGCCAGCCTGCGCTCGGTCAGGATCTTGGCCCGGGCGTAGTCGGCGCGCGCTTCGTCCCGCGCGTCCGGCGCGCTCGCCCCGGTCACCACCGTGTCGGCCGAGCCGAGGGCCAGGGCGGCGATCGAGCAGACATGCACCACCCGGGCGCCGGTCTGGAGCCAGGCGCGGGCGACGGTTTCCGCTCCGCCCAGCATCGCGTCGCGGATCGCATTCCGACTGCCGCCGCCGCCGCCATGGGCGAGGTTGACCACCACCGGTGCGCCCTGGACCGCCTCGCCGACCGAGGCAGGGTCGGTAATGCTGCCGCGCCGCCAGGTGATGCCGGGTTGCTCCGGTCCGCCAGCGCTCCGCGCCATCACCACCACGCGACGGCCCGCGTCGCGCATCGCCGCCACCGTGGCGACGCCGATGAAGCCGGTGCCGCCCAGCACCGCGATGTCCGGCCGTACCGTCCCGATCACGGCAGGCGCGGCCAGACCGGCGGCAGGGTGCGACGGCACGGGAGGCGATGGCGTCGGCACGCCTGCCGCCTCGGCGATCCGCCAGCAGGCCTCCACCAGGCCGGCACCGAAGGCGGCGTCCAGGGGCGGGGGCTGGCCGGCATCGCAGGCCCGGTGGAACGCCCCGATGCTGTCGCGCATGCTGAGGAAGAAGGGGTCGTTGCGCGGCCGCAGGCCGGACACGGCCAGCACGCCGGTGCCGAACTGGCGGACGGCATCGCGGCCGACGTCGCCTGCGGTCGCAGCGCCGGACACCAGCCCGTCAACCAGATCGAGCCAACGCGTCCGGCGGTAGCGCAGCATCCGGTTGGCCATCATGTCGGCCACCGCGACGCCGTCGTCGCAGACAACCGTGAGCTGCCAGAACGGGAAGCTTTCGCCGACCGCAAAACGGAGCTGGGCCGGCAGCAGGGCACCGCGCAGGGTGACGTCGAAGGACGGGTGGAAGCGGCCGACGCCGGTATGGAGCGCTGCGCCGGGCGTGGCCTGCACTGCACCGAGCGCGCCGGCAAGGATTGCCACCTGCGACAAGGGATGCACCGCCTGCTCGAGCAGGATGTTGACCGGCTCGGCGAACATCCAGTGACCGAACTGGCGTGCCGCGAGCTGGCGCAGCGGCATGCTGTAGATGCAGGAAACCGAGCGCGGCCGGCCAAGCAACCCGGAGTCGATCGCCGCGCGCAGTCGGACGA
>CALMVN010000187.1 GCA_937873225.1 uncultured Acetobacteraceae bacterium
CGATCCGCGTCCGGCCGGGTTCCGTGAGCGGACAGGGAGGGAGGACCGCTTGAAGCGCCGCTACGGCCTGGAGATCCGCGCCGCGACCGCTGTTGACGCGCCCGGCCTGGCCGAGCTGCTCCGCCGGGTCGGGGTCGCGATCGCGCCGCGCACGCTGTCGGACCGCCTGGACGCGCTGCGGGAAGGAGCCGGAACGGTGCTGGTGGCGCTGGAATGGGGACCGCCGAGCGGCCTGGTGGCGCTGCACTGGTACCGGACGCTGGAGGCGCCGCATCCGGTGGCGCAGGTCACCGGGCTCCTGGTGGATCCCGAGGCCAGGCGCAGGGGCATCGGCCGGCTTCTGGTCAAGGCGGCGTCGCAGGCGGCCCGCGTTGCCGGCTGCGACACGCTGGAGCTCGTGCTGACGGCAGGGCGCGCCGACCTGGACGGGTTCTGCCGGGCCACCGGGTTCGCCGAGGCCGGGTCGCGGTTCCGGCGCCCGCTGCGTAAGGCCGCGGCGGCCGACTGAGGCGACGGACCGCCTGCCCTACCTCGGCGTCTCGAGGCGGCGCAGCGACAGGCCGAACATCAGCGCCGACACCCCGCCGACCACCAGCTCGATCGCCACCAGCGTGCCGAGCAGCCACAGCCCGGACCAGGGCAGCGACAGGTAGATCAGGATCCCGACCGCCAGGGCGACCAGCCCGCTGAGCAGCAGGCCCCACCAGCCGCCCAGCCGCCTGTGGCCGGCGGCCCAGGCCATGCGGGCGAGGCCGGCGAACACCAGGCAGAAGGCCAGCACGGCGGTCAGCAGCACCGAGCCCGCGACCGGTTCCTCGATGATGGTGACGCCGCCCATGACGTAAAGGACGCCGATCAGCCCGGAGATGACGGCGGCAAACACGGTGGTGCCGCGATGGGCGAGAGCATGCGCGACCTGCACCACCCCGGCCACGATCAGCATCAGCCCGATCACCACCGTGCTGGCCAGCGTGGTCGCCACCACGTCCGCCCAGGCGAGCACGCCGAGCAGGATGAACAGGATGCCGAGGGCCACGAACCAGCCCGATCGCGGCAACGCCGCGCCGGCGGGAAGGCGGGAAGCACGGAGACTGCCGGACATCGGGCGATCCTTCATCGATGTTGAGCCGGGCCGCCGACGGTTGGCCGGCGCAGCCCGCGCAGAACGCCGTGTCGCGCCATCCGTTCGCATCGTCGTGGATGCGGCCCGACCTCCTCGGCAGGACAGGCCATGCACCGGCCACGCCGCACGGCCGGCGCCGGTCCCCGTCGGGGTCACGGCGGCAGCACCCGGCTCAGCCGTGCGGGAGGGTGCCCTGGCCGGCTTCCGAAACCGCGTGGCCGCTGCGCAGCACCATCAGCGCGCGGCGCAGCCGGTTGATGCCGCTCCGGACCAGCCCCTCGTCGCACAGCCGGCTGCCGTCCTGCTGCAGTTCGCGCACGGCCGGCGGCAGGACGGGATGAACCCGGATCTCCGCCAGAAGCGTCTGGCAGTAGGCGCCGGTGTCGCTGGTGACCACCATCGGCGCCACCGCGTCCCGGTCCTGCGCCTGCAGCTGCCCGGACGACAGCAGCAGCAGGCAGGCGAGCACGGGCAGACGGTTCATGCGGGCGAGGATAGCCGGGCCCGGCTCACCTCCCCATGGTCCACGGATGACGGCGGCTCCATGCTCTGCCGGACCGTCACCGTGCCCCGTGCGGCGCCGACGAGCGGCAGCAGCAGCACCGCTTCCAGCCCGGCCGCGTTCCCGTCCGCCGCCGGATCGGGCGTGCGGAGGATGAAGCTGCCGCCGTGCAGCTGCGCCACCGCCTGCACCAGGGACAGGCCGAGGCCGGAGCCGGGGGTGTTGCGGGCCGCCTCGGCACGGAAGAAGCGCTCCGACGCCCGGGCCAGCTCGGCGGGCCTCATGCCGATGCCGTGGTCGCGCACCACGATCCGCGCGTCCCCGCCCTCGCTGGACGCCGACAGCCGCACCACTCCGCCCGCGGGCGAGAACTTGACCGCGTTGTCCAGCAGGTTGGCGACCGCCTGCTGCACGAGCTGGCGGTCGCCGTCGAGGGTGATGGGCGGCGAGGGAAGGCGCTGGAGGCGCAGACCCTGCTCCTCGGCGAGTGCCGCGTACAGCTCGGCCAGGTCGTCCAGCAGCGCCGACAGCTCCACCGGCGCGAAGGCGGAGCGCCTGGCGCCGGCCTCGATCTCGGCGATCCGCAGCAGCGCCTCGAACACTGCCGTCACCCCGTCCAGGTCGGCCACCGCGCGGTCGATCGCGGCCCGCATCTCGCCCGCCCCCGGCGCGTGCAGGGCGGCGTCCTCCAGCCGGGCGCGGGCGCGGGTGATCGGCGTGCGCAGGTCGTGGGCGATGCTGTTGGACACCTGCCGCACCCCGTCCATCAGCCGGGCGATGCGGTCCAGCATGTCGTTGATGGTTTCCGCCACCCGGTCGAACTCGTCGCCGCTGCCCGACAGCGGCACCCGCTGCGACAGGTCGCCGGCGGCGATCGAGCGGGTGGTCCGGGCGACATTGCGCACCATGCGGCGGAACAGCGAGCGCACCACGAACGCCCCGCTCAGCCCCAGCACGCCGACCATCAGCATCGCCCAGACCAGGGTGTCGGTCAGCAGCCGCCTGAGGATCGCCCGGGCCCGCACGTCGCGGCCGACCAGCAGCCGGAACCCGCCGGGCAGGGAAAACGCGTGCACCTCGGCCAGGCCGCGCTCGCCGGCGCGCGAGATCGCGAGCTGGTAGGTGACGTCGGAGCGCACCACGTCGCGCGGCCAGGCCAGGAGGTTGCCGGCGATCCGGCTGCCGGACGCGTCCACCATCAGGTAGAGCGCGTCGTCGTCGACGTTGTCGGCCAGGCGCTGCTGGATGGTCTCGGCCAGCGCCGGCAGGCCGCCCGCGGTCCACTGCTCGGACAGGGCGCGCGCGTCGGTGTCGATCTGCGCGTCCACCTCGCGCTCCAGCAGGCCGATCGTCGCCCACCAGATGAAGCTCATGAACACGATCGCGCTGAGCATGAACAGCAGCGCGTAGACCAGCGCCAGGCGAAGGCTGGCGGAGCGGAGGATGTCGCTGCGGCGCCTGCCGGCCTGCCGGTCGCGGGTGCGGCGCCGGCGCCCGGTCCGGAGCCTGGACCAGGCTCCGGATCGGATCATCGCCGTCGCGGCAGCCCTATTCGTCACGCAGCATGTAGCCGGCGTTGCGCACGGTGTGGATCAGCGGGTGGGGGAACGGCTTGTCGATCTTCTGCCGCAGGCGCGACACGTGGACGTCGATCACGTTGGTCTGCGGGTCGAAATGGTAGTCCCACACCCCTTCCAGCAGCATGGTGCGGGTCACCACCTGGCCGGCGTGGCGCATGAGATATTCGAGCAGCCGGAACTCCCTGGGCTGCAGGTCGATCTTCTGCCCGCCCCGGCGCACCAGGCGCGACAGCAGGTCCATCTCCAGGTCGCCCACGGCGAGCCGGGTGGTGGGGCCGGTCTCGCCCTTGCCGCGACGGCCCAGCGCCTCGATGCGGGCCAGCAGCTCGGAGAACGCGAACGGCTTGGTCAGGTAGTCGTCGCCGCCGGCCTTGAGGCCGGCCACCCGCTCGTCCACCTGCGCCAGCGCCGACAGCACCAGCACGGGGGTGCGGTTGTTCTGCGCGCGGATGGTCTCCAGCAGCCGCAGGCCGTCGATGCCGCCGGGCAGCATGCGGTCCAGGATGATGGTGTCGAAGCTTTCGCTCACCGCCATGAACAGCCCGTCCTTGCCGTTGTCGGCCTGGTCGACCACGTGGCCGGCCTCCTTGAGGCCCTTGGCGACGAAGCCGCG
>CALMVN010000188.1 GCA_937873225.1 uncultured Acetobacteraceae bacterium
GCGGGCGATCGCCCGCCTGCTCGGCGCCCGTCCCGAGCCCCCCTCCCCTGCCCCGCGCCAGGGAACGGCATCCGGAACAGCGTCCGGAACGCCACGACCGGCGCCCGCATCCGCAGCCGCACCGGCGGCGGCATCGGCGACCGGGCAGTGGCGGCTGCCGCCGTTGTCGCTGTTGAAGCCGGCGCCGTCCCGTTCGGATGTCGGGCCGTCGGCCGAAAGCCTGCAGGCCAACGCGCGCCTGCTGGAAACGGTGCTGTCGGATTACGGCGTGCAGGGCGCGATCGGCGCCATCCATGCCGGTCCGGTGGTCACGCTGTACGAGCTGGAACCAGCACCCGGCATCCGGTCGGCCCGGGTGATCGGGCTGGCCGACGACATCGCGCGCTCGCTGTCGGTCACCGCGGTGCGCATCGCCACCGTGCCCGGTCGCAACGTGATCGGCATCGAGGTGCCGAACGCACGCCGGGAGACCGTGTATTTCTCCGAGCTGCTCGACAGCGACGCCTGGGTGGAGCACCCGGCGCGGCTGTGCCTGGCGCTCGGCAAGGACATCTCGGGCGCTCCGGTCTATGCCGACCTTGCCCGCATGCCGCACCTGCTGATCGCCGGCACCACCGGCTCGGGCAAGTCGGTCGGCATCAACTCGATGATCCTGAGCCTGCTGTACCGGCTGAGCCCGGAGGAATGCCGGCTGATCATGATCGACCCGAAGATGCTGGAGCTGTCGATCTATGACGGCATCCCGCATTTGATGGCGCCGGTGGTGACCGACCCGGCCAAGGCGGTGACGGCCTTGAAGTGGACGGTGCGCGAGATGGAGCGGCGCTACCGCGGCATGAGCCAGCTCGGCGTGCGCAACATCAACGGCTACAACGAGCGGGTCAGCGCCGCGCGCGCCTCCGGCGAGACCATGACGCGAAAGGTGCAGACCGGCTTCGACCCCGAGACCGGCCGGCCGATCTTCGAGGAGCAGAGCCTGTCGCTGGAGAACCTGCCCTACATCGTGGTGGTGATCGACGAGATGGCCGACCTGATGATGGTGGCGGGCAAGGAGATCGAGACCACGGTGCAGCGCCTGGCGCAGATGGCGCGGGCGGCCGGCATCCACGTCATCATGGCGACGCAGCGGCCGTCGGTGGACGTGATCACCGGCACCATCAAGGCCAACTTCCCGACCCGGATCTCGTTCCAGGTGATCTCCAAGTTCGACAGCCGCACCATCCTGGGCGAGCAGGGTGCCGAGCAGCTGCTCGGCCAGGGCGACATGCTCCACATGGCCGGCGGCGGCCGGATCACCCGCGTGCACGGGCCCTTCGTGGGCGACGGCGAGGTCGAGGACGTGGTGCGTGCGCTGCGCGCCCAGGGCGAGCCGGTCTATGTCGAGGAGGTCACCTCGATGTTCGAGGAGGACGGCGGGTCCAGCGGCTCCGGCGGCGCCGGGGGTTCCGGCAACGGCCTCGGCGGCGGCGGCTTCGACGGCGAGACCGGGTTGTTCGACCAGGCGGTGGCGCTGGTGGCGCGGGAGGGCAAGGCGTCCACGAGCTTCATCCAGCGGCACCTGTCGATCGGCTACAACCGTGCGGCCAAGCTGATCGAGCAGATGGAGAAGGAGGGCATCGTCAGCCCCGCCAACCACGTTGGCCGACGCGAGGTGCTGGTCCGGCGCACCTCCGAGGAGGAATGACGGGCGGCAAGCGGCACGATCGCGTCAAGGCGAGCCGGCCGGCTTCATCTTCGATTAACCGGCATCGGTTAAAGGACACGGAGACGTGATCAACAAGGGCCGATGATGTTTCAGTTGCATGGAGCGCGGGCAAGGGCGGCGGCGATCGAACTGTCGCAGGCGGTGGTCGAGTTCAAGCCGGACGGGACGGTGCTGCGCGGCAACGACCGGTTCCTGGCGACGATGGGCTACGCGTCCAGGGAGGTGCGCGGCCAGCACCACTCCCTGTTCATGCCGGCGGAGGACCGGCACACGCCGGCCTATCGTGCCTTCTGGGACGCCTTGCGCCGCGGCGAGTTCCAGGCCGGGGAGTTCCGCCGCATCGCCAAGGAGGGGCGCGAGGTCTGGCTGCAGGCCATCTACACGCCGATCAAGGGCCTCGGCGGCCGGGTCAGCAGGGTGGTGAAGTTCGCGGCGGACATCACCGAGGCCAGGCAGCGCTCTGCCGACCACGAAAGCCAGATGGCGGCGATCAACCGGGTGCAGGCGGTGATCGAGTTCGCCCTGGACGGCACCATCCTGTCCGCCAACCCCAACTTCCTGTCCGCGATCGGCTATAGGCTCGACGAGGTGCGCGGGCAGAAGCACGCGATGTTCATGGCCCCGGAAGAACGCGACTCTCCTGCCTACCGCGCCTTCTGGGAGGCGCTGCGCCGCGGCGAGTTCCAGGCCGGGGAGTTCCGCCGAGTCGGCAAGAACGAGCGTGAGGTGTGGATCCAGGCCAGCTACAACCCGGTGCTGGATGCTTCGGGCCGTCCCTGCAAGGTGGTGAAGTTCGCCACCGACGTCACCGAGGAGATGCGGCGCCGGCAAAGCTTCGCCATCCTGTCCCTGGTTGCCAACAAGACCGACAACAGCGTCATCATCACCGACGCGCAGGGCCGCATCGAGTACGTCAACCCGGGCTTCACCCGGCTGACCGGCTTCACCGCAGAGGAGGCGATCGGGCGCAAGCCGGGCACGCTGCTGCAGGGACGCCATACCGACGGGGAGACGGTGCGGCGCATCGGCGAGCACCTGCGCCGCCGCGAGGCCTTCTACGAGGAGATCCTCAACTATACCAAGACCGGCCAGCCGTACTGGATCTCGCTGTCCATCAACCCCGTCCTGGGCCCAGACGGGACGCTGGACCGGTATGTGTCGGTGCAGGCGAACATCACGGAAACCAAGCAGCTTGCGGTCGAGGCGGGCGCCAGGCTCGAGGCGATCGAGCGGTCGAACGTCGTGATCGAGTGGGACGCGCAGGGGCGCGTGGTCCGGCTCAACGAGCTGGCCCTGCGGCTGCTGGGCGTATCGGCCGCGGAGGCGGCGGCCAAGCCGGAACTGTCGCACGGCTCAGTGTTCTCCGATGCCGACCGCAGCGCGCTGGCCGCCGGCCAGTCCGTCAGCCGGGACATCGAGCTGCGTCACGGCGACGGGCAGGCCCTGTTCCTGACCGGAACCGTGCAGCCGCTCCGGGACGTGGACGGCACCTTGCGGCGCACGGTCCTCTACGCGGTCGACATGTCGGTCCGGCGCACCGCGGTGCGGGAAACCGAGCGGGTGATGAGCGGCATGCTGGACCGCATCAGCCGGGTCGCCGCCGACATCTCCGGCATCTCCGGACAGACCAACCTGCTGGCGCTGAACGCGACCATCGAGGCGGCGCGGGCGGGGGAAGCCGGCAAGGGCTTCGCCGTGGTGGCCTCGGAGGTGAAGACGCTGGCGCTGCGCTCCGCCAGCTCGACCGGCGAGATCACCAACCTTGTGGCGGACACGCGCTCGCACATCGAGCAGCTGATCGCGGCGGCCTGACGGCGGGGCCGCCCCGTCCGTTCGTCCCGGCGGGGATCCCGAAGGGCATCCGGCGCGTCGTGACGTGCCTGCCATGCACGACCGGTTGTTCCGGTCGCGCGTGCCGTGCTGCACCATTCGACGCTCACAGGGCCGGGGCGAGACACCATGAACCGTAGCGCCGTTGTCGCCGATCGACCCACTTCCGCCGATCCGGCCGCACGTGCGGCCTTCGCGGTGCTGCTGATCATCACCCTGTGCCACCTGCTGAACGACTCGATGCAGGCGCTGCTTCCGGCGATCTATCCGCTGCTCAAGCGCGGCTTCGGCCTGTCGTTCGGGCAGATCGGCCTGCTGACCTTCACCTACCAGGCCACCGCCTCGCTGCTGCAGCCGCTGATCGGGCAGTATACCGACCGCCGCAAGCTGCCCTGGTCGCTGTCGGTCGGCATGGTGTTCAGCCTGCTCGGCCTGCTCGGCCTGTCGGTCGCGCACAGCTATCCGCACCTGCTGATGGGCGCGGCGCTGCTCGGCGTCGGCTCGTCGATCTTCCACCCGGAGTCTTCGCGGATCGCGCGGCTGTCCTCGGGCGGCCGACACGGCTTCGCGCAGTCGCTGTTCCAGGTCGGTGGCAATCTCGGCACCTCGTTCGGACCGCTGCTCGCCGCCTTCATCGTGCTGCCGCTGGGACAAAGGAGCCTTGGCTGGTTCTGCCTGCTGGCGCTGGTGGGCGCCGCCCTGCAGGCCCATGTCGGCCGCTGGTATGCGGCCCAGCCGGCTGCCGCGCCCCGGGCACGACACGCCGGCGGTCCGACGCTCGGCCGCGGCCGGGTCGCCGGCGCACTGGCGGTGCTGATCGCGCTGGTGTTCTCCAAGTACTTCTACCTGGCCAGCTTCAGCAGCTACTACATCTTCTACCTGATCCATCGCTTCGGGCTGTCCACCGTGGCGGCGCAGACCGACCTGTTCGTGTTCCTGGGCGCGGTCGCCGCCGGCACCTTCATCGGCGGCCCGGTGGGCGACCGGATCGGGCGCAAGCAGGTGATCTGGGTGTCGATCCTCGGCGTGCTGCCGTTCAGCCTGGCTCTGCCGCATGTGGGCCTGGGCTGGACCATAGCCTTGAGCGTGGTGATCGGGCTGGTGCTGTCTTCCGCCTTCTCCGCCATCCTGGTCTATGCCACCGAGCTGCTGCCGGGACGGGTCGGCATGGTGGCCGGCCTGTTCTTCGGGCTGAGCTTCGGCATGGGCGGCCTGGGTGCCGCAGTGCTCGGCCTGCTGGCGGACGCGCGCGGGATCGACGCCGTCTACGGCGTGTGCGCGTTCCTGCCCGCCCTCGGCATCCTCACCGCGCTGCTGCCGGACCTCGACCGCAGGGCGGCGGCCTGATCCCGCCGGTCCTGTTCGCCGACCGGCGCTTTGTCGTGCTGGACAAGCCGGCCGGCTTGCCGGTGCATGCCGGCCCGGCCGGCGGCGCTTGCGTCGAGGACTGCTTCCCGGCGCTGAGCCGACGCGCGGACGGCCCGTGGCTCGCGCACCGGCTGGATGCCGACACGGCCGGCTGCCTGCTGGTCGCCCTGCGCAAGGCCGCCCTCCTGCAGGCCCAGGCCTGCTTCGCCGAGGGGCGGGCGGTCAAGACCTACTGGGCGGTGGTGGTCGGCGGCCCGGCGGAAGCGTCGGGCCTGGTGGACCGTCCGCTCGCCCGGCACAGCACCCCGTCCGGCTGGCGCATGCGGCCCGACCCGGACGGGCAGCCGGCGCGCACCGCCTGGACCGTGCTCGGTCGGGCGCCCGGCCTCGCCTGGCTCGGGCTGCGCCTGCTCACCGGCCGCACCCACCAGGCACGGGTGCACTGCGCCCTGCTCGGCTGTCCGATCCTGGGCGACCCCGTCTACGGGACCGGGGGCACGCGGCTGCACCTCCTGGCGCGCTCCCTGTTCCTGCCGCTGGACCCGCCGGTGGCGGCGACGGCGCCGCCACCGCAGCCCATGCAGGCGGCGCTGGCGCTGTGCGGCTACCGCCCGGCGTCGTAGACCGCGACCGGTTCACGCTTGTTGACCGGCCGCGATCCGGCTCGCTGTTCCGGCAGGCATCCCGCCGATCAGGAGACCATGCCCGGTCCGGTGATGCTCCAGAAGCGGTCAGGGCTTGCGGAACTTCAGCACCATGTTGTCGCCCTCGCCGATCGCGGCGTAGCGCTCGTGGTCCTTGGGCCCCAGCGCGAAGGTGGGCGGCAGGGTCCATACGCCCGCCGGCCACTCGGCGGTGTCCTTCGGGTTGGCGTCGATCTCGGAGGTGGCGACCAGCCTGAAGCCGGCTGCCTGCGCCAGGGCGATCGCCGTGTCCTGGTTGACGTAGCCGTCCTTCGCCTGCGGGTCCTGCGGCACGTGCCGGTTGCCGCGGTGCTCCTCGATCCCCAGGATGCCGCCCGGCTTCAGCGCGCGGTAGAACGAGGCCAGCATCTGCGCGGCGTTGCCGCGCTTCATCCAGTTGTGCAGGTTGCGGAAGGTCAGCACGCGGTCGGCGGTGCCTGGCGGTGCCACGTCGGTGCTGCCGGTGGCCTCGGTGATCCGGACGTGGTCGTAGAGCGCCGGATGCGCCGCCAGCCTGCGGGCGAACGGCGAGCCAGGCTTCATCGGTGCCTCCAGCGCCGCGTAGTAGGTGCCGTGGTCGTGCAGGTAGGGCGCCAGGATCTCGGTCCAGTAGCCGCCGAACGGCCAGATCTCGACCACGGTCTGGTCGGGCCGGACGTCGAAGAAGGCAAGCTCCGGCCCCGGATGACGGGCGGCGTCGCGCGCGACGAAGGCCGGGTCGCGCGCCGGGCCGGCGATCGCCGCCTGCAGCGCCGGGTCCGGCTGCTGCGCCAGCGCAGCACCGGACAGGCCCGTGAAAAGACACAGCGGCAGCAGCGCCCGGCTGCCGGGGATCCGCGTGGTGGCGGGTGATCTGGTCGACGCGTTCGTCATGCTGCCGGTGTCCTCGATGTTCAACTCCAGGATAACCGGCTGCGGCGCCGACGCCAGAAGCTGGCGCGCGAGGACGGGCTGTCCGATCATGAAGCGGATGAAGCGCAGCCTGTTCTTCTTCGAGCGGTTCCTGCTGGTCGGCGGACGGCTGCCCTGGAACGTGATCCTGGCGCTCGGCGTCGGCGGTCCGGTCGGCGAGGAGGCGATGCGTGCCGGGCTCGACGCCCTGCAGGCCGACCATCCGATGCTGGGCGTGGGCGTGGTGCAGCGCGGACGACGGCCGCATTTCGACAGCGGCGCGCCGCCGGTCGGGCTGCGGATCGTGGAGCGTTCCACGCCGGAGGACTGGTTCGAGGCGGTGCGCCGCGAGCTGGAGCACCCGTTCGACCGGCTGCGCGGCCCGCTGCTGCGCGTCGTCTGGCTTCGCGGTCCGGACGCGAACGAGCTGCTTCTGGTCGCCGACCACTGCATCTGCGACGGGCGCTCGATGCTGCTGCTGGCGCGCGAGCTGCTGGGCGGGCTGCACGGCGCCCGGGCGCCGCGATCGGGCCGGCGGTCGATCGGCTGCATCCAGGACCTGTTCCCGCAGCCGCCGGGCGCCGCGGCGCGCCGGCTCGGCATGGTGTCGCGGGCGGCCGCGATCGGTTGGCTGCTGCGCGGGGCCGGCGACGTGCGACGCATGCTGCGCCACCTGCGCGGCAGGAAGCCCGCGACCGCGGGCTACGTGCTGCGCTGGGAGATCGGGGCGCTGCCGTGCGAACGTCTGGCAGCGCGATGCCGGGCGGAAGCGGTGACGCCCTATGCCGCGC
>CALMVN010000189.1 GCA_937873225.1 uncultured Acetobacteraceae bacterium
CACAGGCCGGACTGGATGCCAGGCACATCGTCCAGGTCGCGCTCGATGCGCTGGGCGTGGCTGACGCCGGGAGCCCTGCCGTCACCGGCCTCGCCGGGAGGTGAGGAAGCGGGCGGACCAGCTTCTGGTCGAGCGCGGCCTGGTCGAGACCCGGACGCGGGCGCAGGCGCTGATCCTGGCCGGGCTGGTGTTCAGCGGCGAGACCCGCATCGACAAGGCCGGCGACGCGCTGTCCGACGACGTGCCGCTCTCGCTTCGCGGCCAGGACCATCCCTGGGTGTCGCGCGGCGGGTTGAAGCTGGCCCACGCGCTGGCCCATTTCTCCCTGTCGCCGGACGGTCGGATCTGCCTGGACATCGGCGCCTCCACCGGCGGCTTCACCGACGTGCTGCTGGCGCACGGCGCTGCCCGGGTGCACGCCGTGGACGTCGGGCACGGCCAGCTCGCCTGGAAGCTGCGCAGCGATGGGCGCGTGGTGGTGCACGAGAAGCTCAACGCACGCACCCTGACCGACCGCGAGGTTCCCGACCCGGTCGGCGTCCTGGTCTGCGACGCGAGCTTCATCGGGCTGCGCACGATCCTGCCGGCACCGCTCGCGCTCTGCGCATCAGGGGCTTGGGCGGTCGCGCTGATCAAGCCTCAGTTCGAGGCGGGACGGTCGGCGGTCGGGGCGCGAGGCGTGGTGCGGGATCCTGCCGTGCATGCGGCGGTCTGCGACAGCATCCGGGAATGGTGGGACGGGCTGCCGGGCTGGCAGGTGCTGGGAATCGAGCCGAGCCCGATCATCGGCCCCGAAGGCAACCGCGAGTTCCTCCTCGCCGCCCGACGAACGTGAACGATGTTCAGATATGGCCGGCCTGCTGCAGGTCGTGGTGCGACACCTCGGCGAGAAGCTCCCACACCCGCGCCGGCTCCATCGGCACGTCGAGGTCGTTCAGCAGGTGGTCGAGCTCGTCCAGCTTCGCGTTGTATTCCTGGTCGTTCATGTCGAGCTCCGTCCCGGTGTCCACCACGATGCCGGCGTCATCATGGCCGTGAACGTGGCGCCAATGTGACACGTTCTCATGAATAAGACTCCATCACGGCTGCTCGCGCCGAGTTGATCGGCGGGGATGCAGCCCTTGTCCCACACGAGCCTCGCGCCATCTGCACTGCCTGCCGTTGCCGGACCCGCCATGACCCCTCCCGACAGCCTTCCCGTTCCGCCTTCGCACGATGACCACGACCTGTCGGCAACGGAGCGGGACCGCATCCTGGCCAAGGCGGCCCTGTTCGCCCCGCCGGCGCCGGTGCTGCCGGACGGCCGGCGCGAGATCGTCGGCCTGTCGCGCGAGGAGCTGACGGAGGCGCTGGTGGCGGTCGGCGAGAAGCCCTTCCGCACCAAGCAGGTCTGGCACTGGGTGTACCACCAGGGCGTCACCGACTTCCGGGCGATGAGCACGCTGGCGAAGCCGTTGCAGGAGAAGCTGGCCGCCCGCTTCGTGATCGGCCGCCCCGAGGCGGCTGTGGTGCAGACCGCCGCCGACGACACGCGAAAATTCCTGTTCCGCTTCCGCGACGGCCAGGAAGCGGAGACCGTCTACATCCCCGACCGGCGCGAGGACCGGGGGGCGGTGTGCATCTCCTCCCAGGTCGGCTGCACCCTGTCCTGCCGGTTCTGCCACACCGGCACGCAGAAGCTCGCCCGCAACCTGGGTGCTGCCGAGATCGTCGGCCAGTTCATGGCCGCCCGCGACAGCTACGGCGAGTGGCCGAGCCCGCACGGCGAGACCCCGCGCCTCTTGTCCACGGTCGTGCTGATGGGCATGGGCGAGCCGCTGTACAACTACGAGAACGTCGCAAAGGCGATGCGCATCGTGATGGACGGCGAGGGCATCGGCCTGTCGCGCCGCCGCATCACCCTATCCACCTCCGGCGTGGTGCCGATGATGGACCGCTGTGGCACAGAGCTCGGCGTCAACCTGGCGGTCAGCCTGCATGCCGTGACCGACGAGCTGCGCGACGAGATCGTGCCGCTGAACCGCAAGTATCCGATCAACGAGCTGATCGCCGCCTGCCGGCGCTATCCGGCTGCGAGCAACGCGCGCCGCATCACCTTCGAGTACGTGATGCTGGACGGGGTGAACGACAGCGAGGCGGAAGCGCGCGCGCTGGTGCGGCTGATCGCCGGCATCCCGGCCAAGGTGAACCTGATCCCGTTCAACCCCTGGCCCGGCAGCCAGTACAGGCCGTCCACCCGGCAGCGGCTGTCCCGGTTCGCGCAGATCGTGACCGACGCCGGCTTCGCCTCCCCGATCCGCACCCCGCGCGGCCAGGACATCCTCGCCGCCTGCGGCCAGTTGCGCACCGACAGCAGGCGGGAGCGCCCGGCGGCCTGAGCCGGGACCCAGGTCTATCCGACCTTCGCCAGCCGCAACGCCTCGTTGATCCGGGTCTGCCAGCCGGGACCGGTGGCCCTGAACTTCTCGACCACGTCCCCGTCGAGCCGCAGGCTCACCAGTTGCTTCCGGTCGGCAGCGGGAGGCCGGCCGCGCCCACGACGCACCAGCACCTCGCCCTCATACACGCCGGCCCGATCGAAATGCGCTTCGGTCAGTTCCGGCGAGTCATCGGGATCAACCCAGGCGCCTGCGCCATTCCCGCTCTCCCCGCTCATGCGCGTACCTCATTGAGATGATGCGGCGTGCCTTGCCACGCCATGTTCAGACCAGGACAACGAACCGGCCGCTAAGAGGCCCGGCGGTGACGAAACGCTCCTCGCCATGGTCGACGCGGTCATCCAGCTCGACCGTATGCCGTGCCATGAACACCTCGGCGGCATCCGCAAAATCCAGACCCCGATGCTCAAGGGTCGCGGCGCATTTCGCTGGATCGAACTGGATGCGCACGTGCTGTTGTGGCCATTCCTGCCTCGCGCATCGAAGTAATTCGTAGCTACGAAGAGATGGGAACCAGCGTCTCTGCCGGCAAAGGCCGGGCTGTATCCGGCAGCGATCATCGGAAGCGGGACGAGCCCGGCCCAGCACGGTCGGGGTTCAGCATCTCGCGCATCTTGTCGGCGCGGGCTCGGCGGAAGCGGCGGCCCGGCTCATCCCGCCGGCTGGGCACCGCGGCAAGGGTCGCGCGAAGGGCCACGAACCGGTCTGGCTCGCGCACCAGCCAAAGCGGCAGCGACAGCTCCACCTCGCCTGCTCGACCGCCGACACCCGCTGCGCGACGCGCGTCTCGGCCGGCGTCCGAGGGGAACCTGACCGACCGAATGGCATTTCGAGCAGACAGCAGGAGGCACTTCCGCCATGGCAGATCACGGACAAACCACCGGCAACGTTCCGGTCGAAGGCATCGATCCGGGCGGCACGCATAAGGCGCCGGGCGGCAACGCCCTGAAGAAGGGGCCGGGCGACCATCCGGGCGCCGCTCCTGCGGTGGAAAGCGGCGACCGCAACACCGCCCCCAATCCCGGCATCCACGATGACGACCACGCCGGACACGGCAGCCACGAGCATCGCTCTGTTTGAGCCGGCCCTGTTCGACCGGCTGCGTGCCTCGCTGCCGGAGATCGAGGCCGAGGCCGGACGCTGCGACCGCGACGGGGCGTTCCCGGAGCAAGGCATCGCGCTGCTTCGCGAGGCCGGTGCGCTGTCCGCTCCCCTGCCGGCCACGGCCGGCGGCTTCGGGCTCGGCACCGAACCGGCCGGCGCGCTCGGGATGCTGCGCCTGCTCCGCCTGGTCGGCGCCGCCAACCTGTCGCTCGGGCGGCTGTTCGAGGGCCACGTCAACGCCCTGAAGCTGCTCGTGCGCTACGGCACCGCGGTGCAGGCGCAGGGCGCGGCCAACGCGGTCCGCGACGGCGCGCTGTTCGGGATCTGGGTCACCGAGGGCACCGACGGGTTGCGCTACACCCAGGACGTGCCCGGCGCACCGCTTCGGCTCGAAGGCGCCAAGCTGTTCGCATCCGGTGCCGCGCAGGTGACGCACCCGCTGGTCACCGCCCGGTCGCCGGACGGCGACACCCGGATGATGCTGGTGCCGCTCCGCGACGACCGCCAGGCCAGCGCCATGCCCGCCTCGCTCGCCGGCATGCGCGGCGCCTGCACCGGACGACACGACTTTTCCGGCCTGGTCCGTCCGGCGGACGCACTGGTCGGCGCGCCTGGCGACTACCTGCGCCAGCCGGAGTTCTCCGCCGGTGCCTGGCGCGGCATGGCGGTGGCGCTGGGCGGCATCGACCGGCTCGTGTCGCTGTTCTGCACCGGGCTCGCCAGCCGCGGCCGCGACAACAACCCGCACCAGCAGGTCCGAATCGGCGAGGCGCTGATCGCCCAGGAAACCGCGGCCTTGTGGACCCGAAAGGCGGCGCTGGTGGCGGAAGGCGACCGGTTCGATCCGGCCGACGTGGCGGCCACCGTCAACCTGGCGCGGATCGCCTGCGAGACCGCCGGCCTCGATGTGATCCGCCTGGTGCAGCGCGGGCTCGGCCTGTCTGCGTTCCTGGCCGGCAGCGAGGTCGAGCGGGTGATGCGCGACCTCGCCACCTACCTGCGTCAGCCGGCGCCGGACGAGACCCTGGTCGAGGGCGCCGCCTGGTTCGCCGGCCGCACCCTGCCGGACGCGGACGCCGCATGACCGCCCGATCGGCCGGCACGCTGCACCACGGGTTCCGGGCGCTGCCGCTCGCCCCGCTGGACCGGATCGTGCCCGGCACCGCCCTGGTGCTGGCGCCGCACCCGGACGACGAAAGCCTCGGCTGCGGCGGGCTGATCGCCGAGGCCTGCCGGGCCGGCCGGCCGCCTTTGGTGGTGGTGGCGACCGACGGCGCCGGCTCGCATCCGAACTCGCCCACCTGGCCGGCGCCCCGGCTGCGCGACCGGCGCGAAGCGGAAAC
The DNA here is from genome assembly GCA_937873225.1 of uncultured Acetobacteraceae bacterium. Taxonomy (GTDB): domain Bacteria; phylum Pseudomonadota; class Alphaproteobacteria; order Acetobacterales; family Acetobacteraceae; genus Lichenicola. Next base: position 4,886 of record CALMVN010000189.1, read on the forward strand.
CCGGGACGCGGTCGCCTGCCTCGGCCTGCCGCCCGGCCGCCTGGCCTTTCTCCGCCTTGCCGACACGCAGGCCCCGCGCGAGGGGCCGGCATTCGAGCGGGCGGTGGACCGGCTGGCCGCCCTCGCCACGACCCATGGCTGCGACACGATCCTGGCGCCATGGCGTCACGACCCGCATTGCGACCACGAGGCGGCCTGGCGCATGGCGGAAGCGCTGGCGGCACGCGGCGGGCAGCGCCTGCTCGCCTACCCGGTCTGGGGCTGGCTGATCCCGCCGGACACGATGCTCGACGCGCCCGAGCCCGAAGGCTGGCGGCTTCCGATCGGTCCGCACCTCCAGGCCAAGGCCCGGGCGATCCGATCGCACCGGACCCAGTACGGCGCGCTGATCACCGACGATCCGGACGGCTTCCGCCTGCCGCCGGCGCTGTTGTCGGTGTTCGAGGCCCCGTTCGAGGTGTTCCTCCTGTCATGAGCGGCGGGAGCTGGCCGGCCGAGGTGTTCGAGCGGCTCTACGCCGGAAGCGCCGATCCCTGGGGCTTCGAGACCAGCGCCTACGAGCGCGCCAAGTATGCCGACACCCTGGCGGCGCTCGACGGGCGCCGCTACCGCAGCGGGCTGGAACTCGGCTGCTCCATCGGGGTGATGACGCAGGCGCTGGCGGCGCGCTGCGACGCCCTGCTCGCGATCGACATCAGCGCAACCGCGCTCGCCCATGCCCGGACCCGCTGCGCGGCCCTGCCCGGCGTGCGGTTCGTGCAGGCGACGCTGCCGGACGAACTGCCGGCGCTCGACGGCAACTCCTGCGACCTGCTGGTGCTGTCGGAGCTGCTCTACTTCCTGAGCCCCGACGACATCGACCGGCTGATGGGCGGCGTGCTGGCGGCCAGCGCGCCGGACGCCGTGATCCTGCTGGTGAACTGGACCGGCACCACCAACACGCCCTGCACCGGCGACGAGGCGGCCGAGCGTGCCCGCGCCTGCTGCGCCCGCGCCGGCCATCGCCTGTCCGGGCCGCTTCGCCGCGAGGGCTACCGCGTCGACCGGATCGCCTGATCGCACCTGTCCCGACGGTGCCGCATCGGCGCGTCGGCCGGATGCGGCGTTCCTACCGCATGTCCGGCAGGGTCGGGATCCCGGGAGGCCGTGTGCCGTGCGGGCCTGGTGGTGCGGCGGCAACGCCCGGCTGTCTTTGCGCCTTCGGGGTCCGCGTCCCGGCTGCCTGCTCCAGCCGTCGGACGATCCGTTCCGCCTCGTCCCGATGCCGCGCGAGCTCGGCACGACGGACCGGATGACGGCGCAGGGCCGCGCTTTCGGCCTCGACCCGGGCCCAGGCGGTGCCGAAATAGCGTTCCTCCAGCCATCGCCCGACCAGGCGAGGCGGCAGCGAAACCAGGGCGGCATAGGCGGACAGCGCACCCGCCTCGGGCAGGCCGGCGAGGCGGGCGTCCCGGAGGGCAAGCAGGGACGCGCGCGCCTGCGCACGTCGCAGGCAGTCCCCGGCCGGCTCCAGACTGTCGTCGAGCATCTCGTCCTGTTGCAGCACGCGGCGGGCGATGGTTTCCGCCATGCCGCCCGGCGCCCGGCCGACGGTGCGGCCGGACACCGTCACCACCGCGTCCGGGGCATGGCGGATCCGGCGGTCGGCGCGACGCAGCGCGTGCAGGAAGCCGCGATCCTCGGCCGACGGGAGCGCCGGCACGCCGCCCACGAGGGCGAAGGCCTGCGCGGTCACGACGATGCTGGCGCCCGAATGCTCGACGTGGCGCGGCCAGGGATCGGCCGGGTCGGGGTCGGCCAGGTGATGGATCCGGTCGAGCAGGGTGGCGTAGGCGACCTCCGCGTCGTCGTCCCGGTGCAGGTGGGCCGGAATCGCCAGCGCCTCGAGCGGATCGATCTCGGCGCGTCCGCACACCACGTCCGCCCCGTGCGCCAGGGCACGGAGGTTGGCGGCGAGCCAGTCGGGCCGGGCGGCGCCGTCGGCGTCGGTGGTGAACAGGATGCCGTCCGGACCGGCCAGGCCGGCCGCGATCGCCATCGCCTCGCGCCGTGCCGTGCCGGCATGGGCGAAGGCGCGGGGATACAGCCGCTCGACGCAGCACAGCTCGAACGGCAGGTGCCGGGCGGCGTCCCGGGCGCGACCGGCGGTGTCGTCGCTGCAGTTGTTGAGCAGAAGCACGACGTGGTCGAACGAGGCCCGCTCCTGTTCCCCGAGCGCACGGAGGCAGGCGGCGATTCGGTCCTCCTCGTCGCGAACCGGGATCGCGACAACGAGCGGACGGGCGAGGAAGCGGTCGAAGCTCGACACGAACGGTCCAGATCTGGGAGGAGCGTCCGGAACGGCGCTGCGCCGCGGCAACGATCCAGCCGGAGCGGCGGTTCCGGCCGGCGGCGCTTTTCCGCCCGCAGCCTTTTCCGCGGCCCGTCCGCGCGAGCCTTTTCCGTTCCGGGCGCGGATGCTACGGGACCCGACCGGCCGGTCGACGCAGCGCCGGCATTGCCAAGGATCCCCGCATGGCCGCCAGGAACGTCAAGAAGGTCGTGCTCGCCTATTCCGGCGGCCTAGACACCAGCGTGATCCTGCGCTGGCTGCAGCTCACCTACGGCTGCGAGGTGGTGACCTTCACCGCCGATCTCGGCCAGGGCGAGGAGTTGGAGCCGGCGCGCCGCAAGGCGGAGCTGTTCGGGGTCAAGGAGATCTTCGTCGACGACCTGCGCGACACCTTCGTGCGCGACTTCGTGTTCCCGATGTTCCGCGCCAACGCCCTGTACGAGGGCCAGTACCTGCTCGGCACCTCCATCGCCCGGCCGCTGATCGCGCAGCGCCAGATCGAGATCGCCGAGATGGTGGGCGCGGACGCGGTCGCGCACGGCGCCACCGGCAAGGGCAACGACCAGGTGCGGTTCGAGCTGTCCTACTACGCGCTGAAGCCCGACGTGACGGTGATCGCCCCCTGGCGGGAATGGGACCTGACCTCGCGCACCCGGCTGCTGCGGTTCGCCGAGGAGAACCAGATCCCGATCAGCCGCGACAAGCGCGGCGAGGCGCCGTTCTCGGTGGACGCCAACCTCCTGCACTCCTCCTCGGAGGGCAAGATCCTGGAGGATCCGGCCCTGCCGCCGGACGAGAGCGTGTTCCAGCGCACCATCAGCCCGGAAGCGGCGCCGGACGTGGCGACGATGATCGCGGTGGACTTCAACGGCGGCGACCCGGTGGCGGTCGACGGCGAGGCGCTGGGCCCGGCGGCGCTGCTGGCGCGGCTGAACGAGCTCGGCCGCCGCAACGGCATCGGCCGGCTGGACCTGGTGGAGAACCGGTTCGTCGGCATGAAGTCGCGCGGGATCTACGAGACCCCGGGCGGCACCATCCTGCTCCAGGCGCACCGGGCGATGGAAAGCATCACGCTGGACCGGGAAGCCGGCCACCTCAAGGACAGCCTGATGCCGCGCTACGCCGAGCTGATCTACAACGGGTTCTGGTTCAGCCCGGAGCGCCGGATGCTGCAGGCGCTGATCGACACCTCCCAGAACAGCGTGACCGGCCGGGTCAGGCTGAAGCTCTACAAGGGCAACGTGATCGTGGTCGGACGCGAAAGCCCGCACAGCCTGTATGACACCCGCGTGGTCACCTTCGAGGAGGACGGCGGCGCCTACGACCAGGTCGACGCCCAAGGCTTCATCAAGCTGAACGCCCTGCGTCTGCGCCTGGGTGCCGCAATCGGGCGCAAGGGCGGCACGCCTTGAAGCTGGGCTGAGCTGGCCCGAGCCTGGCCCGGCCGCGTTGGCGCGCCGTCCGCGTCAGTTCGCGGAAGCCAGCTCGGCCTTGCCCGTTGCAGGTGTCCCGGTCGCCTGCGTCGCCGTTGCGCGGTCCGCGTCACGGGGGGCAGCGGGACGTGCGGCCGCGCCCTCGTGCACGCAATGCTGCACCGTCCGGCAGTGATCGTCCGCACAGGCGGCCCAGGACGGAAGCGGGGCGTCGACCGCGAGCGGGCGGCCCTCCTGCTGCCTGAGCTGGCGCAGGCTCCTGGTCGCGGCCAGCGCACCGATCGCCGGCGCGGCGGCCGGGCTGCCAGCCATCGGGATGGCACGGAGCAGCAGCGCCGCCAGCCGCTCGGCGCCGTCCCGCGGCGTGGTCCAGCCGCGCGCGGGATCGCCGGCGGCCTCAAGGAACCGGGCGATCGTGTCGGTCATCGCGGCGCGAACATCCTCCTTGGACGCAGTCATCTCGCCAGTTCCTCGTTCAGCCTCAACGGCCGGCACCCTATAGCCCGACCCGATAATGACAGGTTAACGCTCCTGCAACCGGTTGTCTTCCTCCGTGCGGGGCGCATCACGTTCGTCAGTATCCGTTCGAGCTGTCCTTCTGCATCCCGTCGCGCAGGATCCGCTTCGCCATGTCCAGCACCTTCGGCATGGTGTCGTTGTAGAACGAGATCAGGCGCATGGTCGGCCTGACGGCGCTGCCCGCCGCGTCGGCGGCCCCCTCCACCGCGACCAGGTGGACGGTCCGGAGCGTGTCCAGCGCCTGCTCGACCTCCATGGCGCTCCAGCGCGGCTCGAGGTCCTTCTGGTACTCGGCGAGGGCGCGGACGTGGCCCTCGGCGAAGAACAGGCAGATCGACCGCATCAGCTCGTCCCGCAGGGGATCGGGTCGGTAGTGCACGCCCATCAGCACGGCGAGCGCTTCCTCGCGGCTTTCCATGAACCAGTGCAGCAGGCGGAGCGAGATCGCCGCGTCCCGGCTCAGCGAGTTGTCGTTCGCCGCCTGCAGGTCGTCATACGCCACCATGGTTCATCTATGAATCCCAGGATTCCTCGTTCTCGACGGTCCGTGTTCCACCACATAGTAAAGTCCCCGTGACGGGACGGCGGGGTCAGGAGGACAGCGCCGGATAGCGCACGCCGGTCAGCTGCTCCGACACCGTCCACAATCGTTGCCAGGCCGCCTGGTCGAGCGCATGGGTCGAGATCGCGGCGAGGGCCGGGTCGCCCTTGATCTCCTTGAACCCGTCCGGGCCCCAGTACTGCCCGCCCTTCACGTCGGGCATCGTCGCGGCATACAGGCCCGGCAGCGCCCCCCTCCCCGCATCCTGTCCGAACACGCCGATGCCGGCGTTGAGTGCCGCGACGGCGACGCGCGGCAGGCCGGTGGCGGCGACGAAGCCGGTGGTGGCGACGCCCGGATGCGCCGCCACGCTCACCAGACGCGATCCCGCCGCGCGGGCACGCCGGTCGAGCTCGAGCGCGAACATGAGGTTGGCGAGCTTGGACTGGCTGTACGCCCTGCTGCCGTTGTAGCGCCGCTCGCCCTGCAGGTCGTCGAAGTCGATCCGGCCGCGCCGGTGGGCGATGCTGCTGATCGCCACCATCCGCGGCGCGGGCGCGTTCAGCAGGACCGGCATCAGCAGCCCCGTCAGCGCGAAGTGGCCGAGGTGGTTGGTGCCGAACTGGCGCTCGAAGCCGTCAACGGTGACCGCGCGCGCCGCCTGCAGGCCGAGCCCGGCATTGTTCAGCAGCACGTCGCCGCGCGGCACCGCGTCGGCGGTGCGCCGGGCGAAGGCGCGCACGCTGTCCAGCCCGGCCATGTCCAGAAGCGACCCGGAAACCTGCGCCTGCCTGTGCCGTGCCCTGATCCGCGCGGCGACCGCGTCGCCGCGCGCCTGGCTGCGTACCGCCAGCACCACATGCGCGCCGCGTCCCGCCAGGGCGTCCGCCGCCTCGGCGCCGATGCCGCTGCTGCCTCCGGTGATGACGACGATGCGCCCGTCCTGGTCGGGCATGTCGGCGGGCGTCCAGCGTGGCATCGGTCGAGCTCCTGTTGCCTGGGCGGCGGTGGCCGTTCATCACAACACAAGACCGGCCGGTCCGCCTATGATGCCCGCTCCGGACGGGGGAACGGCAGGCTGCGGTTGATGTCGTTGGCCGCGATCGCCGCATGCCCGCTCGCCACGCTCACCTGCGACAGGCCGCCGACCACGTCGCCGGCGGCGTAGAGCCCGTCCACGCCCGTGCGCTGGTGCCGGTCCACCAGCAGCGCCCCGTCCTCGTCCGCCGCAGCACCAAGGCCGAGGGCGAGGCCGGAGCGGATGCGCGTGCCGAGTGCGGAGTAGATGGTGTCGTAGCGTCGCTCGGTGCCGTCCTGCATGTGCCAGGCGGCGATGCGGTCACCTTCCACCGACAGCGCCGCGACCGGCGTCTCGTCGATCGCGATCCCCGCCTCGTGCAGCGTGCGCCGCTCGTCGTCCGGCATCTCCATCGCCCGGCCCAGGGTCAGCACGGTGAGGTCCGCGGTGTAGCCCCGTAGCAGCAGCGCCTCCTTGACCCGGCAGCGCCCGAAGGCGATCAGCGCCACCTTCTGCCCGATCACCTCGAAGGCGTCGCAGATCGGGCAGTAGCGCACCAGGCCGCGGCGCACCGCGTTCCGCACCCCCGGCAGCTCCGGCTCCACGTCCAGGCCGCCGGTCGCCAGAAGCACGCGCGGCACGCGCAGGCTCGCGCCGGACACGGTCGCCTCGAACCCGCCTTCCGGCAGCGCCGACAGCGCGGATACCGTTCCCGGCTGGATGACCGCGCCGTAGCGGGTCGCCTGCACGCGCAGGCGATCCAGCAGGGCGTCGCCGGACAGGCCCTCGGGAAAGCCCACCAGGTTGTGCGACACCGGGATCCAGGACGCCCGGCTCGCGCCGCCGTCCACCACCGTCACCGTCCGGCGGAACCGCGCCAGATAGACCGCGGCGGTCAGCCCGGCCGGTCCGGCTCCGATCACGAGGCAGTCCATCGGGGCTCCTGAGGCTGCGCCGGCCGGCAGGGTGCCCGATCCAGGCCTGCCCCGCCATCATCCTGCCGCGTCCGGCCGTCGCTATCCGCCGGCCGCCACCCGGACGAAGCGCGGCACCGGCGCGCCGTCCACCAGCACCGTCTCGTTCCACATCGACAGCGGCCGCACCCAGGTGCTGCCGTCGCGGTCGGCGCGATACACCACCAGCCATTCCTCGGTCTCGCTGTGCCGGCCGGTGGCCAGCACCATGTAGAGCCCGCCCTTGTAGTGCTTGTAGGCGCCCGGCGTCGGTTCCATGGCACGTCGTCCTCCTGCGGGCGGGCCTCGGCCCCTCGTCGGCGCCGTTCCTCCCGCCTATGATGCGGCTCGACCAAGATCGCCGGCCCTAGCGCCGCTGGAAACCCCCGCATGACCCGCCGCCCGACCGGCCTCGTTCCGCTCTGCCTGCTTGCGCTGCTGCCCCTGCTGCCGCCGTCGCAGGCGGCGGCGCAGACACGGCATCGCCACCACCATGGAGCCCCCGTCGCGTCCAGCCCGGTGATCCTGACGCAGCAGCCGGGCACGGCGCTCGACACCGCGGCACGGCAGCTCAACGCCGAGGACATCGCCGGCGCCCGCCGGCGCAACGAGACCCCGATCGTGCTGATCGGCTCGGCGCCGCTGTCCACCGATCACGGCGACACCGCGCTGTTCGTGCAGACCCAGTCCGCCAGCCTGTGCGGCTCGGCCGGCTGCTCGACCTCGGTCTACCTCCGGCACGACGGGCACTGGGTGAAGGTGCTCGACTCCGTCAGCGGCCCGATCAAGGTGCTGGCGACCAGCTCGGGCGGCATGCACGACCTGGTGGTGGGCGACAAGGACCGCTGGACCTGGTCCGGCCAGGCCTATCACGACACCCTGCCGGCGGCGCCGATCGGCAACCTCAGGCGCTCCGTCGAGCGGCACCAGGAGCAGGCAAGGCAGGGAGGCGGCTAGCTCGCAACCGGTTCACGGTTGTTCACCGGCGGCAATCCAGCGCGTCGTCTTGGCGAGCATCTTCACCTTGCCGTCCTGCACCCCGACCTCGACCCAATCGGGGCCTTCGCCGGGCGCGAGGCGCTGTCGCGCAAGGTTGCCGTACGGACGAGGGGTGCCTTCCAGGCTGCCATCGGCCGCCGCAGCAGGGTACGATGCCAGTCGCGGAGGGACATGGTCCAGCCGCTGATCGCGGCACGCAGGCCGCGGGCAGCCACATTCCTTCACCCGAGCAGCCCATGGACGACCAGCGCGACCCGTTCGGCGCGCGCGCCGCATCTGATCCGGCCCGAGCGCTCGAGCTCGGCAAGCCCGTGCAGGGTCGCCCAGAACGTCTCGGTCGCGACGGCGACATCGCCGCCTGCCGGCGCGACGACGGCCGCCAGCGCGTCGAAGGCAGCCTTCAGTTCCGGCTTGGTTTCCGGTTCTGCGAAGCGCAGACCGGTCGGCAGGGTGAACATGGCCTCATAGAGAGCCGGATGCCCCCGGGCGAAGGCGAGATAGGCCAGGGCGACGTTCTCCAGCGCATCGCGGCGGTCGATTGATCCTCGCGCCGCGGTCTGAAGCGCGATCATGATGTCCCGGAAACCCTCGACTGCGACCGCCGCCACGATCGCGTCCCTGTTCTCGAAGTGCGAGTAGAGGACCGGCTGGCTGTATTCGATCTCCTCTGCCAGGCGCCGGACCGTGACGGCACGCCATCCCTCGCCTTCCGCGATCAGGCGCGCCGCCGCGGTGATGCGGTGCTCGCGCTCGGCCCGCTGCCTGCCCTTCCGCTCCGCGATGCCCACCCTTGATCTCCCGCCGTCGGACGGCCGACGCACCTGGATGATAAAGGAGCTTGAAGATCTAGCAACGCTAGGTTATATATCCGCGCTATAGGAAGGCGTCGATGCACTGGCTTGCTACCCGACTGGCGCTGCTGCTGGCGCTCGCGATCATCGCGATCGGTGCCCGCTATGTGATCACCCCCGTGGCCGCGACACGCAGCTTCGGCCTGCCGCTTCCCGAAGCGGGCACGAACATCGCCTGGTGGCTTCGCCTCAAGGGGGTGCGGGACATCACCTCCGGACTGGCCGTGCTCGCCGTCATGACCTGGGGCGGCCCCCGGACGGCCGGCATCGTCCTGCTGGTCGAGGCGATCATCCCGGTCGGCGACATGCTGCTCATCCTTGCCGCGAAAGGCTCGGCCAGAAGCGCGTTCGGCATCCATGGTGTGACGTCGTTGGTGATGGTCCTGGCAGCGATCCTTCTGATCATGAGGTTGCCCTGAGATGCTGCACACCGTCTCGGTCTGGCTTCTCGTCGCCGGGTTCTTCGGCGCAGGGCTGTTCAACGCGATCGGCACGCCCGCGACGCAAGCCGGCTTCGTCCGCTGGGGCTATCCCGCGTGGTGGTGCCGCTTGACCGGCGCCTTCGAGATGGCGAGCGCCGTTCTGGTTGCCTTTCCTGCCGGTCGCGAGGCGGGCCTGATGCTGGGTACGGTGATCGTGGCGGCAGCGGTCCTGACCGTCCTGCGTCACCGTGAGTTTCCACACCTCGTGCCGCTCGGCGCCTTTGTCGCCCTGCTTGCGCTGGCAGGGATCCCGTCCTGAGCGCGGCGCTGGAACGGCCCTGCGACACGACGCCTGGACGGAAGATGCTCCAGGGTCGGGGACATGGAGCGGGTGAAGGGAATCGAACCCTCGTATGAAGCTTGGGAAGCTTCCGTTCTACCATTGAACTACACCCGCCCGCCGGGCCGTCCGCGCCTTATACGGCCGCCCGGCCCGGGCGGCAACGCCCCGCGCAGTTGACGCAGCCCGGAAGCGGCTCCTAGAACTGTCCGCGCCAACTCCCTCGCGATCTGTCCGGCCGGCTTGCGGCGAGCTGAAAGCGCGCCGAGGCGGCCTCGGCGGAGGCTCGCGAAGCAGGCCGCCTCGGCATCCACGTCCGGGCATCGCCTCCGACCGATCGGGGAAGCCGAGATGAACGACCAGCACGCCCTTTATCCCGCCACCCTGCTGCTTCACTCGGGGATCGATCGCACGCCGCACGGCGAGACCAGCGAGGCGATGTTCCTCACCTCCGGCTTCGTCTACGACGACGCCGAGCAGGCCGAGGCCACCTTCCTGGGGCAGGCCACGCACTACCAGTACAGCCGCTTCGGCAACCCCACGGTGGCCGCGTTCGAGGCCAGGCTGGCGGCGCTGGAAGGCGCCGAGGCCTGCCGCGCCACCGCCACCGGCATGGCGGCGGTGAGTTCCGCCCTGCTCAGCCACCTCAGGCACGGCGACCGCATCGTGGCGTCCCGCGCGCTGTTCGGCTCCTGCCACTGGATCGTGTCCCAGCTGCTGCCGCGCTACGGCATCGAGAGCGTGTTCGTCGATGGCGGCGACCTGGACGCCTGGGCCGAGGCGCTGTCGGTGCCCACCGCCTGCGTGCTGCTGGAAACGCCCTCCAACCCGATGCTGGACATCGTCGACCTCCGGGCGGTGTGCGACATGGCGCATCGCGCCGGCGCCGTGGTGGTGGTGGACAACGTGTTCGCGACCCCCTTGCTGCAGCAGCCTCTGCAGTTCGGCGCCGACGTGGTGGTGTATTCCTGCACCAAGCACATCGACGGCCAGGGCCGGGTGCTGGGCGGCGCGGTGCTGGGCACCAAGGCGTGGATCGAGACCACGCTGCAGCCGTTCCTGCGCAACACCGGGCCGGCGATGTCGCCGTTCAACGCCTGGGTGCTGTCCAAGGGGCTGGAAACGCTGACGCTGCGCGTGGACGCGATGACGCGCAACGCCCATGCGGTCGCGGACATGCTGGCCGCCTCGCCCGGCATCGCCCGCGTCTGGTATCCGGCCCGGGCCGATCACCCGCAGCACCGGCTGGCGATGCGGCAGATGAGCGCCGGCGGCACCCTGGTCACCTTCGCAGTCGAGGGCGGCAAGGCGGACGCGTTCCGGATGATGAACGCGCTCGAACTGGTCGCCATCTCCAACAACCTGGGCGACAGCCGCTCCATGGTGACGCATCCGGCCACCACCACGCACATGAAGATCGGGCCCGAGGAGCGCGCGGCGCTGGGCATCACCGACGGCGTGATCCGGCTGTCGGTGGGGCTCGAGGACGTGCGCGACCTCCTCCGCGACCTCCGGCGCGGCCTTGATGCGCTGGCGGACCGGGGCCAGCGCCGGGCCGCGGAATAGGATGCCGGGAGCAGCGCGATGAAGGACAAGGAACGCATGACCGCCATCCCGGCGCCGGACGCCGATCCCGGGCCGGAGACCGAGGACGGGATGCCCTGCTTCAGCGCCGTCACGCGCGCCATACGCGTCAGCGTGCGCTCGGTGTTCCTGGAGGACCAGTCGCAGCCGGACGAGCGGCACTACCTGTGGGCCTACCGGGTGCGGATCGAGAACCACGGCGCCGACACGGTGCGCCTGCTCGGGCGCTCCTGGCTGATCACCGACGCCACCGGCCACGTCGAGCGGGTGCAGGGCGAGGGCGTGGTCGGCGAGCAGCCGGAGCTGAAGCCGGACGAGGCGTTCGAGTACACCTCCGGCACCCCGCTGGCGACGCCGACCGGATTCATGTCCGGCCACTACCACATGGTCGCCACCAGGTCCGGCGAGCTGTTCGACGTGGCGATCCCGGCGTTCAGCCTGGACAGCCCGCACCAGACCGGCATCGTCCACTAGGCCCGGCAGGCCGATGGACAGCGTGGAACCCGGTCCCGACGCGCGCGCCGCGCGCCGCCCCAGCCGCGAGGAGGCGGAGGAGGCGGTGCGCACCCTGCTGCGCTGGGCCGGCGAGGACCCGTCGCGCGAAGGGCTGCACGACACCCCGCCGCGCGTGGTGCGCTCGTACGAGGAGTTCTTCCGCGGCTACGCCACCGACCCGGCGGCGCTGCTGAGCCGCACCTTCGCCGAGGTGGAGGACTACGACGAGATCGTGCTGCTGCGCGACATCCGCTTCGAAAGCCATTGCGAGCACCACATGGTGCCGATCATCGGCCGCGCGCACGTCGCCTACCTGCCGCGCCACCGCGTGGTGGGGATCAGCAAGCTGGCCCGCGTGGTCGACGTGTACGCGCGCCGGCTGCAGATCCAGGAGCGCCTGACCGCGCAGATCGCCAACACCATCAACGACGTGCTGCAGCCGCACGGCGTGGCGGTGATCCTGGAAGCCGGCCACCAGTGCATGACCACACGCGGCGTGCACCGTCCCGGCGTGTCCATGGTCACCAGCCGCATGCTGGGCGCGTTCCGCGACAACCGGAGCACGCGCCAGGAGCTGATGGCGATGCTGAACCGGCCCTCCGTGGCGACGCCGTTCGAGTGAACGCGCCGATCCCTCAGCGCTCGTCCTGCCGCATCGCCATCGTCACCACGCGGGCGATCAGCACCGTGGGCAGGAGCTGGCCCATCGTCGCTTCCAGCATGCACAGGCTTCGCGCGACCGGATGCACCGGGGTGATGTCGCTGGTGCCGAGCGAGGTCAGCGTCGTGAACGACAGGTAGTCGAACGCGGCGTCGAAGGTCGCCTTCTGCTCCGGTGGCGGCAGGTGGAGATAGGCGCCGGGCAGCAGCTCCGCCAGCAGCCGGTCGGCGAAGGCGAACAGCAGGCCGAGGTTCAGGTAGAGCACGACCGCGCCGCGGATCCGGTGCCCGGTCACCCGTCCCGGGCCGAATACCGCGCGCAGCACCACCACGCTCAGGAGCAGGAAGGCCAGCAGGCCCACCGCCTGGCTGCCTACCATCGCAGGCCTCGAATGGTTCCAGCGCTGCAGGATGGCCGTCGCGCCGGTCAGCAGCATCACCACCAGGCCGGCCGGAGCGGCCCAGCGCCCACGTGCCATCAGGACCGTCAGCGACGTGACCACGACCAGGAGCAGGGCCGCGAGGCCGGACGGCAGCGGCAGGCCGGCAGCCAGGGCCGGCACCAGCCCGAACACGACGACGAGCTGGATCACCAGCAGCACCGTCATGCTCGCCTCGCGCCAGCGCCGGCCTGCCGACGGCAACCAGGCGGGCAGCGCCCCGGCGCCTTCCGGTCCATCGTCATCTCCGCGCGGCATGCGTCATCTCCTGCGGACGAGGCCTGCGCCGGGGACGGCCGGCGCCGGGGGGATGGTCAGGAATGCGGCGCGGGGGCCTTCGCATCGGCCTGCGGGACGGCACCCTGCAGCGCCTTCTCCAGGAACGCCGCCCGCGCTTCCGACACCCGCGCCCGGATCAGCGGGTCCGGCAGCAGGTGCGTTCCCGGCAGCAGAAGCAGCTGGTACGGCTTGCCCGCCGCGATCAGCGCCTGGGTCAGCTTCACCGTGTTCTCGAAATACACGTTGTCGTCGGTCAGCCCGTGCATCAGCAGCAGCGGCCGGGACAGGGACGCGGCATAGGTCAGCACGTTGCTCTTGGCATATCCGTCCGGATCCTCCTGCGGCGTGCCGAGGTAGCGCTCGGTATAGGCAGTGTCGTAGTCGGCGAAGTCCACCACCGGGGCGCCGGCGACGCCCACCTTGAACAGGTCCGGACGGCGGATCGTCGCCATGGCGGTGAAGTAGCCGCCGAAGCTCCAGCCGGTGACGCCGACGCGGCCGAGGTCCATCTCCGGATAGCGGCTTCCCAGCGCCTTCACCCCGTCGGCCTGGTCCTGGAGCGGCAGGTCGATCAGGTCGTGCTTGGTGGCGCGTTCCCAGTTCCGCCCGCGCCCCGGCGTGCCGCGCCCGTCCAGGCTCACCACCACGAAGCCCTGGTCGGCCAGGCATTGGTCCTCCACCGCGCGGCGCGGCGCGCGCTCCACCATCTTCACCGTCGGCCCGGCATACACCGACAGCACCACCGGATAGCGGCGGCCGGCCGCGAAGCCGGCAGGCCGGATGACCATGGCGTCCATGTTCATCGGACCCACGGCGGTATAGGTCACGCGCGGCACCGCCGGCGCCTCGGCGACGCTCGGCAGGGTGGCGAGCACGTGGCCGTCCTTGTCGCGCACCAGCACGCGCAGGTGCCCGTCCGCGCCGTCGAAGGTGTCGGTGAACATCCCGTGTCCGTCGGGAGAAAACTGCGCCGCGTGCAGTCCGGGCTCGGCCGCGATCGGCATCGGCGCGCCGCCGTGCAGCGGGATCCGGTACAGCGCCGAGCCGAGCCGGTCCGGATCGCTGCCGATCGTCACCGTGCCGGCCGCCGCGTCCACGTCGGCCAGCGACAGGTACGGCACGGACGGCGTGGTCAGGGTGCGGTCCAGGCTGCCGTCCGCGTGGTGCAGCTCCAGCGCCCAGCGGTCGTTGCGTTCCGCCGCCCACAGGAAGCCCGAGCCGTCCGGCAGCCAGAACGGCAAAGCGCGTCCGCCGGCGGTGCCGCCGCCCGGCGTCAGGTCGAGCCAGGCCGGGTCGGTCTCCGTCAGCAAGGTCGTTGCGTGGCCGGTGGCGGGATCGACCGCCAGCACCCGCTCGGCCGTCTGCGCCCGGTTCAGCACCACCAGCGTCAGGGGCCCCTTGCCATCCGGCCACACCACGCGGGCAAGATACGGGAACATCCCGCTGTCCCAGTCCACCCAGCGCGTGTCGCCGCCGTCCCGGGACACCAGCCCCAGCCGCAGCCGGGCGTTGGCGGTGCCGGCGCGCGGGTAGCGGAACGACACCGGCTGCACCGACGGGTGCTCCGGATCGGCGATGAAGTGCCGCTCCACGCCGGACAGGTCGGCCGCCTCGTAGAGCAGGGTCCGGCTGTCCGGCGACCACCAGGTGCCGTCCGCGCGCTCCAGCTCCTCGGCCGCCGCGAACTCGGCCACGCCATGGGTGAGGGTGTCGCCGGCGCCGGTGGTGAGCTGGCGGTCCTGGCCGTCAACAAGACGCACCACGTGCAACTCGTCGTTCCGCACTGCCGCCACGTACTGGCCGTCCGGCGACAGGCGCGGGCCGATCCACCCGTCCCCCGGCACCGGGGCGGGTGCTGCGCTGCCGTCCAGCCCGATCCGGCTCAGCCGCCCGGCCTCGCTCACCAGCACCATCCGGCCATCCCGGGAGATGGCGTAGTCTGTGATGCCGGACAGCGTCATGCGCGCGCGCTCGCGTCGCGCCTTCTCCTCCACCGACGGGTGCTCGGCACCCGGATCGGGCCGCGCCAGCTCCGTGACGGCGTTGCCCTGCAGGTCGAACCGGTAGAGCCGAAGCGCCGTGTCGCGCGGGCCGCTGCGCAGGAACAGCACCGAGCGCCCGTCCGGCGTCGGCTCGGCGCGGGTCGGCACCCCCAGCATCCCGTCCCGCGTCGCCGCCAGCCGCTCGAAGCAGGTCTCCGCCGCCACCGCCGGACCGATGCCGAGCAGCAGGGTGGACAGGCACAGCACGTGACGCAGCATGGCGGATCCGACTCGGGCAGGGGACGACACGGTGATACGGCCACACGGGACTGCGGAAGACAAACCTCGTCATAACGCCCGGCCACCGGGGAGCGCAGGACGGGCCCCGGACCAGAAGTGACACGCATTCTCACCTGTAGTGGCAGCAGCTGCAAATCGCTCGCATTCTCCCAGTATTCGGTTCCGTCGTTACATGGCTTCCTGCGTTTTGTGCTGGCAGCCGGCGAAACCGGCGGCGACGACGCGCGTCCTGGTCGATGCGCCGTTCACGACGATCCGAACCGACCAGGGAGAAGCCAGATGTCGCTCAGCCAGTCGCAGGACGTGTCCTGCACGAAGTGCAGGTTCTTCGACGACCACGTCGCCAAGCCGAGCGCCGAGGACGGGCTGTGCCGCTTCAACCCGCCCGTGACCCAGCCGAGCCCGGACGCGCACGGCCTATGGCCGGTGGTGTCCGGCATGGACTGGTGCGGCCACTTCAGCATGGACCCGTCGAAGCCGAACTGACCGGCTTCCCGTCCACCAGGCGGTGCGGGACGGTCGTCGCCGGATGACGGTCCCGCTCCGCGTCAGGGCTGGCCGTGCGGCAGCCCGTGATAGGTGCGGTTGAAGTAGACCAGCGCTTCCGCCGGGTCGCCGAGCCCGACCTCCTGCACCGCGCAGAAGATCACGCTGTGCGTGCCCACCTCCACCACCTGCGACACCAGGCAGTCGAACGACACCAGCGCCTGCTCCAGGATCGGCGCTCCGGTCACGCCGGTGGTCCACGATCCGGACACGAAGCGCTCCTCCATCTCCAGCGGCCCGGCGAACGCCATCGACACCGCCTTCTGCGCGTGCGCCAGCGTGTTGACGCAGATCGGGCCGCCGACCACGAACGAGTCGCGCGCCCGCGCCGCACGGTTGATGCACACCAGCAGCGTCGGCGGCGCGTCGGTGACCGAGCACACCGCGGACGCGGTCAGGCCGTGCCGGCTGCCGGCATCGCCCGTGGTGATGACGTTCACCGCGGCACCGAGCCGGGACATCGCCTCGCGATAGGTGGTTGCGTCCACGCCCATGCCACTCGTCCCTTCCCCGGCCGGTCATCGCCGCCACCGGAGGTGCGGTAGCACGACCGGCGCGGACAGGCGATCCGCCACCCCGGCCATCCGCCCCGGCCGCCGCTCCCGCCGGGTTCAGGCCGGGCGCAGCAGGACAACCAGGAGAAAGGCGGCCAGCCCCAGCGCCAGCAGCGACAGCGTGACCACCGCGCTGACCCGGAGGCCGGCGCGGGCCAGGGCGCGCACGTCCACCCCGAGCCCGAGGGCCGCCATCGACACCACGGTCAGGGCGCCGGCGACCAGGCCGGCCGGATGCAGGGCCGCCTGCGGCACCAGCCCGGCCGAGCGGGCCGCCAGCAGCAGCAGGAAGCCGGCGATGAACCACGGCACCAGCGTTCGGAGCGGGAAACCGGCCTCGCCGCCCCGCCCGCGCCCGCGACGCACGAGCAGCGACAGCACCATCACCACCGGGCCCAGCATCAGCACGCGCACCAGCTTCACCAGCGTGCCGACCTGCGCCGACACCGAGCTGACCGGCGCGGTCGCCGCCAGCACCTGCGGCACCGCGTACACCGTCAGCCCGGCCAGGATGCCGAAGCCGTGCGGCGTCATGTGCAGCAGCACGGCCAGGATCGGCAGCGCGAGCACCACCGCCACCCCCAGCGCCGCAGTGAAGGCGATCGCCGCCGCCACGTCCCCGGCCTCGGCCCCGATCACCGGCGCCACCGCCGCGATCGCCGAGTTGCCGCAGATGGCGTTGCCGCAGGCGATCAGGGTCGCCATGCGCGGCGGCAGCCCGGCCAGCCGGCCGATGCCGTAGCTCCCGGCGATCGACGCGGCGACGATGAGCGCGATCCCGACCAGCAGCGCCGGTCCCACGCCGGCGATCGCCCGGGCGCTGACGCTGCTGCCGAGCAGCACCACCGCCCCTTCCAGCAGGATCCTGCCGCTGAAGGCGATGCCGGGCCCGAACCGGGCCGGCGGCACCCAGACGGTGCGGACCGCCGTGCCGAGCAGGATCGCCAGCACCAGCGCCTCCAGCCAGGCCCGGCCGAACAGCCGCGTTTCCACCGCCTGGAGCAGGAAGGCGCCTGCGGTGACGCCGACGCTGAGCAGCAGGCCAGGCAGCAGGCGGGGCAGCAGATGGGGCAGGCGTCCGGACACGCTCGGGACCGGCAGGCCGGGGGTGGTCGCGATGCTCGTCATGCCTGGAGGCTACGCCGTCGCGATCAACCGTTCCAACGCATCGTTACGCTCGAACCGATCTTCCGAGATGATCGGTATCGCCGTCCGGAGCAGGTTGCCGCTCAGCCGAGCGTTTCGTCGAACAGCGCCCGCATCGAGGCCCAGGAACGGGCATCGGCCTCCGGGCTGTAGCGGATCGCGTCCGGCATGTTGCGCTTCCCCGCCTCCTGGTTGGTGAAGCTGTGCACGGTGCGGCCGTACAGGTGCATCTGCCAGTCCACCCCGGCCTCGCGCATCTCGGTCTCGAACTCCGCCCGCTGCCCCGCCGGGATCATCGGGTCGTCGGCGCCGATGCACACCAGCACCCGGGCCTGGATCGCCTGCGCGTCCGTCTTCGGCGCCACGGTGCCGAGGCCGCTGTGGAAGCCGACCACCGCCTTGAGCGCCGCCCCGCCGCGCGCCAGCTCCAGCGCCATGGTGCCGCCGAAGCAGAAGCCGATCGCGGCGACCCGCCCCCGGTCGACCTCCGGGCGGGCCAGCAGCGCATCCAGGCCGCCGCCGGCGCGGGCGCGTGTCCTCGACGGGTCGGCGAACAGCGGCTTCAGCAGCCCCAGCGCCTCGTCCAGCCCGTCCACCAGACGGCCGTCGCCGTGCAGGTCGCAGGCCAGCGCGGCGTAGCCGAGCCCGGCCAGGCGCTCGGCCCGCGCGACCGCGTGCGCGCCGAGCCCGAACGCTTCGGGGAACACCAGCACCCCCGGGCGCGGGTCGCCGCCCGGCTCGAGGAACAGCCGGCTCCGCATGGCGAGGCCGTCGGCCTGGTAGGTCAGGGTTTCCGTTCGCATGGTCCGGCTGCATCCTCGAAGGCGGGGAGCCGAGGATATCCTGCAACGGTGCGAAGCCAAACCGGAGGCCGGGGCTTGCCCGCGACGAGGAGGTGCCGCCTTATCGCGGCCCCCCAGGCGGCCGCGCCCGGGAAGCGTTATTGACGCTCCGGCACCGAAACCTTCGGGCGCCAAAGCGTTGCTGCTCATCACGAACCGGAGGAATGATTCCGATGAACCATGCCGATCTCGTATCAAAGGTCGCAGCCGACGCGGACCTGTCCAAGGACGCCGCCGCCCTGGCCGTGGAAGCCATCGCCAAGGCGATCGCCGAGTCGCTCAAGAGCGGCGAGGAGGTGCGCTATTCCGGCCTCGGCATCTTCGACGTGTCCGAGCGCGCCGCCAGGCAGGGCCGCAACCCGCAGACCGGCGAGGCGATCGCCATCTCCGCCAGCAAGGCGGCCCGCTTCCGCGCCGCCAAGGCGTTGAAGGACACGCTGAACCCGGCCGAACCCAAGCCGGCGGCGAAGAAGGAGCCGGCCAAGGCCGCGCCCGCGCCGAAGGCCGCCGCCGCCAAGGCCGCGCCGAAGAAGAAGTAGGCCGGGCGCCGTCAAGTCGGGCCGCCGACAGGCCGGTCGATCGGGCGCGGACCGTTTCCGCCGCGCCCGACCGCCGCCCGGCCCTTCCCGGTTGCGGCGCACAAGCCCCTCGCCCAAACTCTGCCGGCGAACGACGAGGGCAGTTCTCATGGACATCCAGACCGCAGGCACCGGCAGCACCGGCAACGGCAGCACGGGCGCCGGCAACACGGGCAGGGACGGTGCGGGGTCGGCCATCGCCGCCCGCATGGACCGGCTGGCCGAGGTCGCGGTGCGTGTCGGGCTGAACCTCCAGCGCGGCCAGGAGCTGGTGATCACCGCCCCGCTCGACGCGGTGCCCCTGGTGCGACGCATCACCGAGCATGCCTACCGCGCCGGCTCCTCGCTGGTGACGGCCTTCTACACCGACGACGAGAGCCGTCTGGCCCGGTTCCGTCATGCGCCCGACGAGGCGTTCGATATCGCCTCCGGCTGGCTGTCGGACGGCATCGCCAACGCGTTCCGCGGCAACGCCGCCCGCATGGCGATCAGCGGCGACGATCCCTCCCTGCTCGGTGCCGAGGACCCGGACAAGGTGTCCCGCGCCAGCCGCGCCGCGTCGCGCGCCAACCGGCCGTCGCTGGAGCTGATCACCACCTTCGCCATCAACTGGAACATCGTCGCCTGCGCCACCCCGGCCTGGGCGCGCACGGTGTTCCCCGGCGTGCCGGAGGCCGACGCGGTGGCGCGGCTGTGGGACGCGATCTTCGCTGCCTCCCGCATCGACGGCGCCGACCCGGTGGCCGACTGGGCCGCGCACAACGACGCCCTGGCCTCGCGCGGCCGGTCCCTGAACGAGCTGGACTTCGCCTCGCTGCACTTCCAGGGGCCCGGCACCGACCTTTCCGTCGGGCTGGCCGACGGCCATCTCTGGGCCGGCGGCGCCGAGCGCGCGGCCAACGGCATCGTCTGCAACCCGAACATCCCGACCGAGGAGGTGTTCACCACCCCGCATCGCCTGCGGGTGGACGGCACCGTGCGCTCCACCAAGCCGCTGTCCTACCAGGGCACGCTGATCGAGGAGATCGCGGTGCGCTTCGAGGCGGGCCGCATCGTCGACGCCCATGCCGCGCGCGGCGAACACGTGCTGACCCGCGTGCTGGGCACCGACGACGGCGCCAGCCGGCTTGGCGAGGTGGCGCTGGTACCGCATTCCTCGCCGATCTCGCAGAGCGGCGTGCTGTTCCAGAACACCCTGTTCGACGAGAACGCCGCCAGCCACATCGCGCTCGGCCAGGCCTACACCAAGTGCCTGCGCGACGCCGCCGGCCAGGACCCGGACGCGCTGGCCGCCCGCGGCGCCAACACCAGCCTGATCCACATCGACTGGATGATCGGCTCTGGGGAGGTCGACGTCGACGGCATCGCCCGGGACGGCGCGCGCACGCCGCTGATGCGCGGCGGCGAATGGTGCTGACGGTCCCGGACCCGTAGCGGGACGCATCGCGCGCACGATCAAGGCTTGCGAAACCGTCCCGCCTGATCGACATCACGGCGCATGGCCTATGCGGTGAAGGAGATGTTCGCGACCCTCCAGGGCGAGGGCGCGCAGGCGGGACGCGCCTCGGTGTTCTGCCGGTTCGCGGGCTGCAACCTGTGGTCCGGCCGCGAGCAGGACCGCGCCGCCGCCACCTGCCGGTTCTGCGACACCGACTTCGTCGGCACCGACGGCACCGGCGGCGGCCGGTTCGACAGCGCGCACGCGCTGGCCGACGCCATCGCCGCCTGCTGGACCGGAGGGCCTTCGCACCGCTACGTGGTGTTCACCGGCGGCGAGCCGCTGCTGCAGCTCGACCGGGCGCTGCTGGACGCGGTGCGGGCGCTTGGCTTCGAGGTGGCGGTGGAAACCAACGGCACCCTGGAGGCGCCGGACGGGATCGACTGGATCTGCGTCAGCCCCAAGGCCGGCGCATCGCTGGTGCAGCGCACCGGCGCGGAGCTGAAGCTGGTGTTCCCGCAAGACGGGATCGACCCGGACACCGTGGCCGGCCTCCCGTTCCGCCACTTCTGGCTGCAGCCGATGGACGGCCCCGAGCGCGCCGCCAACACCGCCGCCGCCGTGGCCTACTGCCTGGCCCACCCAAGCTGGCGGCTCAGCCTGCAGACCCACAAGATGATCGGGATCCCCTGAGATGCCCGAACCGGACACGCAGCCGTCCGGCGCGCTGGTGCTGTTCTCCGGCGGCCAGGACTCCGCCACCTGCCTGGCCTGGGCGCTCGACCGGTTCGAGCGGGTGGAAACCCTCGGCTTCGCCTACGGCCAGCGCCACGCCATCGAGCTGTCCTGCCGCGACGCCCTGCGGACCGGCATGACCGCCACCCGCCCCGACCGGGCCGCGCGCCTGGGCCCGGACCACACCCTGTCGCTCGACGCGCTGGGCCAGCTCTCCGATACCGCGCTCACCCGCGACGCCGCCATCGCGCTTGGCACGAACGGCCTGCCCAACACCTTCGTCCCCGGCCGCAACCTGCTGTTCCTGACCTTCGCCGCTGCCCTGGCGACCCGCCGTGGCTTGCGCCACCTGGTCGGCGGCATGTGCGAGACCGACTATTCCGGCTACCCGGACTGCCGCGACGACACCATCAAGGCGCTGCAGGTCGCCCTCAACCTCGGCATGGACAGCCGCTTCGTGCTGCACACCCCGCTGATGTGGCTGGACAAGGCGCAGACCTGGCGGCTGGCAGAGACGCTGGGCGGCAAGGCGCTGGTCGACCTGATCCGCGAGCAGAGCCACAGCTGCTACCTCGGCGACCGCACCCACCACCACGACTGGGGCTACGGCTGCGGCACCTGCCCGGCCTGCGACCTCCGCAGCAGCGGCTGGGCCCGCTACCGTGCCGACACGGCTGCCCATGCTTGAGCTGCGCTTCACCCGCCGCTTCTCCATGGGCCACCGCCTGATCTCGGGACAGGCCGAGGCCTGCGCCCTGCCGCACGGCCACAACGAGTTCGTCACCGTCCACCTGCAGCCGACGCAGCCGGCGCCGCTGGACGGCCACGCCAACATGCTGATGCCGTTCGAGCGGGCCAAGGCGCGCTGGCACCGCTTCGTCGACGAGCGGCTGGACCACGCGCTGCAGCTCTCCGAGCACGACCCGCTGCTCGGCTGGTTCCGCAACAGCGAGCCGGCACGGGCGGAGCGCATCGTGGTCACGCCCGGCGATCCCACCACCGAGCTGATGGCCTGCCTGCTGATGGCCAAACTGGGCGCGATCCTCCTTGACGACGGCGGCCTGCTGCGCTGCGCCGCCCTCCGTCTGGAGGAAACGCCGACCAACACGGTCAGCGTGTCCGACGACGCCCTGTCGCTGCTGCCGCCGCGCGACGGCTGGTGGCGTCGCCCCGACATGAGCATCGCGTGAGGAGGCGCGGACGATGAGCGACGACGGATCGGCAGCGCTGACCCAGCTCGGCCGGCACACGGCCCAGCCGGCCAGCCCGGACGAGGCGCATCTGGAGCGCATTCCGTCGCCGCACCCCGCGCACCGCTACCTGGTACGCTTCACCGCGCCCGAATTCACCTCGCTCTGCCCGGTCACCGGCCAGCCCGACTTCGCCCACCTGGTGATCGACTACGTGCCGGACCGATGGATCGTCGAGAGCAAGTCGCTGAAGCTCTACCTGACCAGCTTCCGCAACCACGGCGCGTTCCACGAGGCCTGCTCGGTGCAGGTGGCAACCACGCTGGTCGACCTCCTTTCGCCGCTGTGGCTCCGGATCGGCGCGTACTGGTACCCTCGCGGCGGCATGCCGATCGACGTGTTCTGGCAGACCGGCGCCCCTCCGGACGGGGTATGGGTGCCGGACCAGGGCGTACCTGGATACCGCGGACGCGGCTGAACCGGCGATGCGGCTCCCGCTTCCCGTGCTCGCGATCGCTGCCGCCTGCGCCGGCGCTCCGTCGTGCCGGGCCGTCACGCTCGACGCGGACTACGCCCTGTCGAGCCACGGCTTCCACCTGCTCGACGTGGACACGCACGCCGAGCTCACCCCGTTCGGCTACGCCATCACCGCGCACAGCCGCACCGTCGGGCTGATCGGGATGCTGGCGCACAGCGACGTGACCAGCGTCGCCTCCGGCCGGTTCGACGGCATCCACGTACAGCCGGACCACTACGCCAGCAGCGGCCGCTCGCGTGGCGCCAACCGGACCACCCAGATCGCCTACCCGGCGCACGACCCGGTGGTGGAGGTGCTGCAACCGGCCGAGCCGGAGCGCGACCCGGTGCCGCCGGCGGACACCAGGAACAGCATCGACACCCTCAGCGCGATCGTCGGCCTGTCGCGGCAGGTGGCCGAGACCGGGCGCTGCGACGGCACGGCGCTGGTGTTCGACGGCCACCGCCTGTCCCGGCTCGAGGCGCACACGGTCGGCACCGAGCCGGTGCCGTCGTCAGGCGCCGGGTTCTCCGGCCAGGCGCTGCGCTGCGACTTCACCAGCCGCCAGCTCGCCGGCTTCCTGCACGACGCCAACCGCGCCCGCCTGATGCGGCCGCTGCACGGCAGCGCCTGGCTTGCCGCCCCGGTGCCGGGCGCCCCGGTCGCCGCCGTGCGCGCGACCTTCGAAAGCCCGCTGTTCGGCACCGCCACCCTGAGGCTGACCAGAGCCGCCGTCCGCTGACCCGGCCCTGTCCCGCCGTGAACGCCGTTCACGCCGCCCGCGGCGCCGGCCTGCGCAGCAGCAGCAATCCCCCGAGGCACAGCATCAGCGTCACGCCGATGATGGAGAACGCGTCGGAATAGGACATGATCGTCGCCTGCTGGCGCACCTCCGCCGCCAGCGTCGCCAGGGCCCGCCCGTGCGCCATCGCCCGGTCGGCCACGCCGCCGCGCGCGGCCATCGCCGCCACCCGCGCCTGCACCGCGACGCCGTTGGCGGTCAGGCGCTCGGCGATCACCGAGAAGTGGAAGTGCTCGCGCCGCTCGATCACGGTGGAGATCATGGCGATGCACAGCGAGCCGCCGAGGTTGCGCATCATCGACGACAGCGCAGCCGCATCCGCGGTGTCGCGCGGCGGGAGGCCCGCGGTGGCGAGCTGCGACAGCGGCACCGCGAACAGCGGCTGGCCGATCGCGCGCAGCACCTGCGGCAGGATCAGCTGCCGCATGCCGACATCCTGGGTCAGCGCCGTGTTGACGAAGCAGCTCACCGCGAACAGCAGCGTCCCCGCCCCCACCAGCAGCCGCGGATCGACGCGCCGCATCAGCCGCGGCATCAGCGGAAAGATCAGCAGCTGCGGCAGCCCGCTCCACATCACCACCGTGCCGATCTGCTCGGGGTCGTAGCCCTGGATCTGCGCGCAGTACAGCGGGATGATGTAGACAGAGCCCAGCGACACCGCGCCGAACACCGTCATCAGCACGCAGGCGGTGCCGACCGAGCGGTTGCCGAGCAGGCGCAGGTTGATAAGGGGCGCGCGCACCGTCAGCTCGCGCCCGACGAAGCCGGCGATCCCTACCACCGCCAGCACGCTGAGCGTGCGGATCAGGTCGGAGCCGAACCAGGTTTCCCGCTGCCCTTCCTCCAGCACCACGGTGAGCGAGGACAGGCCGGTCGCCATCAGCGCGATGCCGGTCCAGTCGCCGTGCCTCAGCTCGCCCCAGCGCGCCGGCGCCGGGTCGAGCGCGCGGGCGAACAACACCAGCGTCACCGCGCCCGGCACGAGGTTGACGTAGAACAGGTAGTGCCAGGACAGGTTGTCGGTGAGCCAGCCGCCCAGCGTCGGGCCCAGCGCCGGCGCCAGGGTCGCGGTCAGGCCGAACAGCGAGATGCCGATCGGCTGCTGCGCGCGCGGCAGCCGGGTGCGCAGCACCGTCACCGCGGTCGGGATCAGCACCCCGCCGCAGAACCCCTGGCCGCACCGGCTCAGGATCAGCGCGGAAAGGCTGTCGGAGCGGGCGCAGCACACCGAGAACAGGAGGAACAGGGCGGAGTTGACCAGCAGGTAGCGCTTCAGCCCGACCACCTGGCCGAGCCAGCCGGTGAGCGGAATGGTGATGATCTCGGCGATCAGGTAGGCGGTGGAGATCCAGGAGCCTTCCGACGGCGAGGCGCCGACCGCGCCCTCGATGTTGGCCAGCGACGCGTTGGTGATCTGGATGTCCAGGATGGCCATGAAGGCGGCCAGCATCGCACTCATCACCGCGGCCCAGTCGCGGGCCGAGGCCTTGGCCGGCCCGGGCGCGGGCGGCGGCATCAGCCGGGCCGGGCCGGGGCGGCCGCGCCGCGCGTGTCGACGCTGACCTCGACCGACAGCCCGGCACGCAGCAGCCGCAGCGCGCGGTCCGGAGCCAGCCGGATCCGCACCGGAACCCGCTGCACGATCTTGGTGAAGTTGCCGGTGGCGTTCTCCGGCGGCAGCAGCGCGAACTGCGCCCCGGTCCCGGGCGAGAAGCCGTCGATCACGCCGCGGAACGGGTGGCCGGGAAACGCGTCGGCGGTGACGGTGACCGCCTCCCCCGGCTGCATCCGGGCGAGCTGGGTTTCCTTGAAGTTCGCGGTGACGTACAGCCCCTGCCCCATCGGCACCACCGTGAGCAGGCCGAGGCCGGGCTGCACGTAGTTGCCGGCCCGCGCGCTGCGGTCGCCGACCACGCCGTCGACCGGCGCGCGCAGCACGGTGTCGTCGAGGTTGATCCGCGCCCGGTCCACGTCCGCGCGCGCCTTCGCCAGGCTGCCCGCGGCGTAGGCGCCTTCCGCCTCCAGGGTCTGGACCTTGGCCCGTGCGACGCCGAGGGCTGCGAGGGCGTGGCGCAGGTCGGCCTCGGCCTCGTCGAACGCGGCCCCCGTGCGCTGCTGCGCTTCCCGGCTGCCGACCCCGGTCGCGGACAGGGTCGCGGCCCGGTCCCGCTCGACCGCCGCGAAGCGCAGCTTGGCCTCGTCGCCGTCGAGATCGGCCTGCGCCTGGGCGATCGACTGCCGCTGCTCGGCCGCCTGGCTGTCCACCGCCAGCAGCGAGGCCCGGCCTTCCGCGACCTCGGCCTGCGCCTGCGCCAGCGCCGCCCGGTAGTCGCGGTCGTCGATCCGGGCCAGCACGTCGCCCGCCCGCACCACCTGGTTGTCGCGCACCGGCACGGCGAGGAGGTAGCCGGCGACACGCGGCGCCAGCGTCACCGCGTCGGCCGCCACGTAGGCGTCGTCGGTGGTCTCGAAGAACCGGCCGACGCTCCACCAGCTCCAGCCATAAAGGCCGGCGCCGACCAGCGCGGCCCCGATCGCGAGCCGCAGCAGCCACCGGCGAAGCAGGCCGGCACGCGTCCCGTCCGTCACCGCCGTGCTGAACCCGGCCGACCTGACCGGGACCGCATCCTTGATCGTCGAGGACATCGCGCGCACCTGGAAAACTTAACCGTTCCGTTCTATTATGGCGCATGTCCGACGACGTGCAAGCCAATCCGACCCTCCGCGCCGGCAGCGGCGGCCGTCCGACCCGCGAGGAAGCGGCCGCACGCGACCGGCGCATCCTGGACACCGCCGCCGCCATGTTCGAGCGGCGCGGCTACGAGGGCACCACGATCGACGCCCTGGCGGAAGCGGCAGGGGTCGGCAAGCCGACCCTGTATGCCCGGTTCGGCGACAAGGGCGGGCTGTTCGCCGCCGTGTTCCGGATGCGCGTCGAGGCGGTGCTGGCCCCGGTGGTGGCCGAGGCGACCGCTGCGGCGGAAGCGCACGAGCGGGCCGACACGCCACCCGACCTGGGCCACGTGCTGCGGACGATCGGCATGCTGATGCTGCAGCGCTGGCTGCTGCCGGATTCGATCGCGCTGAGCCGGGTCATCGTCGCCGAGGCGGAGCGCTTCCCGGAGCTCGCCCGGCTGTCCCACACGGAAGGCTGGCTGCGCTGCGTCGGCACGGTCGCGGACCTGCTCCGCTCCTACGACCGGGCCGGCGCGATCGCGGTGCAGCCGGACGTCGAGGAAGCCGCCGACCTGTTCCTGTCGCTGATCATGGGCCGCAAGCAGCGCGCGGTGATGCTGGGCCTGCCGGCACCCGACCTGGCCGCGATCACCCGGCGGGTGACGCGCTGCGTCGACATCTTCCTCAACGGCGTCGCCACCCGGACTGCCGGACCGGGTTGAAAGCCGCCACCGGAGGTCGATCCGAGCCCGGTTCTTGCATCGCGCCTGCGGATGAAGTCCATGGACCGGAAGCGGTCCCCTGGACGCCTTCGGAGCGGAGCGCACATGGAGGAAACGGCACGGCCACTGCGGCCGAGGCAGGTGGCCGCGGTGGCGGTCGGCAACGCGCTCGAGTTCTACGACTTCGTCACCTATGCCTTCTTCGCGGTGCAGATCGGGCGCAGCTTCTTCCCCGCGCATTCCCCGACCGGCAGCCTGCTCGCCTCGCTCGCCACCTTCGGCGCCGGCTTCCTGTTCCGGCCGCTGGGCGCGCTGGTGATCGGCCGCATCGGCGACCGGCGCGGCCGCAAGCCGGCGATGCTGCTGTCGTTCGGGCTGGTCGGCCTCGCCGTGGCCGGGCTGGCGTGCACGCCGTCCTACCGGCAGATCGGGCCGGCGGCGCCGGTGCTGGCGGTGGGCTTCCGCATGCTGGGCGGCTTCGCGCTGGGTGGCGAGGTGGGGCCCAGCACCGCCTTCCTCCTGGAGGCCGCCCCGCCGCTGCGGCGCGGGCTCTACGCCTCGTTCCAGGCGATGAGCGCGGACGTGGCGGTGCTGGTGGCGGGCCTGGTCGGGGTGGTGCTGTCGAACCTCCTGGACGAGGCGGCGCTGGACGCCTGGGGCTGGCGGATCGCGCTGCTGGGCGGCGCGGTGATCGTCCCGTTCGGGCTGCTGCTGCGTCGCAGCCTGGACGAGACCCTGCACGACCCGGCACCGGCCGCGGCGCCGCCCCCGGCTGGAATCGCCCGGATCGCCGTGCTCGGCGTCGCCCTGCTGGCCGGCGCCACCACCACCGCCTACCTGCTCGACTACCTCACCACCTATGCCGCCACGGTGCTCGGCATGCCGACCCGGCTGGCGTTCGGCGCCACGGTGACGGTCGGTCTGTGCAGCGCCGCCTGCGACCTGCTCGGCGGCTGGCTGTCGGACCGTTATGGCCGCAAGCCGGTGCTGATCGTGCCGGCCTGCGTGCTGCTCCTCCTGGTGTTCCCCTGCTTCCGACTGCTGGACCAGTTCCGCACGCCGCTGGCGCTCTACGCGGCCGCCGCAGCGCTGGCGAGCGCGTCGGCGCTGTCCACCGTGTCGATGATCGTGGTGGTGACGGAGTCGCTGCCCAGGGGGATCCGCTCCGCCGGCCTCGGCCTGATCTACGCCGGGGCGATCTCGGTGTTCGGCGGCTCGGCGCAGTTCATGGTCGCCTGGGTGATCGCCGTGACCGGCAACCCGCTGGCGCCGGCCTGGTACATGGCGGGCGGCGTGCTGGTGGGCCTGGCGGCCATGCTGATGCTTCGCGAAACCGCACCGATCCGCGTCGCCGGGGCCTCGCCCGGTCCCGGCGGCGGCCGTGCCCGGGGGATGACCGGGCGCAGGCCTCCGGCCGGTTCCGCTCCCGGCCGCACCGTGCAAGGCCGTCCAGGGCGGCGCTGACGCCCCGCACCGGAGCAGGGTGCCCGATCAACGCGTCCGTTCGGCACGGGCAGGCCGCCGCACACGCTCATCCGTCCGAGGGCTACCAGCCGGCGCTGCCCGGACCGCCCTTGAACGGGCCCCTGACCCAGCTGGTCACCCAGCCGCCGTAGAAGCCGCCCGGCTGCGGCGCCACCACCTCGTCGCCTACGCGGCACTCGTCCATCGGGCCGGCATACACCGCCAGGTGGCCGCGCAGGGCGGCGAACTCGGCATGCGGCGCCGGGTAGCTCCAGGCCACCCGCTCCGCCACGTGGGTGCCGACGCGCAGGTTCCAGTAGCGCGCGACGCCCTTCCATTCACAGAAGCTCTGCCCGCCGGCCGGCTCCAGGATGCAGCCGGTGAAGGCGCTCCGCGGCAGGTAGTAGACCGGCGGGTGGGAGGTTTCCAGCACCCGGAGCGCCGCGTCGGTTTCGGCGATCACCCGGCCGGCAAAGGCGATCCGCACCGGCAGGCCCACCGGCTGCAGCGCCGGCGGGCGCGGATAGTCCCAGACGTTCTCGATCTTGTTGTCCATCGCACAGCAAGGACCAGGATCGCGGACGGTTGCCGGCCCGTCATCACGATCCGTCAAGCTTGGGCAGGCAACGGAACGGCGGCAGAAGCGCCACAATCCCGACGCGCCTTGGACGTGTTCCCGACGAGGTTCTAGGCTCGGATCGTGATCCACCGGGGGTTGGGGCGTCGATGAACACGAGCAGAAGATCACCCGGCGTGGCGCGCTTCCTCGCGGCGACCAGCCTGACGGTGATCGGCACCGGCACGCCGGGGGCGCTGGCGCAGGACAGTTCCGACCCGCCCTGGCGGGTGGGCCGGCTGGCGCAGGTCAGCGGCAGCGTGTCGAGCCACGGCGCCAGCAGCACGCAATGGACTCCCGCCACCCTCAACGTGCCGCTCACCAGCGGCGACGCGCTGTGGACCGAGCCCGGGGCCGGGGCAGCGGTGCAGATCACCGACAACGTGGTCGCCCTCGCGGATTCCACCGAGCTCGACCTGGCGACGCTGGACAACACCCGGTTCGCCGCCACCGAGCCGCAGGGGGCGCTGTTCCTCGACCTGCGCGACGTGCCCTCCGGCGACAGCTGGGCCGTCACCACGCCGCGCGGCACCGTGCAGCTGGGCGGCGCCGGCCAGTACGAGATCGCCGCCGGCGACAGCGCCACGCCCACCACCATCAGCGTGGTCAGCGGCTCGGCGCAGATCGTGAGCGGCAGCTTCTCGCTCGCGGTGGGCGCCAACCAGACCGCCACGGTGAACGGCATCGACGCGCTGCAGGGCGCGGTGGGCGCGCTGGTGCGCGACCGCTTCCTGTCGGCGCAGCTGGGTCGGCTGGCCCCCGCGCCGTCCGGGCCGCCCGCGGTCCGCTACATGACCGGAGCGGCGTCGCTCGCCAGCTACGGCAGCTGGCAGTCCAGTCCGCAGTACGGGGAGGTCTGGTATCCGCGCGTCGGCAGCGACTGGGCGCCCTACCGCGAAGGCAGCTGGTCCTACGTGGCGCCCTGGGGCTGGACCTGGGTCGACCAGGAGCCCTGGGGCTTCGCGCCGTTCCATTACGGCCGCTGGTCGCAGGTCGACGGGCGCTGGGGCTGGGTGCCGGCGGAGGGG
>CALMVN010000190.1:0-7665 GCA_937873225.1 uncultured Acetobacteraceae bacterium
CCCCAACCCCCGGCTTTCCCCGACCCAGGCGCCGCCGCCCCCGGCCCCCAGCCAAGAACGGCACCATGACCGACGACTACCGCGACACCGTGTTCCTGCCGCGCACCGGCTTTCCCATGCGCGGCGACCTGCCGGCCCGGGAGCCGGCGACCCTGGCCCGCTGGGAGGCGAGCGGGCTCGACGGGATGCTGCAGGACGCCGCCACCGGGCGTCCGCCCTTCGTGCTGCATGACGGGCCGCCCTATGCCAACGGCCACCTCCACATCGGCCACGCGCTGAACAAGATCCTGAAGGACGTGGTCAACCGCGCCCGTCGCATGAGCGGGTACGCGGTGCGCTACGTGCCCGGCTGGGACTGCCATGGTTTGCCGATCGAGTGGCGGATCGAGGAGGAGTACCGCAAGGCCGGACGCGACAAGGACCAGGTGCCGGTGCTGCAGTTCCGCGCCGAATGCCGCGCCTACGCGCAGAAATGGCTGGACATCCAGGCGGGCGAGTTCCGGCGCCTCGGCGTGCAGGGCGACTGGGCCCGCCGCTACGCCACCATGGACTACGCTTCCGAGGCGGCGATCGCGGCCGAGATCGGCAAGTTCCTCCAGGCCGGCACGCTGTATCGCGGCCTGCGCCCGGTGATGTGGAGCCCGGTGGAGAAGACCGCGCTGGCCGAGGCCGAGATCGAGTACCACGACCACCGGAGCACCGCGATCTTCGTCGCCTTCCCGGTGGTGCGCGACCCGACGCCGGCGCAGGCGCTGGACGGGGTGTCCGCGGTGATCTGGACCACCACCCCCTGGACCATCCCGGCCAACCGCGCGATCGCCTACGGGCCCGCGATCACCTACGCGGTGATCCGGGTCGACGAGACGAACGCCGACAGCACCGGTTTGCAACCGGGTGCAAGGCTGCTGGTGGCGGAAGCGCTGATTGCCTCCTTCGCCGCGTCCGCCGGCATCATGCAGCACCACGTGCTCTACACCCTGCCCGGCGAGGCGCTGGAGGGTGCCGTCTGCGCGCACCCCCTGCGCGGCCTGCCCGCCTACGAAGGCGGCTACGACCACGACGTGCCGATGCTGTCGGGCGACTTCGTCACCACCGAGGCCGGCACCGGGCTGGTGCACATGGCGCCGGCGCACGGCGAGGACGACTTCGCGCTGTGCGTGGCGCACGGCATCCCGGTCGCGGAAACGGTGGAAGGCGACGGGCGCTACGCCGCCTTCGTGCCGGGCTTCGCCGGGCTGCACGTGTTCAAGGCGGCCGACCCGGTCTGTGCCGCGCTGGCCGGGGCGATGGACGCGTCGCAGGCCTCGGGGGACGAGGGAAGGGCGGTCGCCGGGCTGGTCGCGCGCGGCGAGATCGTGCACGCGTATCCGCACAGCTGGCGCTCGCGCGCGCCGGTGATCTTCCGCGCCACGCCGCAATGGTTCATCCGCATGGATGCCGGGCCGGACGAGGATCGGGACGAGGGCCTGCGCGCCCAGGCGCTGGCGGCACTCGAGGACGTGGCGTTCGTGCCGGCGCAGGCGCGTCGCCGCCTGACCGCGATGGTGGC
This sequence comes from uncultured Acetobacteraceae bacterium, assembly GCA_937873225.1. Lineage (GTDB taxonomy): Bacteria > Pseudomonadota > Alphaproteobacteria > Acetobacterales > Acetobacteraceae > Lichenicola. The sequence continues at coordinate 1,550 of CALMVN010000190.1, forward strand.
CGGCCGCCCGGACTGGTGCATCAGCCGGCAGCGCGCCTGGGGGGTGCCGATCGCGGTGTTCGTGGAGCGCCGCACCGGCGAGGTGCTGCGCGACCCGGCGGTGATGGCGCGCGTGGTGGAGGCGTTCCGCGCCGAGGGCGCCGATGCCTGGTACGCGTCGCCGCCCGGGCGCTTCCTGGGCGAGGGACGCGATCCGGAGCAGTACGAGCAGGTGTTCGACATCGTCGACGTGTGGTTCGAGAGCGGCTCCACCCATGCCTTCGTGCTGGACCGCGACGGGATACCGTTCCCGGCCGACCTGTACCTCGAAGGCTCCGACCAGCATCGCGGCTGGTTCCAGTCCAGCCTGCTGGAATCCGTCGGCACCCGCGGCGCGGCGCCGTTCCGCGCCGTGGTCACCAACGGCTTCGTGCTCGACGAGCAGGGCCGCAAGATGAGCAAGTCGCTCGGCAACGTCGTGGCGCCGCAGACGGTCAGCGACACGCTGGGCGCCGACATCCTGCGCCTGTGGGTGATGAACTCCGACACCGACGACGACCTGCGCATCGGCCCGGAGATCCTGAAGCAGCAGGGCGAGCTGTACCGGCGCCTGCGCAACACCCTGCGCTGGCTGCTGGGCGCGCTCGACGGCTTTTCCGAGGCCGAGCGGGTGCCGCACGCGGCCATGCCGGAGCTGGAGCGCTGGGTGCTGCACCGCCTGTCCGAGTTCGGGCAGGCGATCGGCCGCGCGGTCGAGACGCACCAGTGGGTCGGGCTGTATCCGGCGCTGCACGGGTTCTGCGCCGCCGACCTGTCCGCGTTCTACTTCGACGTGCGCAAGGACGCGCTGTACTGCGACGCGCCGGACAGCCTGCGCCGACGGGCCGCCCGTACCGTGCTGGACCACCTGCACCGCTGCCTCGCCACCTGGCTGGCGCCGGTGCTGGTGTTCACCGCCGAGGAGGCCTGGACCGCCCGGTTCGGCGAGGCAGGCAGCGTGCACCTGCAGTTGTTCCCGACGGTGCCCCCGGAATGGCACGACCCGTCGCTTGCCGAGCGCTGGACGCGGCTGCGCGCGGTGCGCCGGCTGGTGACCGCCGCGATCGAGGCGGCACGCCGCGACGGTGTGGTCGGCTCGTCGCTGCAGGCGTCGGTGGTGCTGCCGCTATCGGACGCCGAGGCGGCGGAGTTCGCCGCCATCGACTGGGAGGAGCTGGCGATCGTGTCCCGGGTCACGGTGGAGGTCGATCCCGGTTCGCGAACACTGTTCACGGAACAGCCGGACGGGACCGGCACGGCCACGCACGGCGCGCCCACGGTGGTCGCGGCGCCCGGCCGGAAATGCGTGCGCTGCTGGCGCGTGCTGGAGGAGGTCGGGCAGGCGCACGCCCGTCCGACCCTGTGCCTGCGCTGCACCGACGTGGTGGAACGGGCCGCGGCATGAGCGGCACGAACCTGCCGGACGCCGGACCGGGCGCGCGGCCGGGCCGGTTCCTGCCGCTCGGCCTCGCGCTGGCGCTGCTGGTGCTGGGCGCCGACCAGGGCAGCAAGTGGTGGATCCTCCAGCGGCTCGACCTGCCGGAGCGGCGCTTCGTGACGGTGCTGCCGGTGCTCGACTTCGAGATGGTGTGGAACCACGCGGTCACCTTCGGGCTGCTGGGCGGGATCGGCGGCGCCGGCCGGTTCGTGTTCAGCGCGGTCGCGATCGTGGTGGTGACGCTGCTCCTGCTGTGGATGCGCCGCACGCCGAAGCCCTCCGTGGCGGCGGCGCTGGGCGCCATCGCGGGCGGGGCGATCGGCAACGTGATCGACCGGCTGCGCTTCGGCGCGGTGGTGGACTTCATCCACGCCCATCTCGGCCGGCTGTCCTGGGACTACATCTTCAACGTCGGCGACGCCGCGATCGTGTGCGGGGTGATCGTGCTGCTGGGCGACAGCCTGCTGGACCGCAGGCCCGCGCCGCGCGGCTGACCAGGTGCCGGCCCGGTCAGGGTCCGGCGCGGTAGCGGCGCATCTTGTTGCGGCTGCCGCAGGTCCGCATCGCGCACCAGGTCTTCGCCGTCGCCTTCGAGCTGTCGAAGAACGAGGCGCGGCAGCTTGGTTCCCGGCACAGCTTGAACCGCCGCCACGCGTCGGCCTGCATCGCGTCCAGCGCCAGGATCAGGAGGGGCGCCACCGGATCCGTGGTGCTGGCCGGGACCAGCCGAGGCACGCCGTGGCTGTCCAGGCGCGGCCGGATGTCGTGCTCGACCACCAGCCGGTTCAGCGTCGCCTGAGGCCCCTCCGTGTCCGCAGCGGTGCCGCCGTTCCCCGCCTGCAGCGAACGCAGGGCCGCGTGCAGCCGCATCGCGTCGTTGAACCCGGCCTCCGCCGCGTTCGTGGCATGATCCGGCAGCGTGCGACTGGCCCATCGTGTCCAGTCCCCAGAACCGCCGTCGAAGTCGTGCCACAGGAACGACTCCAGCCTCCGCCACCGCTCCGGTGTTCCTTTGCCGTGTTCCGGCATGGTGGCTCCAGCTTGCTGATCGGCTTGTTACCTTATAAACGGCTTATGTGGTAACAGAGTCGGAAGCAACACCATGCCGTTGGCCTCCGGAGGAAGAACCGCCTCGCTCGGTCCGGCGCTTCTCGCCGGCGCGAGCGCCGCGTCCGGCCAGCCCAGGAGCCTGCCGATGCCGGATACCCGGTTTGCCGTCGCCTTCGCTCCCGTGCTGCGCCAGGACCTGCGCCGGCGACTTGACCGCATCCGCTGGAGCGACGCCGTCACCGCAGACTGGGGCTACGGCACCGACAAGGGGTTCCTCCAGGCGCTGATGCGGCATTGGCTCGCGGCCTACGACCTCGACGAGGCGGAGCGGCGGATGAACGCGCTGCCGCAGTTCCACGCCTCGGTGGGCGGCTTCGGGATCCACTACGTCCGGCTGCAGGGCGTCGGCCCAAGCCCGAAGCCGCTGCTGCTGATGAACGGCTGGCCGTCGAGCTTTGTCGAGTATCGCCGGCTGGCGCCGATGCTGGCCGATCCCGCCGCGTTCGGCGGCTCGGCCGAGGATGCGTTCGAGGTGGTGATGCCGGCCCTGCCTGGATTTGGATATTCCGACCGTCCGACGCGGCCGGCGCAGGTCTGGGCCGAGGACGTGTTCCACCGGCTGATGACCGAACATCTCGGCCACCGGCGCTACCTGGCGTCCGGGACCGACATCGGTGCCGGGGTGGCGACTCGCCTGGCGCTGAAGCATCCCGAGGCGCTGCGCGGCATCCACCTTTCGGCGGTGGCCGATCCGGTGCTGACATCCGCCTCGCCGCCACTGAGCCCGGCCGAGATCGCCTTCCGGGCGCGCGCGGCGCAATGGGAGGCGGAGGAGGGAGCCTACGCGCACCTGCACTACACCAGGCCGCAGACCCTGGCCTTCGCGCTCGCCGACTCCCCGGCCGGGCTCGCGAGCTGGATCGTGGAGAAGTTCCACGCCTGGAGCGATCACGGCGGCGACCTGCTCGACGTGTTCCCGGCCGACATGCTGCTCGACACCCTGATGGTCTACTGGGCGACCGGGACCATCGGCTCGTCGATGCGCAGCTACTACGAGCACCGACATTTCCGGCCGAAGCTCGATCCGGCCAACCGGGTCACGGTCCCGACCGCGCTGTGCGTGTGGCCGAAGGACCTGGCGAGGCCGCCTCGGGAATGGGCGCAGCGGCTGTACGACGTCCGGCAGTATGCGGTGCAGGCACATGGCGGCCATTTCCCGGCCTGGGAAGCCCCCGAGGCCTATGCCGGGGACCTGAGGAGGTTCGCCCGGTCGCTCGATGCGTGACCGTCCTGCCCGTTGCACGGCAAACGATTTGCCGCCCGGTCGAACGACCGGCGCGCCCTGCGGTTGAAGCAGTTCCAGCCCGACACAGCCGCAGGAGCGTTGCATGGCGCATGTCCCCACCCTCAGCCTGAACCAGGGCGGCGCGATCCCGCAGATCGGCTACGGCGTGTTCAAGGTCGACCCGGCGGAAGCCGAGCGCGCGGTGGGTCTGGCGATCCGCGCCGGCTACCGCTCGATCGACACCGCGCGGATCTACAGGAACGAGGAAGGGGTGGGCGCGGCCATCGCCCGGGCCGAGCTGGACCGCGACTCCCTGTTCGTCACCACCAAGCTGTGGAACGACGACCAGGGCTACGACGAGGCGCTGCGGGCGTTCGACGCGAGCCTCGGCCGGCTCGGGCTCGACACGGTGGACCTTTACCTGATCCATTGGCCGAAGCCGTCGCAGGACCGTTACGTGGACAGCTGGCGCGCGCTGGAGAAGCTGCAGCAGGAAGGGCGCGCCAGGGCGATCGGCGTGTCGAACTTCACGGTTGCCCACCTCGAGCGGCTGCTGGGCGAGACGGGCATCGTGCCGGCGGTGAACCAGATCGAGCTGCACCCGGCCTTTCCGCAGGACGAGCTGCACGCGTTCCACCAGGCGCATGGCATCGTCACGGAAGCCTGGAGCCCGCTGGCGCAAGGCGACCTCGACGCGCCGGTGATCGGGGCGCTGGCGGAGAAGCACGACCGCACGGCGGCGCAGGTGGTGCTGCGCTGGCACATGCAGCGCGGCATCGTCGCCATCCCGAAATCGGTCACGCCGTCGCGGATCGCCGAGAACATCGCCGTGTTCGACTTCGCGCTGGACGACGAGGACATGGAGCGGATGCGCAGCCTCGACACCGGCACGCGGATCGGACCGGATCCGGAGCGCTTCTGAGCCGGCTCCCGATGCTGCCGGAATGCTTGCCGCCAACCGGGTTCGGGCTTATGAGGCGGGACATGTCCGCCTCCCGGTTCCGTCCCGTTCTTCCGGCCGTTCTGCTCGTCCTTCCCCTGGCCGGCTTCCTGTCCGCCTGCAGCGGCGAGGAGATCGAGCGTGATTTCGGGCTGACGCGCACCGCGCCGGACGAGTTCACCGTGACCACCCGCGCGCCGCTGTCCATGCCGCCCAGCGCCAGCCTCGCCACGCCGACGCCGGGTGCGGATCGGCCGCAGGAGCAGAGCACGCAGACCCAGGCGCTGGAAACGCTGGCGCCGAACGTGGCGCTGCAGGGGGCCGGCGGCAGCACCAGTGCCGGGCAGCAGGCGCTGGTCGCGGACGCCGGCCAGGCGGCGGCGCAGGCGCCGACCGGCGGCGCGCTGGACCATCCGAGCCAGGGCTTCGTCAACGAGCTGATGTTCTGGCAGGGCGGCAAGGCCGGCGAGGTGGTCGACGCCGAGGCCGAACGCAAGCGCCTGCAGGAGAACGCGGCACTGGGCCGCAGCCCGACCGTCGGCGCCACGCCGACGATCAAGGTGAGCAAGCCGGGCTTCTTCGAGTCGCTGTTCTGATCCTCCGGACCGGCTGACCCGGTCCGCCTCCGCCTGGGGGCATCATGCCGGTCGCGTCCCTGTCCAGCCTGCCGCCGCCGGCTCCGCCCATCCGGCGGCTGTCCGAGCGGGTGATCAACCGCATCGCCGCCGGCGAGGTGATCGAGCGCCCGGCCGCCGCGGTCAAGGAGCTGGTCGAGAACGCCCTCGACGCCGGCGCACGCCGCGTCGCGGTGTCGCTGCGGGACGGCGGCATCACCCGGATCGAGGTGGTCGACGACGGCACCGGCATGAGCGCGGACGCTCTGGCGCTCGCGGTGCAGCGGCATTGCACCTCCAAGCTGCTCGACGAGACCCTGGTGCGGGTGGACACGCTCGGCTTTCGCGGCGAGGCGCTGCCCAGCATCGGCGCCGCCGCCCGGCTGTGCCTGACCTCGCGGCCGAACCGCGTTGCCGCCGGCGAGGCATGGCGGCTGCGCGTCGAGGGCGGCCGGCTGCATCCGGCCGAGCCCTGCGCCGGCCCGCCCGGCACCCAGGTCCTGGTCGAAGATTTGTTCTTCGCCACCCCGGCGCGACGCAAGTTCCTCAAGAGTCCGCGGGTCGAGGCGGCCCATGCCGAGATCGCGGTGCGCCGCCTGGCGCTGGCGGCGCCCGGGGTGGCGTTCCGGCTCGAAATCGACGGCCGTGTGCTGCTCGACCTGCCGGCGCAGGACCGCGCGGCGCGGGTGCTGGCGCTGCTGTCGGACGAGGGCGGCGACAGCGTGCCGCAGGGCCTGCTCGCGGTGGAGGGCGAGCGGGACGGGATGCGGC
>CALMVN010000190.1:7675-8746 GCA_937873225.1 uncultured Acetobacteraceae bacterium
TCGCGCCACCGTCAACGGCCAGTTCCTGGTGGTGAACAACCGCCCGGTGGCCGACCCGGTGCTGCGCGCCGCGGTGCGGGTGGCCTACCGCGCGGTGATGGAGCAGGGGCGGCACGCGGTGGTGGCGCTGTTCCTCGACATCCCGCCGGACCGGCTCGACGTCAACGTGCATCCGGCCAAGACCGAGCTGCGCTTCGCCGACGCCGCCGCGGTGCGCGCGCTGGTGATCGGCAGCCTCGGACGCGCCCTGGGCACCGGAGCCGGCCTGGCCGGGATCGGCGCCGGTGCGCTGACGCAGCGGCGGCCCGGACCCGCGATCTGGTATCCGCCGGAGCGGGCCGTTGCGGCGGCGGCACCCGTCGGCGGGTTCGCCGAGGCGCGGCTGCCGTTCGGAACCGGGCCGGCGGCGCGTGTGCTGGCCGCCGCGGGGCCGGAGGCGGTGCCAGTGGCGCCGGCGGCGGCGGACGACCATCCGCTCGGGGCGCCGGTGGCGCAGGTGCTCGACACCTACGTCATCGCGGTGGCGGCCGACGGCAGCCTGGTGCTGGTGGACCAGCACGCCGCCCACGAGCGGCTGACGCACGAGGCCCTGCGGCAGCAGTATCTCGACGGCACGATCCGGGCCCAGCGCCTGCTGCTGCCGGAGGTGGTCGACCTGCCGCCCCGCGACGGCGCACGCCTGCTGGAGCATGCCGGGTCGCTCGCCGCGTTCGGGATCGAGATCGAGCCGTTCGGCGGCGGATCATTGCTGCTGCGCGCCCTGCCGGCCCTGCTCGGCAACCCCGACCCGGCTGCCCTGCTGCGCGACCTGGCGGACGAACTCGGCGCGGACGAGCTCCTGACGCCGGAGCAGACCGGCACCCTGGCCGGTCGGCTCGACGCGGTGATCGCGCGCATGGCCTGCCATGGCAGCATACGCGCCGGCCGTCGTCTCGGGCCGGAGGAGATGGACCGGCTGCTCCGGCAGATGGAGGCGACGCCGCGCGCCGCCACCTGCAGCCACGGCCGGCCGACCTTCCTCAAGCTGAGCCGTGCCGAGATCGAGCGGATGTTCGGCCGGCGCTAACCTAG
>CALMVN010000191.1:0-4215 GCA_937873225.1 uncultured Acetobacteraceae bacterium
GCCGATGGCCGGCCAGCGCCACCCCGGCCCGGACGGCGGCGGGCCGGAGGGCCGCCAGGAACGGCGTGTCCGGCGACGGGCCGGGCCGGTCGGCGCCGATCATCTCCGCGCGCCACCCCGGCAGCCCCGGCAGGGCGGCCGCGCAGGCGGCCACGAAGCTGTCCGCCCCCTTGTCCGCCACCAGCCGCCCGGCGAACAGGATCAGCCGGTCGCGCGCCGCGTCGGCCAACGCCGGCGGCAGCGCCGAAAGGTCGAGGCAGTTCGGCAGCAGCGCCACCGGCAGCCCGTCCCCGTTCCCGTCCCGGAAGCGTCGGCGCAGGTGTTCCGACACCGCCGCGATCCGCATCCGCCTCGCCAGAGCCCGCCTGTCCGCCGGCGACCGCGCCGCGCGCATCGCCTGCGGATCGTTGTGCAGGACCAGGGCGAGCGGAACCGCGGGGAACCGGCGTGCCAGCCCCAGGGCGATCTCCGGCCGGTTATGCACCTCGATCAGCTCCGGCCGCGCCGCGCGCAGGGCCGAGGCGAGGCCGGCCAGGTAGCGCAGCCGGCTTCCCGGCACCGGCCAGCCGGGCGGCTCGACCGGCACGAAGCGGCGGTCCGGGAACGACGGCCCCGGGAACGGCCGGCCCAGCACCAGGTCCTGCGGCCGCGACAGGCGATGCACCAGCAGCCCGATCGCGCCCGCCGAGTCGGGCGAGAACCCTTCGCGCGGCGGCAGCACGATCGCGACCCGGGGTTCCGCACCGCTCATCCGGCGCTCAGGCCAGGTCCTCGTACTTGGCCAGCCGCCACCCGGCCGGCTCGTCGGCGGCGGCCCGGTACCATTCCTGCAGCAGCGGATGCGCCCGCACAGCGTCGCGATACGCGCCGGCGACCGGGCCGAGCGCCACCCGGTAGGAGACCAGCCGCGCCACCACCGGCGCGAACATCGCATCCGCCACGGTGAGGCCGGCGCCGAACAGGTAGGGACCGCCCGCGCCATGGGCGGCGCGCGCGTCGTTCCAGAGCCGCTCGATCCGGTCGAGATCGGCCCGGACCTCCGGGGTGATCCCGCCCCCGAGCGCCCGGTCGCGGCCGAGGTTCATCGGCATGGCGACCCGCAGCGCCCGGAACCCGGCATGCATCTCCGCCGACAGCACCCGGGCGTGGGTGCGGGCGGCGCGATCGGCCGGCCACAGCGCCGGCGACAGCTCGGCACAGTATTCGGCGATCGCCAGGCTGTCCCAGACCCGGTTGCCGTCGTGCTCCAGGTAAGGCACCTGCCCGCTCGGCGACACCGCGAGCACCGCCGGGCTGCCGCCTTCCGCCAGCGGCAGCACCCGCTCGGCGACCTCCAGCCCCGCCAGGCGCACCGCCAGCCAGCCGCGCAGCGACCAGGACGAGTAGCGCCGCGTGCCGATGAAAAGCGTGCCGCTGGCCATGTGAACCGCTCCGGTCGACGGGATCGACCGGTTCTGTAGGACGAGCCGGCGCACCCGGCAAACCGGCCGCCTCAGGCGGCGCGACGGATGAAGCCGCCGCCCAGGATCCGGCTGCCGTCGTACACCACGCAGGCCTGCCCCGGCGCCGGCAGCGCCGGCTCGTCCAGCAGCACCCCGTCTTCCGCCAGCACCGCCGCGCGCACCGGCTCGCGCGCGCGCAGCTGCACCTGGCAGCGCAGGCCCGGGGCCGGCCGGTCGACCAGCCAGTTCGGGTCGCGCAAGGCGAGCGACCGTACCGTGGCCTGGTCGCGCGGCGCCACCACCACCCGGCGCGTCGCCGGATCGAGCGACACCACCCGCTGGCGCGTGCCGTCGCGCATCGCGGCCGGACCGAGCCGCCGCCCCTGGCCCACGGTGTAGCCGGCGAGCCCGCCGTGGCGCCCCAGCACCGCGCCGTCCTCGCCGACGATCTCGCCGGCCAGCGCCGCGTCCGGGCGCAGCCGCGTCACCAGCTCCGCATAGGAGCCGTCCGGCACGAAGCACAGGTCCTGGCTGTCCGGCTTGTCGGCCACGGGCAGGCCGAGCCGCTCCGCCTCGCGCCGCACCGCCGCCTTGTCCGGCATGTCGCCGAGCGGGAAGCGCAGGTACTCGAGCTGGTCGCGCGTGGTGCCGAACAGGAACCAGCTCTGGTCCCGCCCCCGGTCGACCGGGCGGTGCAGCTCGGCGCCGCCCGGCCCTGCGACGCGCCGGACGTAGTGCCCGGTCGCCATCGCAGCACAGCCGAGCTCGCGCGCCAGGCCGAGCAGGTCGGTGAACTTGACCCCCTGGTTGCAGCTGATGCACGGCACCGGCGTCTCGCCCGCGGCGTAGGACGCGGCGAACGGCGCGATCACGCTGTCGCGGAACCGCTGCTCGGCGTCGATCACGTAGTGCGGGATGCCGAGCCGGTCGGCCACCCGCCTGGCGTCGTGGATGTCGTCGCCGGCGCAGCACGCGCCACGGCGCTTCGCCGCCGCTCCGTGATCGTAGAGCTGCAGGGTGGCGCCGACCACGTCGTGCCCCTCGGCCGCCAGCATGGCGGCGACAACGCTGCTGTCCACGCCCCCGGACATGGCGACGAGGATGCGCATCAGCGCAAGGCGACGAGGATGCGCATCAGCGCAGGACGACGAGAACGCGCATCGCCGCGGTCAGGCGCTCTTCGGCAGGCGCACCACCAGCCCGTCGAGCGCCTCGGTGATGACGATCTGGCAGCCGAGCCGCGAGGTCTTCTCCAGTCCGAAGGCGAGGTCGAGCATGTCCTCCTCGTCCTCGGTGGGCGAGGCCAGGCGCGGCGCCCACACCGGATCGACGATCACGTGGCAGGTGGCGCAGGCGAGCGAGCCTTCGCACGCCCCTTCCAGGTCGACGCCGTGGCGGTGCGCGATCTCCAGCACCGACAGCCCCGTCGGCGCGTCCACGGTGCGGGCGGTCCCGTCGTGCTCGATGAAGATCATGCTGGGCATCATACGACCTCGCCCGGTTCGGGCCCTGGGGAGACAGGATGGGATCACGCCGTGGCCCGCAGGCCGGGAGCGCCGGTCGCGGCGCGCCCGAGCAGGACCGCGGCACGATCCAGCTCGGCCCCGGAGGTAAAGCGTCCGATCGCCAGGCGCAAGCTTCGCGCCACCGCGTCGCGGTCCAGCCCCATCGCGGTCAGCACGTGCGACGGCGCGACAACCGCGGCCGAGCAGGCGGAGCCGGTGGACAGGCACAGCTCGGGCACCGCCGCCATCACGTCGAGCGCCGACGCGTCGGGGAACCGGAGGTTGAGGTTGCCGGCAACGCGGTGCTCCAGGCTGCCGTTGACCGCGATCCCCGGCACCAGGTCGAGCAGCCGGTCGAGCAGCCGGTCGCGCAGGGCGCGCAGGCGGTCCGCCTCGCCGCCGCCTTCCAGCCGTGCCAGCCGCGCGGCCTCGCCCAGCCCGACCACCAGCGGCGTCGGCAGGGTGCCGGAGCGCAGGCCCCGTTCCTGCCCGCCGCCGGAGAACAGCGGCTGCAGCCGCACCCGCGGCCGCCGGCGCACGAACAGCGCGCCCACCCCCTTCGGGCCGTACACCTTGTGTCCGCTGACCGAGGCCAGGTCGAGGTCGAGCGCCTGGACGTCGAGCGGCACCTTGCCCACCGCCTGCGCCAGGTCGCTGTGCAGCAGGGCGCCGGCGCGGCGCACGATCGGCGCCAGCGCGGCCAGGTCCTGGATCACCCCGGTCTCGTTGTTCACCGCCATCACGCTGACCAGCAGCGTCGGCACCGCCAGCGCCGCCTGCAGCCGTCCCGGGTCGAGCCGCCCGTCCCTTTCCACCGGCAGCACCACCGGCTCGAAGCCCTCCGCCCCGAGGTCGCGCACCGCTTCCAGCACGCACGGGTGCTCGGTCGCCACCGTGACCACGCGCCGCCGCCCGTCGCCCATCTGCCGCGCGTGACGCACCGCCCCCTTGATCGCCAGGTTGTTGGCCTCGGTGGCGCCGGAGGTGAACACCAGCGTGCGCGGGTCGGCGCCGAGCAGCAGCGCCAGCTCGCCGCGCGCCGTCTCCACCGCCTCCGCCGCCGCCCGGCCCATCGCGTGCTCGGCGCTGTGCGGGTTGCCGAAGAACTCGGTGAACCAGGGCAGCATCGCCGCCGCCACCCGCGGATCGCACGGGGTGGTGGCCTGGTTGTCGAGATAGATCATGCCGCCTGTCGCCCGTTATGGCCCCGCGCCATCTCCTCGTAGGCGGCGGCGAAGCGCGCCACCCCCTCCGCCTCGGCGTTCCAC
>CALMVN010000191.1:4225-6699 GCA_937873225.1 uncultured Acetobacteraceae bacterium
AGCCCCATCGCCGCCAGCACGTGCGAGCGCGACACCTTTCCGGACGAGCACGCCGCCCCGGACGACACCGCGAACCCCCGGAGGTCGAGCGCGATCAGCTGCGCGTCCGCACGCCGTCCCGGCAGCGCCAGGCAGGTGGTGTTGGCAAGCCTGGGCGACGCGGCGCCGCAGGCGACCGCGCCCGCCGCCACCGCCACGCGCTCGATCCGGTCGCGCAGCGCGCCGAGCCGTGCCGGCGCGTCCCGGTCGGCGCAGGCGGCGACGCAGGCGGCGGCGAAGCCGGCGATCGCCGGCAGGGCAGGGGTGCCGCCGCGACGCCCGCGCTCCTGCCCGCCGCCGGCGAGCATCGGCGCCCCGGAGCCCGCACCCGGGTCCCGCAGCAGCAGCGCCCCCGCACCCTTCGGGCCGCCGAGCTTGTGCCCGGACAGCGCCAGGCTGTCGGCGCCGCACAGGTCGGGCGACACCGGCACCCGCCCTGCCGACTGCACCGCGTCGACGTGCAGCAGCGCGCCGTGCCGCCGGCACAGCGCCGACGCGTCCGCCAGCGGGTGCAGCACCCCGGTCTCGTTGTTGGCCTGCATCAGGCAGACCAGGGCCGGCGGCCCCGCCAGCGCCGCCGCCAGCGCGTCGAGGTCGACCAGGCCGTTGCCGTCCACCGGCAGCACCTCCGCCCCCTCCGCCGCCCGGCGCACCGCGTCGTGCTCGGTGGCGCCGACCAGCACGCGCCGGCCGGCGCCGAGGACGCGCACCGCCAGCACGTTGCCCTCGGTGCCGCCGGAGGTGAACACCAGCCCGGCCGGGTCTGCGTCGAAGCAGGCGGCGATGCGCTCGCGCGACTCCTCCAGCAGCGCCCGCGCCCGCCGCCCGTCGCGGTGCACGGAGGCCGGGTTGCCCGGCAGATGCAGGGCGGCGACCGACGCGTCCAGCGCTTCCGGACGCAGCGCCTCGCTGGCATTGGCATCCAGATAAGTGGACGAAGCCTCGGACCGGGAGCCGGCCGGATCGGTCATGATGTCGTCCTTCGGGCGGCCTGGCTGCGCTATTCCGTTGTCATCGCTCGGATCGTCTCGTTATAGAGTGTCCGGAGGCGGCGTCTGCCTGTTGGGAGTGGACTATGGGTCCGGGCAAGGGCAAGTCAATCGCGTTGCTCCCGCATCAGGCCTGTCCGTCCTCAGCCTTGCACGGAACGCACGCGTGACCTGCCAAGGCTTTGAAACCTGGTCGCCCTTGCGCCATGTGTCAGGAACAAGGCGTCGTCGCAGCGGCAGCGACGCCCTTCCATATTGATGGAAACTCATCCGGCGGGGCATCGCCGGGTGCCGATTGCGTTGCAACAGCCTGCCGTTCATGCCACCGGACGCAGCATTGAGAATCGCGGGATGACATGCCTGAGGTGATGTTCGCCGGCCCCGACGGCCGGCTCGAAGGCCGCTACCACCATTCCGGCGAGAGCAACGCCCCGCTCGCGCTGATCCTGCACCCGCATCCGATGCATGGCGGGACCATGAACAACCGCATCACCTACTCGATGTACCGCTCGTTCGAGCGCCTCGGCTTCTCGGTGATGCGCTTCAACTTCCGCGGCGTCGGCCGCTCCCAGGGCCGCTACGACGGCGGCATCGGCGAGATCTCCGACGCCGCCGCGGCGCTGGACTGGATGCAGGCGGTCAACCCGAACTCGGGCGGCCTGTGGATCGCCGGCTACTCGTTCGGCGCCTTTGTCGGCATGCAGCTGCTGATGCGCCGGCCGGAGATTTCCGGCTGGGTCAGCGTGGCGCCGCCGGCCAGCCACTACGATTTCGGCTTCCTGGCCCCCTGTCCCTGCGGCGGGCTGATGATCGCCGGCGACGCGGACGAGCTGGCGCCGGAGCCCGCGGTGCGCAAGCTGGTGGACAAGCTGAACACCCAGAAGAACGTGTCGGTCGACTACCGGATCTGCGCCGGCGCCGACCACGTGTTCGCCCGCCACGCCGAGCAGGTGTCGGACGCGGTGGAGGACTATGTCGGCAAGATCGTCGCCCGCAAGGCGATGGCGCTCGCCGCCGACTGAGCTTCGCTTGAACGGCGTTCACGTGAACGCCGTTCAGGCCGGCATCACCAGCCGGCCGCCGCAGGTCGGCCGCCCGACCCCGGTGGTGCCGGGCCAGGACAAGGGCAGCCCCGCCTCGGTCCGCGCCGCCAGAAAGGCGAAGCACTGCGCTTCCAGCGCGTCGCCGTCCCATCCCTGGGCGTCCACCGGCGCGACCGGCGCGCCGAGCCGGGACCGCAGCGCCCGCATCAGCGCCGGGTTGTGCCGCCCGCCGCCGCACACCAGCCAGCGCAGCGGCCGGGCCGGCAGCACCGTGGCGGCCACCGCGGCGGCGGTGAAGGCCGTCAGCGTCGCCGCCCCATCCGCGGGCGACAGCACCGACACGGCGTCGAGCGCGCCGTGGAACGCCTGCCGGTCCAGCGACTTCGGCGCCGGCCGCTTGAAG
>CALMVN010000192.1 GCA_937873225.1 uncultured Acetobacteraceae bacterium
TTGTAGGTGTTGACGTCGGCTTCGGTCGGCACGTAGCCCTGCTCGGTGGTGAACAGGGTCGCCTGCGCGTCGGTGAAGAAGCCGGTGTTGCTGCCGAGCGCCGTGACGTGCTCCTGGCCGGCCGCCGTGGTCACGCCCTGCGTGGTGATGGCGCTGGACCCGGCGACGCTGACCCCGGCGGGCAGGTTGCCGCCGGTGATGGAGTTCGCGGCCGCATCCTCCGCCTGCTCCTGCAGCACGATGCCGTTGGCGGTGGCGGCGGTGGGCGCGGCGACCGAGGCGATCGGCACGGTGATGGAAGCGCCCGCCTTGAGCACGTAGTAGCCGGAGCTGGCGTCGGCGTCGGTGGCGACGAAGCCGTTGACCGACGGGTCGACGCCGATCTGGTAGCTGCCGCTTGATCCGGTGACGACCACCCCTTCGTAGATGATCTGGCTGGTGCTCGATCCGTTGACCAGGGTGACGGTGCCGGCACCCCATTGCGGGGCGGCGGTGATCAGGCTCGACGCGGTGACCGCGGCGCCGGGGATGGCGATCTGCGTGACCTGGTTCGCCAGGAGGTTGCCGGACGGGCCGTCGAGCAGCGCCTGCGCGTAGAGCGTGAGGGACTGGCCGGGCTGGATGGTGTAGCCGCCGAACGTGCCGTCGCCGGCGCCGCCGGGCGACCAGCCGGCCGCCAGGCGCGGCATCTCGTTGATCTGGTACTGCACGCCGCCGGCGGACGACACCAGCTGCCCGACCGGCACCGTGATCGCGGCGTTGCCGGTGTTGGCGATCGTCACCGACATGATGGCCATCGGCTCGGCCTGCGACAGTTCCACCAGGCCGGACCCGGTGCCCGCCCATTCCGACAGCAGGGACTGCTCCGTGCCGTCCTCGAACGAGGTGATCACGCCGCTCATGTGCCCGTAGAAGCCGACATCGCCATCGGCCAGCAGCGGATCGGCGATCGCGGTGTTGGCGAGGTCGTTCAGGTCGAGCGAGCTGCCGACGAAGATCGTGGAAGCGGCGGTGGTCGACATGGGAGTTCCCTGACCTTGCTTAACGGTAAACTAACGGTGATATCGTTATAGGACCGTTAAGGGATTGGGGGTCTCCATTTCCGTGTCGACATCCAACCGACAGATAATTGCTGCATCATCAAGGGATTGACCGTGATCATGCCGCATGTCACGATTTCGTTATCAGGCCTCGTTTTGGTTAAACAGCCCGTGAGGATCGTGAAACGGTTCGGCCCTGCGGTTGATCGATCCGATGCCACACGCCGCGTGATCGAACCGGGAACGCTGGTCCGGGCGCGCGTGACGCCTTAGGAAGCGCTCATCCACGGCTTCCGGAAGGGGTTGCTGATTCGCGCGTTGCCGTTCCTCCCAGCCATGTTCTGCCTGTTCCTCCCGTCGCGGCCCGCCGGTGCCGATCCGCTCCTGCACGGCGTGACCACGCTTCTGGCCTGCTCGGAGCCGAGGCCGAGCCGCAGGATGCCGGTCCACCGCGGGATGGTGGCGGGCGAGCGCTGCTTCGTCGTGTCGCCGGACCAGGGCTGGGAGCGGATCGGCGCCAGGAACGGCCTGCTCCTGCTGCGCCGGACGCCGCCGGCGATCGGCGAGCCGCCGTTGTTCTTCCGGCCTGCCGACGTCGCCGGCAGCCCGACTCGCCGGCTTCCGTCCCCTGCCCCGCATCACCTTCCGGCAGGGCCGCTGCTCCTGCTGCTCGGCACGGTGCTGGTCGGCGCGGCGCTCGGAGCGAACCTGCGTCGGATCGGCCGCAGGTGCATGACCTGGCAACGGCGCGCGCGGGCGCTGGGGATGGTCTCGGCCGAGATCGCGTCGCAGCGCGACCGGCTGCAGGTCAGGCGGCTGCAGCTGGTGTCGTCGGACGGCTACGGCACCGTCCGGCTGGAGAAGTGGGAGCAGGAGAAGCGCTACTTCTGCAGGACGAGGCTGCTGCCGCTCCTCTCGTCCTGTCGCCTGGACGGGGAGTGGACCGCGATCGAGACCAGGGTCCAGGCCCGGATCGAGCGGGCTGCTTCCGCATCCCGCCAGCCTGCGACCCGCCAAGCGGCAGCCGCACGCGCCGCCGCCGCCGCCGGCGACCCGCGGGTGTTCGATCCGGGCATGGACCCGGTCGACTACGAGCACCACTGCGCGATCCTGCTGCGCCGGTCGGGCTGGGACGCGCAGGTCACCGCCGCGAGCGGCGACCAGGGCGCCGACGTGCTGGCCAGGCGGGACGGGGCGACCCTGGTGGTGCAGTGCAAGCTCTACCGGGGTGCGGTCGGCAACGCGGCGGTGCAGCAGGTGTCTGCCGCGCGCCTGCACCATCGGGCCCGGTTCGCGGCGGTGGTGTCCAACGCCCGGTACACCGCCGCGGCGATGGCGCTCGCGCGCACCAACCGCGTCCACCTGCTGCACCACGGGGAGCTGGAACGGTTCAGCCCGGAACGGTCCGATCCCGGGCCGCCAGGCGCACGATCCGCTCGGTGAGCCGGTAGGAGCGCTCGAACGCCGGCACCGGCAGGAACTCGAACGGCGAGTGGAAATTGTGCGCCCCGGTGAAGTAGTTGGGCGTCGGGATGCCGCGCGCGGACAGCGCCGAGCCGTCGGTGCCGCCGCGCATGGCGATCACCCGGGGCTCGATGCCTTCCGCCTCGAACGCCGCCTGCATCAGCCCGAGGCTGCGCCGGTCGTTGCCCAGGCTGGAGGCGATGTTGGCGTAGGTGTCGGTGATGCGGCAGGTCACGGTGGCGCGCGGATGGACAGCCTGGGTCGCCGCCACCGCCTCCGCGACCTCCTGCTTGCGCAGGGCGAAGCGGGCATCGTCGAAGTCGCGGATCAGGATCGACAGCTCGGCGGTGGCGGCGTTGGCGGTCATGCCGTTGATCCAGCAGTAGCCTTCCCGGCCGTCGGTGTGCTCCGGGGTGTCGAGCGGGTCGAAGCGCGCGATCAGGTCGGCTGCGACCAGCACGGGGTTGACCAGCACCCCCTTGGCCGACATCGGGTGCGCGGTCACGCCCTCGATGCGGATCGCCGCCTGCGCCGCGTTGAAGGTCTCGAACACGAACTCGCCGGTCTCGCAGCCGTCGATGGTGTAGGCGAAGTCGACGGGGAAGCGGGCGAGGTCCAGGGCCTTGGCGCCGCGCAGGCCGATCTCCTCGTCCGGCACGAAGGCGACCACGACGTCGCCGTGCGGCGGGCGGTCACGAGCCAGGGTGTCCAGCAGCGTCATCACCACCGCGACCGCGGCCTTGTTGTCGGCGCCCAGCACGCTGGTGCCGTCGGACACGATCACCTCCTGGCCGGCATAGGGCCCGATCTCGGGGTGCTCGGCGACGCGGAGCCAGATGTCGCGCTCCCCGTTGAGGCACAGGTCGGCGCCGTCGAAGCGCACGCGGCGCGGATGGACGTGCGGCGACAGCCCGACATCGACGGTGTCGACGTGGGCGCAGAAGCCGATCCGGGGGGCGTCCGCGACGGTGCCGGGCAGGCGTGCGGTCAGCACCGCGTGGGGGTCGAGGTGGATGTCCGACAGGCCCAGCACCTCCAGCTCGGAGGCCAGCAGGCGCGCCATCTCCCACTGGCCGGGGGTGCTGGGCACGACGGTGGCGCGCGCGTCGCTCTGGCTGGTGATGGCGAGGTAGCGGAAGAAGCGCTCGACCAGGCGGTCGGGGAGTGGGTGGGTCATCGGCACGGGGCTCCTTCGGGACTGCGGCAGGTCCGGGGGCGCGGCCTCAGCCTTCGGCGGCGATCCGCGCCGTCCAGTCGTCGATCACGTCGCGCAGCGTGCGCTCCCACGGGATCTCCGGCGACCAGCCGAGCGTGTCCCGCAGGCGGGTGGCGTCGCCGATCGCGAGCGCGATGTCGGTGGGCCGGGCGCGTCCGGGGTCGCTCTCGACCGACACCGACAGGCCCGCCACGGCGAGCAGCCCGTCCAGCACGTCGCCGATCCGGCGCGCGGTGCCCGACGCGATGTTCAGGATCGTGCCGGGCGGCAGCCGGTCGGCATGGGCCAGGCACAGCGCATAGGCGCGGCACACGTCGCGCACGTCGAGGAAGTCGCGGTGGGGCTGGAGGTTGCCGGTCCGCAGCACCGGCTGCTGCCGGCCGGCGCGGATCAGCGCGATCTGCCGGGCGAAGGCGGGGATGGCGAAGTCGGGCGCCTGGCCGGGGCCTGCGTGGTTGAACGGGCGCAGGCGGATCGCGTGCAGCCCGTCCGCCGCCATCGCCGCCAGTGCCAGGTCGGCGGCGGCCTTGGTGGCGCCGTAGGTGTTCAGGGGCGACAGCAGGGCGTCCTCGTCCAGCGCCCGGCCGCCGCGGAACGAGGAGCCGTAGGCGTCGGCGCTGGAGGCGAACAGGAACGGCGCGCCCGGCGCGTGGGCGCGGACGGCGCGGGCCAGGTTGAGGGTGCCGTGCAGGTTGACCGACCAGGTGCGGTCCGGCTCGGCGTTGGCGACGGGGATGGCGGCGATCGCGGCCAGGTGCAGGCAGAGGTCCGGCTTGGTGCGGCGGACCGCCTCGTCGACGGCCGGGGCGTCGGAAACGTCGCAGCCGAGCGGGAGCAGTTCGGCGTCCGGCAGCAGCGCCGCCACCGCCGGTGCGAGGTGCCGGCCGGCGAAGCCGCCGAGGCCGGTGACGAGGATGCGCCGGCCGCTCATGGCGGGAGGCTCACGGCCGTGGGCGGCTCAGCGGGCCACGGACAGCACGGCGCGGTGGCGGGCGAGGTCGGCCTCGACCATCTCGGCGATCATGTCCTCCAGGCGGGTCTCGGCCTGCCAACCGAGCTTGGTCCTGGCCTTGGACGCGTCGCCCAGCAGCACGTCCACCTCGGCCGGGCGGATCAGGTCGGAGCGGGTGACGACGTGGTCCTCGTAGCTCAGGCCCACGTGGCCGAAGGCGATGCGGCACAGCTCGCGGATGGAGGTGGTGCGGCCGGTGGCGACCACGTAGTCGTCCGCCACCTCCTGCTGCAGCATCAGCCACATCGCCTGGACGTAGTCGCGGGCGTGGCCCCAGTCGCGTGTGGCCTCGAGGTTGCCGAGCGGCAGCTCGCGCGCCAGGCCGAGCTTGATCCGCGCCACCCCGTCGGTGACCTTGCGGGTGACGAACTCGATGCCGCGCAGCGGGCTCTCGTGGTTGAACAGGATGCCGGAGGAGGCGTGCAGGCCGAAGCTTTCGCGGTAGTTCACCGTCATCCAGTGGGCGTACAGCTTCGCCACCGCATAAGGCGAGCGCGGGTAGAAGGGGGTGCGCTCGGACTGCACCTTCTCCTGGATCAGGCCGTACATCTCGGACGACGAGGCCTGGTAGAAACGGGCGGTGGGGCGGGACAGGCGCACCGCTTCCAGCACGTTGGCGGCCCCGATCCCGGTCGCCTGCCCGGTCAGCAGCGGCTGCTGCCAGGAGGCGGCGACGAAGCTCTGGGCGGCCAGGTTGTAGACCTCGTCCGGCTCGACCTGCTGGACGATGCGGATCAGGGAGGACAGGTCGAGCAGGTCGCCGTCCACCAGCTCGATCCGGTCCAGCACGCCCAGCCAGCGCAGCCGGGCGCTGACCATGTCCGCCGACGCCGAGCGCCGCGCCAGGCCCACCACCCGGTAGCCCTTCTCCAGCAGCAGTCCCGACAGGTAGGCGCCGTCCTGGCC
>CALMVN010000193.1 GCA_937873225.1 uncultured Acetobacteraceae bacterium
GTGGGAACTGGAGTTCGCGGTGGTCGGGCGGATCACCGAGACCGGCCGCATCGTGGTGGTGCACAAGGGTCGCGTCGAGGCGGACATCCCCCTGGCGCCGCTGGCCGACCAGGCGCCGCTGTATCACCGTCCGGCCAGCACCAGGCCGGCTCCCGCGCCGCTCGGGCCGGTGCACGACCCGGTCGGCATAGAGGACGCGCTGGTCACCCTGATCGGCTGTCCGGACATCGCCTCGCGCGCCTGGGTCTGGGACCAGTACGACAGCACCGTCGGCGGCCAGACGGTGCGGCGCCCGGGCGCCGCCGACGCGGCGGTGGTGCGGATCGAGGACACGGCGATCGGCCTGGCGCTGACCACCGACTGCACGCCGCGCTACGTCGCGGCCGACGCCAGGCTGGGCGGGGCGCAGGCGGTGGCGGAAGCGTGGCGCAACCTGTCGGCGGTGGGCGCGCGGCCGCTTGCGGTCACCGACAACCTCAACTTCGGCTCGCCGGAGAAGCCGGAGGTGATGGGCCAGTTCCGCGACGCCGTCGCCGGCATGGGCGAGGCCTGCCGGGCGCTGGACTTCCCCGTGGTGAGCGGCAACGTGTCGCTGTACAACGAGACCCGGGCGCCGGACGGCTCCGCGGTGTCGATCCTGCCGACACCGGCGATCGGCGGGCTGGGCGTGCTGGAGGATGCGGGGCAGGCGATCGGCATCGCGCTGGAGCCGGAGCTGGACCTGGTGCTGCTGGGCCGCACCGAGGGCGCGCTCGGGCAGTCGCTGTGGCTGCGCGAGATCCACGGCCGCGAGGAGGGGGCGCCCCCGCCGCTCGACCTCCAGGCGGAGCGGCGCACCGGCGACTTCGTGCGGGCGCGCATCCTGTCCGGGCAGGTCTCGGCCTGCCACGACCTGGCCGATGGCGGGCTGCTGGTGGGGATCGCCGAGATGGCGATGGCGGGCGGCACCGGGATCAGGCTGGACGTGCCCGCCTCGGGCATCAGCCCGCACGCGTACTGGTTCGGCGAGGACCAGGGGCGCTACCTGCTGGCGGTTTCCGACGGGGCGGCGCTGGTCGAGGCCGCGCGGCGCGCCGGGATCGAGGGGCGGCTGCTCGGGCGCTCCGGCGGCGACGGTTTGACTTTGCCCAGCGGCGCCACAATATCGCTGCAGCGGCTGAGACAGGCCCATCACGCCTTCTTCCCCCGGCTGATGGACCGCTAGACCGGTCGCAGCGTGGAGGTTCGCTCATGCCGATGGCCGCGTCAGAGATCGAGACCCTGATCAGGGCGTCGCTGCCGGACGCCCAGGTGACGATCGAGGACCTGGCCGGGGACGGCGACCATTACGCGTGCTCGGTGGTCAGCGAGGCGTTCCGCGGCCGTTCGCGGGTGCAGCAGCACCAGCTGGTGTATGCAGCGCTTGCCGGGCAGATGGGCGGCGCGCTGCATGCGCTGGCGATCCAGACCAGCGCCCCCTGATCCCCTTCATCCTTCCAGGAGCAGCTTCCATGGCAGACACGGTGTTCCAGCGAATCCAGGGCGAGATCGACGCCAACCCGGTGATGCTGTTCATGAAGGGCAACGCGATGTTCCCGCAATGCGGGTTCTCGGCCCGCGTGGTGCAGATCCTGTCGCACATGCAGGTGCCGTTCCAGACCGTGAACGTGCTGGAGGACGCCGAGCTGCGCGAGGGCATCAAGGTGTTCTCGAACTGGCCGACCATCCCGCAGCTCTACGTCAAGGGCGAGCTGGTCGGCGGCTGCGACATCGTCACCGAGATGTTCCAGTCCGGCGAACTCGAGACGCTGCTGACGGAAAAGGGCGTGACCTTCGTTCCCGCCTGATCGCGGACGCTTTACCGGGCGAGGGCGGATGGGTTATCGAGGTTCCGTGATCAAGTGATCCGGGGGAAGCTTCGTGACCATCCGCTCCGTCGTCGCCAAGAGCCTGCTCGGCTGTTTCCTGGTCGTCGCCGCCGGCACCGCGTCCGTGCCGGCCTTCGCGCAGCACGTCGTGACCGACGACGAGGCCAGCAAGCTCACCCTGGACGCCCTCACCGCGGCGCCGCGCGTCGTCGTGCATCGGGCGGCCTATCGCCCGGTGCGCATGAGCTGGTCCGAGGGCTGGGCGCGGGAACGCGGCCGCTACCGGTCGGCCGGGTTCGCGCACGAGGCCTCGTTCCGTCGCGGCTTCCTGCACGAGGCGTCGTTCCGACACAGCATCCGCGCCACGGGCATGACGGTTCACCTGGGAGTCGCCAGCCGCCGCCGTCGGCGCAGCTGAGGCCGCGCTCCGTCGCGCGCGGGCCGGCCCGCCGATCCGGCTGGCGTCGGCCGGAGCCGCGTTCGGGACGGTGACCCCGCTGCCGTGATCGGTTTCCCGTCGCCGGTGCGCCGCGTCCCGCGACCGGGGCGGGTCGGGACGCGTGCCAGCATGGTCATTCCGACGCGCCATCGGGCCGGCGTCGCGTGCGCGCCGCGGGCCGCCGGGTCTGCGCTTCCTCACCGTGTCGGCGTCCTGGTCACCGGGCGGTGCACGGCTCCCGCGGCGTAGCCGGGGACAGCGGAAGCGAAACGGCACGGCGGGCGTCCTGCCGTGACGGAGGTGGTCAGGCGGTGCGCTCGTCCCGGAACGCGTCGACGATCCGGCGCACGGTGCCGGTTGCGTCGACCAGAAGCAGGTCGAAGCGGATGGCGGCG
>CALMVN010000194.1 GCA_937873225.1 uncultured Acetobacteraceae bacterium
CGCAGACAGGTTGCGCAGGTCGGATGGACCGTCCACACGGTCAAGAAGGGGATACCTGCCGGTCATGGTGCCGCTCCCGCCTCAGTTCTGACGCTCGACCACGTAGCGGGCGAGCGCGCGCAGCCCGTCCGCTTCCGGGCCGAAATCGTCCAGCGCGGCCGAGGCGGCCCGGGCCAGCCGGTCGGCTTCCGCCCGCGCGCCCTCGATGCCGAGCAGCGCCACGAAGGTGGACTTGCCCGCTTCCGCGTCCTTGCCCGCGGTCTTGCCGAGCTGCTCGGCGGTCCCGGTCGCGTCCAGCACGTCGTCGGCAACCTGGAACGCCGCCCCCAGGTCGCGGCCATAGGCGGCGATGCGGTCCCGCACCGGCGGGGGCGCCTGCCCCAGGATCGCGCCGGCCTCGGCGCTGTAGCGGATCAGCCGGCCGGTCTTGAGCGCGTGCAGGCGCTCGACCTCGGGAAGGCTCAGCGCCCGGCCTTCGCCCTCCATGTCGATCATCTGGCCGCCGACCATGCCGGACGCGCCGGCGGCGTCGGCCAGGGCCGCCACCAGCGCGATGCGCGGCTGCGGGTCGGGATGGGTCGAGGGGTCGGCCAGTGTCGCGAAGGCCAGGGTCTGCAGCGCGTCGCCGGCCAGGATCGCGGTAGCCTCGTCGAAGCGGATGTGGGCGGAAGGCTGGCCGCGACGCAGGTCGTCGTCGTCCATCGCCGGCAGGTCGTCGTGCACCAGGGAGTAGGCGTGCAGCATCTCCACCGAGGCGGCGACGCGCAGGCTGCGGGCGCGCGGGACTCCGAACAGGTCGGCCACCTCGGTGGCCAGGAACCCGCGCAGGCGCTTGCCGCCGCCCAGCGTGGCGTAGCGCATCGCCTCGACCAGCCGGGCCTCGGCGCCGGGGACCGGCGGCATCATGCGGTCCAGCGCGGCCTCGACCTCTGCGGCGCGCAGGCCAAGCGCGGTTCTCAGGGCGTCCACGGCGCCGTGGGCCGGGCGGCCGTGCGTCTGCGTCGCGGACAGGTGCGGCGCGTGGGCGGAGCCGGAGGGGATGCCGGACGCGGTCTCGTTGGCGGAGAGCGGGTCGATCGTGGCGGGCAGCACGGAGCCGGACGGGATGCCGGCGGCGGTGGTCTCGGTCATGGCGCGACCTGCCTCAGTCGAGCTTCTGCGTCGCCAGCGTGCCGTCCGCCCGCTCCACGATCGCCTGCACCCGGGCTTCCGCCTCGTTCAGCTTGGCCTCGCAATGGCGGCGAAGGGCGGCGCCGCGCTCGTAGCAGGCGATGGCGTCCTCGAGCTTCTGCTGGCCGCCTTCCAGGCCGCGCACGATCCTTTCCAGCTCGCCCAGCGCATCCTCGAACGAGAGCGACGACAAGGATTCGGACATCGGAACTCCGGCGGCGAGGGGAGACGATCTTGGAACGGCACGGATTAACGCCAACTCCCGGTCCCGGGAAGCCCCGGCACGCCTGGCCGGCCCGGCGCGGGCGCGCTCAGCCCGGCGGGTCGGGCCGGCGGCGGATCACGAAGCTCAGCACCCCAGCCTCCTCGCCAAAGGCGACCAGGGCATGTCCGGTCTCGCGGCAGAAGGCGTGGAAGTCCTGCACCGTTGCCCGGTCGGTCGCCAGCACGCGCAGCCGCGCACCCTCGGGCATCGAGCGCAGCGCGCGGTTGGCGCGCAGCACCGGAAGCGGGCAGCTCAGCCCCTTCACGTCCAGCAGCGTCTCGCCGGAAGGCCGTGCCGGCTCGGCCGGGAAGGGCTGCGGAAGGGAAGCCTGCGGCAGGGAGGTCGATTGCGGGGGGTCGGCCATGGCGTCATCATACCGGCCGGATTGGGGGCGTGCGAGGCGGACATGGCGGATTTCCGGGTCGGGATCGATTTCGGCGGCACCAAGATCGAGATCATCGCCATCGCCAACGACGGCAGCGAGACCCTGCGGCGGCGGGTGGCGAACCCGCAGGACTACGGCGCCGCGATCCGGGCGATCCGCGACCTGGTGGAAGGGGTGGAAACCGAGCTGAAGGGCTCGGCCAGCGTCGGCGTCGGCATCCCGGGCGCGGTCAGCCCGGATACCGGGCTGGTCAAGAACGCCAACTCGACCTGGCTGAACGGGCAGCCCTTCGCGCGCGACCTCAGCATCTCGCTCGGCCGCGAGGTGAAGGTGGAGAACGACGCCAACTGCTTCGCCCTGTCGGAGGCGGTGGACGGCGCGGGTGCGGGACACTCCATCGTGTTCGGGGTGATCGTCGGCACCGGGGTCGGCGGCGGCATCGTGGTGAACGAGCGCGTGCTGGTCGGCCGGCACAGCATCGCCGGGGAATGGGGGCACACGCCGCTGCCCTGGCCGAAGGGCGACGAGACGCCGGGCATTCCCTGCTTCTGCGGCAACACCGGCTGCGCCGAGCGCTACCTGGCGGGGCCGTCGCTGGCGGAGGATTGCGACGGGCCCGGGCATCGCGACGCGAGCGCGATCCCGGCGCGCGCCGAGGCCGGCGACCCGGTGGCGATCGCGGCGCTGGAGCGGCACGTCGAGCGGCTGGCGCGTGGGCTGGCGCAGATCATCAACATCATCGACCCGCACGTGATCGTGCTGGGCGGCGGGCTGTCCAACATGAAGCACCTGTATGTGCAGGTGCCGCCGCTGCTGCAGCGGCACGTGATCAGCCCGCATTGCACCACGCCGATCCGGCAGAACCTGCATGGCGACAGCTCCGGGGTGCGCGGCGCGGCGTGGCTTTGGCCGCGCGAGCTGCCGACGACCTACCGCACCAGCGGCAGCTGATCGACACCATCTCGCTGAGAAGACCGGTGTCCACCAGGAACCTGGAGTCGGGTGGACGTCAGGTTCGGCACACCAGGCACGCGGAGGAAGACGATGACGACGCGCTCCCTGATCGACCCGGAGCTCCTGGCCGGGCTGGACGAGCTGCCGGCCGACATCCTGACGAGCGACGCGCTGCCGGAGGTGCGTCGCCGTCGCGCGGCCCTGGCTGCGGAGGCGCCGCGGCCGGACCCGGCGCTGGGCTCGGTCGCGGTGCATCCGGTGGCGCAGGCGCCGGTGCGCGTATGCGCGCCGGTCGGAAGCGCCGATACGCGGCTTCCGGCGCTGCTGCACCTGCATGGCGGCGGCTACGTGCACGGTGCCGCCGCCGACCGCGACGCCGAGCACCTGGCGCTTGCCGCCGAGCTCGGCTGCGTGATCGCGTCGGTGGACTACCGGCTGGCGCCGGAGTCGCCGCATCCGGGGCCGGTCGAGGATGCGTACGCGGCGCTGCGCTGGCTGCACGAGGAGGCGGACGCGCTGGGGGTCGACCGCAACCGGATCGCGGTCGGCGGGGAAAGTGCCGGCGGCGGGCTGGCCGCCGGCCTGGCGCTGCTGGCACGCGACCGCGGCGAGGTGCGGCCGGTGTTCCAGCACCTGATCTATCCCATGCTGGACGACCGCACCGCCGTCGCGGCCGACCGGAGCCCGGTGGCGGGCGAGTTCGTCTGGACCCCGCAGCAGAACCGGTTCGGCTGGACCGCGCTGCTGGGCCGGGAGCCGGGTGGTCCCGACGTCTCGCCCCATGCCGCGCCGGCACGGGCGGAGGACCTGTCCGGCCTGCCGCCCGCCTTCATCTCGGTGGGCGCGCTCGACCTGTTCCTGGAGGAGGACATGGAATACGCGCGCCGGCTGGTCCGGGCCGGGGTGCCGACCGAGCTGCACGTGTTCCCCGGCGCGTATCACGCGTTCGACCGGGTGCCGAACGCGCGCGTGGCGATGGTGGCGCGCAACCGGTCCCGTGCCGCCTTGCGCCGGGCGCTGCATCCCCGGAGCTAGCAGGGTGCTGAAAAACTCTCCAAATGATGTCGAGAAAGCAACGAAGCGAAGGCAAGGGGCTTTGCCCTTTGACCCCATCAAAGGCAAGCCTTTGAAATCTTTTCTAAAAAAGTTGGGGTTTGGGGCTTGCGGCCCCAACGGGTCTAGGGCAGCCCTTGCCTTGACTTTTTCAGCAACCTGCTAGGCCGCAACCGGTTCAGATTTGTTCACCGGCCGCGGTCCGGCGCGTCGTTTCGGCAGGTATCCTGGCCGATCAGGTGATGCTCCGGGCTGGCACCCGGCCGTGCCCGGGCGGCGCAAGGCGTCGCATTGACGCGCCGGCCACCCCGTTCCCTGGCCGTCGGCGAGGATGAGGAGCCGGTCCCTCACGTCCTGGTCCGGCCCGTGGCGCGTGATGACCTGCTTCGTGCGGGGCATCTGCCGGGTCGCGCCCGTTCCGGCTCCAGGTGGCCCCAGGAGGAGAACGGCGAGGGCGGTGCGGTCCGGGTCGCCACGGTCGAGGCTGCAGACCGGCGTCAGACAGGCCGGGACGACGCATCGGCCGGTGCGCCTGCGCGTGGTCATCTCAGCGCCGGCCGGGCGGGCGCCGGACCACGGTTGTCGGACCCGTTCCCCGGTGGACGCCCGGCCCGCCTCGTCGCCCCGTCCGGACGCCCGCGGGCGCTACGCGTCCACGTCGCCGGCAAGGTGGCCGGGATCGAAGCCGTCGCTGGTGATGATGTCGGTCAGCACCGCGATCGCGACGCTGCGCTCGATCCCGGTCGCCTCCGCCTCCGCCACCAGCTGTTCCAGGCGCGGCCGCAGCCAGTCATGCGCGGGGGTGTCGGTCATCGGGCCGGTCTCCGTCAGGAAGGTCGATGGAAGCCACCATGACCGGCGCGGCCAGGGTGGCGGGCAGGATATGCAGCCGAACGGCGGGCACCGCCACGGGCGATCGGCATCCTGGGGCGGCGCGCCATCCACGTCATGACCGGCCGGATGGACGACCACCTTCCGGTCTTCCGGCCGAACCGGGCGGCGTCGTGGCCCACGCCGCGCATCCCGCTCGCGACAACGGTCCCGGCATCCTCCTGCCGTTGACCCGGCGCGTGATGCGTTCAGGTCGTCCCGGTCAGCGGGCGGGTTCAGGTTCCGGTCGATCCGGTAGCGACAGGCGGTTTCCCGGCATGGCCGGCCCTGCCGGTCGGTCGGATCGGACCTCCTTTCGCGTGGCAGACGCCGTCGCCCGGACGGGTGCGGAGGTCCTTCCGGCGCTGGTGCTCCGCCCCGCACAGCCGGGCCAGGAAGCGCGCCTGCCGGACAAGGGTCGTGATGCCATGGCCAGGAAGGATGGCCGGCATGACCATGGCGGCGGGGCGGATGTCGGCCTGCTGCCGGGACCGCGCGCGGACCACGAGGAACAACCAGCCTTGGCAGCAACGCGTTGTCGATGGGACGCATGGCCGTCTCCGAAGGAGCCGCCAACCCAAGAAGCCTGCGGCCTGCGCCTACATGCTGGTGTTCCTGGCCTGTTCGACAGGCTTCGGTCACGCGGGCCGACGCGGAAGCGGCGTCGAGCGATCCGGGCTGCAGCTCGCCGGTTCCCATCCATTTCAGGCGGGGAACGACGAGCGCGACGGTGGCCGGAACGGTCGAGCGCGGGGAATACGCCTGCTACACCTTGAGCGCCCGCGCCGGCCAGCAACTCGACATGGAGGTCCGGAGCGCGGAGCGGAACGTCGTGCTGATCGCCTACAAGCCGGGCTACCGCATCAGGCAGGACGCCGACGGGCCGGACGTGTCCGGACCCAGGCTGGTCGGCGCCGGCGAACAGGACGAGGCGACAACCGTTCATGGCAGGCTCGGCCAGGCCGGAACCTATCTGTTCCTCCTGGGCAGCACGCGGGGCGCGGGCGGGACCTACAAGCTTCGCGTCATGGTGGGACCGGGATGACGATCGACCCGGGACCGGGCCTGGACCCCCCGCATGCGCCGTTGCGGGACGTGTTCCGTTGCGGACGG
This sequence comes from uncultured Acetobacteraceae bacterium, assembly GCA_937873225.1. Lineage (GTDB taxonomy): Bacteria > Pseudomonadota > Alphaproteobacteria > Acetobacterales > Acetobacteraceae > Lichenicola. The sequence continues at coordinate 5,811 of CALMVN010000194.1, forward strand.
TGCCGGACGCCGATCCTCAGCGCGGGTCGAAGGCGTGCTCGGCCAGCGTCAGCGCGATGCCGGGCAGGTCCCGTTCCTCGGTCACCAGGAACACCGACAGGTCCTCGGCGATGGCGATCTCGCGCGCGAAGCGGCGCAGGGCGTGATAGTGCTCCCGGCTGGCGAAGTCGTGGATCGCCAGGAGGGCTCCGACCCGCGCCCGCAGCAGCACCTGCATGGCGCAGGCGACCCTGAACCTCCCGTCCACCATGTACAGGTCCGCGTCCGGGGTTCCGGGCCGCTCCCAGCACAGTTCGTGGTAGCGACGCCAGCTCCCGCGCCGGCTCTCGTCCGCGGGGTAGCCCCAGGCCCCGGTCGGGCCGATATCGGCCGCGATCAGGTCCGGCACCGTCGGTGTCTGCGCCGCGATGCACTGGGTCCGCACCGAATCGAGCCAGGCCTGTGCCGAGTCGGTCGAAACGATGAAGCCGGCTCCGGACTGGGCGGCCAGGAACGTGCTGCCGCCCGAGCCGAACTCCACGTAGCCCCGTGCCCTGCCGACGAAACTCCGGAACAGCGCGAGCTCGGCCTCAGACATGCGGGGTACCATGACCGCCTCCCTTGCCACGGACCGCCAGCACTACGCACGGTTCCGCCCAGCCCGTCGAGCCGGTGCGCCCTGGCCGGCTTGCGGTCCCGCGGTGCCGGTCAGGTTCCGCGTTTCCGTCGCGCGAGTTCGCCGAGCGCCAGCACGGCCAGCACGGTGAGGGTTCCGAGCAGGATCTGCGGCCGGGTGGCGGGCACGGCGGCCATCGCCGCCAGCACGGCGAGGATCACCGCGGCCGTCGCCCAGGACAGGCCAGGGAACAGCCACATCGCGAAGGCGGGCGTGGCGCCGGCACGGCGCATGGCGCCGCGCAACCGGATCTGCGCCAGCACGATCAGCAGGTAGACGAACAGGATCAGCGCGCCGGACGCGTTGAGCAGGAACGCGAACACCCGGTCGGGCGAGATCGTGGAGGCGATCGTGATCGCCAGCGCCACCGTCGTGCCGGCCCCGATCGCGCGGCGCGGGACGCGCGCCCGTCCGGTCCGCACCAGCCAGGCGGGCGCGTCGCGGTGCGCCGCCATCTCGAACAGCACGCGCGAGGTGACGTAGAGCGAGGAGTTCAGGCAGGACAGCACCGCCACCAGCACCACGATCGACATCGCCAGCGCAGCGCCCGGGATGCCGAGCAGGCGCATGGCGGCCACGAAGGGGGAATGGCCCGGCACGAGCGCCCGCCACGGCACCACGCACAGGATCAGCAGCACCGAGCCCAGGTAGAACAGCAGCACGCGGGCCGCGACGGTGTTGGTGGCATGCGCGACGTTGCGCCCGGGGGCGTCGGACTCGGCGGCGGCGACGGTGGCGATCTCGGCGCCGGTGAACTGGAACATCACCGTGGGGATGATCGCCAGCACCGCGCCGAGGCCGTGCGGCAGGAACCCGCCGCCCCTCCACAGCCGGGGCAGGCTGGCGGCGTGGGGACCGAACAGGCCGGTGAAGGCGAGCAGGCACAGGGTGCAGAACAGCACGATCGCCAGCACCTTGAGGCCGGAGAACCAGAACTCGAACTCGCCGTAGCTGCGCACCGAGACAAGGTTGGTGCCGGCCATGGCGAGCACCAGCGCCACGCTCATCAGCGGGCGCGGCCAGGGCAGCCAGGCCGACAGGATCGCCGAGCCGCCGATCGCCTCGGCCGCCACCACCACCGCCCAGAACAGCCAGTAGATCCAGCCGGCGACAAAGGCGGCGCGTCCGCCCAGGCCGCGACGGACGTGGCCGATGAAGGAGCCGGCCTCGGGAACGGTGATGGCCATCTCGCCCAGCATGCGCATCACCAGCACTGCCACGATCCCGGCGACCAGGTAGCTGAGGAGCACGCCAGGTCCGACGCCTGCGATCGCGGCCGAGCTGCCGACGAACAGGCCGGCGCCGATCACGCCGCCGATGGAGATCATCGCCACGTGGCGGGAGCGCAGGCTGTGCGCCAGGTGTGCTGCGGGGGGAGCCGCGAGGTCGGAGCCGGGTGTTCCGGCGAGGAGGTCGCTCATGCGAGGATGGGCCGCCTCGGCGATGGCGCGCTCAGCGAAGACCCGCTCAGCATCGGCCCGGCTTGCCGGGTACGAAGCTGCGCAGGGTGCCGTGCATGGAGAAGTCGCCGAAATCCATGTCGAGCCGGTCCGACACGCCGTTGGCGAAGTAGCGCATGCCGGCCTCGTAGTCGGGCGTGATCGTGCCCGGCTTGCGGGCGAAGAAGGCGACGTGCACCCGGCCGGACGCCTGGTGCTGCAGGCTTGGGTAGTCCGACTGCGACGGCGCCGGGGTCCAGCCGAGGATGGACACGTAGCTGTCGGTGGGGCCGTCGGCGCTGGTGCCGTCGAACAGCACCGGGTCGATGCTGGTGCGGCCGGCCTCGGCGGCGGCGATGATCGCCGCCGTGTGCGCCATCGGGAACAGGGTGCCGCGCGGCAGGCTCATGGTCGAGGTGGACGGCAGGGTGAAGTGGATGGTGCCGGCGCCGGTGGCGTCCAGGCTGGCCTCGCCGCGCACCTGCTGCGTCACGCTGCCGTTGTCGCGCTCCTGCATGTCGAAGGTGAGGTGGCGCCCGTCCTTGCTTTCCAGGGTGGCGTAGGTCGACAGCATGTCGCTGGACCGGCCCTCCCGGGTGACCAGCTGCAGGTGCAGAAGCTGCTGCGCCGCCCAGCCGGTGCAGGCGTCGGTCACCTGGAAGCTCATGCTGCCGGACGCGGCGACGGTGCCGCCGCCATGGGTGGAGGACAGGGCGAGGTCGTAGCTCGCCTTGTGTGGAGCAAGCTTCACCGCACCGGTCGCCTGCGTCCCGAGCCCGGCCGGGAGGGAGGCCGACGCGGCGAGCGCCGGGACGACGTGAAGCAGCGGCCAGAGCAGGGCGACGCACCATCGTGCCGACCCGCCCCGTTCCGTCCGACCCCGTAAGCGCATGCCGGTCCGGCTCCGTGTGTGGTTCAGGCGCGCAGCCTAGCATCATTCCAGCCAGGGCCGGACAGAGGTCTGCTTGGGCGCGCCAGCGCGGGACCCGGAAGGGGCTTGCTCCGCCGCTCCCGACAGGACGCTCCCCGTCATCCACGACCCCGGTACGTTCGCCTCCTGGACAAGTGACAATCCGGCCATGCAACCTTTCCGTGCCGTTGGCCGATGCTCACAACAGCGCAGCGGGTGTCGCAACGCCGTGTCCGGAAGACGCCCATGCTGCAGACAACGCCGCTCGACATCGTCATCCATGGCGGTCTCGTGTTCGACGGCACGGGCGCTGCGGGCAGACGGGCGGATGTCGGGGTGCGCGCCGGCCAGGTGGCGACCGTCGCGCCCAACCTGCCCCGCGACGGCGCCCGGCTGATCGACGCCGCGGGCTGCTGGGTGACGCCCGGCTTTCTCGACATCCATACCCATTACGACGCCGAGATCATGGCGGCGCCGGCGCTCGGCGAGAGCATCCGGCACGGCGTGACCACCGTGTGCCTCGGGTCCTGCTCGATCTCCATGGTCAATGCCGATCCGGAGGATTGCGCCGACCTGTTCACCCGCGTCGAGGCGCTGCCGCGCGAGGGCGTGCTGCGGCTGCTGCGTCGGACCAAGACCTGGAACAGCGCTGCCGGCTACCGCGCCTGGCTGGACCGCCAGCCGCTCGGCCCCAACGTCTGCGCCCTGGTGGGCCACTCGGACCTGCGCGCCGCGGTGATGGGGCTGGAGCGCGCCGCCGACCGGGCGCCGCCCTCGCCGGCCGAGCTCGACCGCATGGAGCGGCTGCTGGGGGAGGCGCTCGATAGCGGCTTCCTCGGCCTGTCTGTCATGACGACGCGGCTGGAAAAGATGGACGGCGACCGCGTGTGGTCGCGCCCGCTGCCGTCCAGCCATGCCGGCTGGGGCGAGTTCGCCCGGCTGTTCGGTGTGCTGCGCGACCGAGACGCGGTCATGCAGGGCGCGCCCAACGCGGTGACCAAGATCAACCTGTTCGCCTTTTTGTGGCAGGCGGCCGGGCTGGGACGGGCACGGCCGCTGCGCACCACGATGATCACGGCGATGGATCTCAAGGCCCATCCCACCATGCATGTCGGCACCCGCCTGATCGGGTTCGTGGCCAACCGGCTGCTGCGCGGCGACTTCCGCTGGCAGGTGCTGTCCGTGCCGTTCGTGCTGTACTGCGACGGGCTCGAGATGGGGGTGTTCGAGGAGTTCTCCGCTGGCGAGGCCCTGCGCGACATACGCGACGCCGACGCGCGCTACGCCCGTCCGGCCGACCCGGGCTTCCGCCGGCGGTTCCGGCGCGAGATGCGCGGCGTGCTCAGCCGCGGCCTGTGGCATCGCGACCTGTCGGACGCCTTCGTGGTGTCCTGCGCCGATGCGAGCCTGGTCGGCCGGAGCTTCGCTGCCATCGGCCGCAGCCGCGGGCAGGACGCGGTGGACGCGTTCTTCGACCTGGTGGGGGAGCACCGGGAGGCGCTGCGCTGGCGCACCTGCCTGGGCAACCACCGGCCCCGGGTGATGCACACGCTGTTGCGGTCGCCGCAGGTGCAGATCGGCTTCACCGATTCGGGCGCGCATGTCCGCTCGCTCGCCGCCTACAACTATGCGCTGCGGATGTTGCGCTACGTGTGCGACGCGGCCGCCGCCGGTCGGCCGTTCATGTCGGTGGGGCAGGCGGTGCGACGCCTGACCGGCGAGCTTGCGGACTGGTACAGGCTGGATGCCGGCTACCTGCGCCCCGGCGACCGTGCGGACATCGCCGTGGTCGACCCGGCCGGGCTCGACTGGCGGCTCGACACCGTCGCGGAGGCGCCGATGGAGGGGTTCGGGATGGACCGCCTGGTCAACCGCAACGACGACGCCATGCGCGCCACGATCGTCAACGGCCGCGTCGCCTGGACCCGGGCGGACGGGTTTGCGCCCACCCTCGGGCGGGTCCAGGGGTTCGGCCGCTTCCTGTCGCCGGGAACGGCCGATGCCGGGGCCGCGCGGTCGCCGGTGCTGGACGTGGCGGTGAGGCCTGCCTGAAGATGCCTGAAGAACGGCAGGCCGTGCCGGGAGGACGCCGCGACGACCAGCCAGGCTCAGGACTCATCAGGGCAGCCAGAAGCTCATGATGGGCATAGCCTCCGACGTGGGCGGTCGGTCTGGCGGCAGCGGCGCCGGCTCGGCAAGGGAATTGTCAACCTCCACGACCAAACCTGCCAGCAGGTCACCGTCGCCGCCGCGCCCAGGTTCAACGTCCAGCAGATGGCGACTGCCATCACCACCGAGACGTCAATCCGCCCGGCTCGTTCCGCACCGCCCTGCGCCGCATCTGGAAACCGCTTGAGAGATGATGCCAGCGTGGTTCAAGTTATACAGCAGCAACGACCTAGGCACCTATGCCCCTGCCTTCACGCTGGCTTCAGGACGACGCCATAGCCCTCCAGCTCCAGGAGGTGCGCGCGATCCCGTCCATGCTGAGTGACGACCAGGAGCGTCGCTGGTTCGTGGCGCTGTGCTTGTTTCGAGCCGACAAGGCGATCAAGACGCGCCTTCAGCACGAGCTAGCCGCCACCAAGCGCCTTACGCCGTTCTACACCTGGTTCGTCAGCCTGATGTTCGGGATTAAGGACGATCCAGCCGCCTATCCGTTCAGCCTGAGCGAACGTGAGTTCACCTACTACGCGACGACTACGTTCGGCGGAAAGATGGGCGACATCGAGGGCATCTACCATCCGCCCAACTTCTACAAGGCATTGGCCGGGGATACAGTGGGGGTTGTTCTTGGTGCGGCTGCCGGCGCTGCTCTGCCGTTCCTCATCCCGGAAGCGGCTGGTGCAACGGCTTTATCCCTGCCCGGTCTTGCCACAGCATCGGGGCGTTCCGCGCTGGGCGCTGTGATAGGGTCAGGCGTGTCGCACCTGATCCCGGGTGGCTCCTGGGACGCCGCACGCAAGAACACGCTTTGGCCTCGCTACCAGCTCGACTACCAGCGCAGGAGCCTCAGATGAGTCAGGCCCTTCGGTCCACCGTGATCGACCAGCTCCGCGACAACATCGCACGCCACCATCGGCTGTTCATGACGATCGGCTGGGTGGTTCTGGTCGTCGGATCCTGGTTGGAGGGCTATGACGGCGGCGCCTTGGGGCTGGCGCTGCTGCTGGTGACGCTGTGGGGCTTGAGGCGAGAACAACGCCGATCGCCCGATACGCCCACGCATCTGCGTCCGGGCTACCTGCGCGGCTTCAGCTGGCTGTGCATCCTGGGGCTGATCGCCTATGGGCTGGTGAGGGTGCTCGACATCGCTGGGATCAAGTGACCTTTCTGGTGCCGCGATGGTGACAACCAGATCTGGGTAGCTAGTCCGGCTTGGTTTCGGGCACGACCGGCGAGGTCGCCCCCGGCACCGGCCTGGCCGGCGGCGGCACGGTGCGCAGCGACAGCTCCTTCAGCCGCGCCTCCGGGACGGGTGCCGGGGCGCCCATCATCGGGTCCTCACCGCCCTGGTTGAGCGGGAACAGGATCACCTCGCGGATGTTGGGCTCGTCGGCCAACAGCATGACGATGCGGTCCACGCCCGGCGCCGAGCCGCCATGCGGGGGGGCGCCAAAGCGGAACGCGTTCAGCATGCCGCCGAAGCGGGCCTCGACTTCGGTCTCGGGATAGCCGGCGATGGCGAAGGCGCGGATCATCACCTCGGGGCGGTGGTTTCGGATCGCGCCCGAGCTCAGCTCGATGCCGTTGCAGACGATGTCGTACTGGTAGG
>CALMVN010000195.1 GCA_937873225.1 uncultured Acetobacteraceae bacterium
CATCGACATCACGATGATGGTGTTCGCGCCCAAGCCCCCCGCCTGAACCCCGCCTGCCCGGGCGCTCTCGACCTCAGGAGCCGGGCGGCACGAACAGCGACGGGTCGAACCGCAGCCCGGTGCGCTGGTCCAGCAGGTGGAAGCGGGTGCGGTGCCGCTCCGCATCCACCGCCTCCAGCCCCGACAGCACCAGGCTGCCATCCGGCCGCCCGGCGAAGAACAGCGTCAGCAGCCCCTGCGCCGGGTTGCTGGCGCGGGTGAGCGAGAGCTGCAGCGTGGCCGGCCCGCGCTGGATGTCGGTGACGTCGATCGGCCCGGACAGCCGCACCGGCCCGGACAGCAGCAGGCCGAGCGGGTTCGCCGCCAGCGAGATACGCGTGGTGGCGTCGCTCGGCTCGTCGTGCACCACCAGCCGGCCGCGCGTCGCCACCACGATCCGGCGCATCGGCGCGTCGTACTGCAGGCGCAGGTGCCCGGTCTCGAACCAGGCGGTGCCCTGCGCGGTGTCGTCGCCCGGCCCGACCTGCACGAACCGCGCTTCCAGCCCCCCCATCCCGTCCAGGGCGGCCTGCGCCTGCCCGATGCCGGCCTGGTCCGCCGCCGAATGCGGCGTCGCGAGCGGCCCGAGCGCGCAGGCGCCGAGCCCGGCCGCGACGCCGAGCGCCATCGCCAGCTGCCTTGTCCGCATGATCCCGCCCGTCAGGCCGAGGCGGCCGGCTCCCGCGGCCTGGCCGGGTCCTCCAGGTCGTAGAACAGCCGGTCGACACGCGAGAAGTTCGGGTTGAAGAACGGGTCGTTCCTGAAGAACGGCTTGTCGCCCCAGCGCTCGTACATGGTCTGCTGCTCGCGGAAGAACCGCGCCTCCTGGTCCGGCCGCATGTCGCTGCCGCGCGACAGGCTTTCGTGGTGCTCGGCCACGAAGTCCGCGCACCACACCACCCGCTGCCCGCTCCCGTACACCTTCAGGCACAGGTCCACGTCGTTGTAGGCGATCCTGAGGTGCTCCTCGTCGAAGCCGCCCACCGCGCGGAAGGTGTCCGCCCGGATCAGCATGCAGGCCGCCGTCACCGCGACCAGGTCCTGGCTCAGCCGGGCCCGGCCGATATAGCCGTAATCGTCGTCCGGGATGCCGAGATGGATGTGCGCCGCCACCCCGTGCGTGCCGACCACCACGCCCGCATGCTGCACCGTCCTGTTCGGATACAGGAACTTGCCGCCGACGATGCCGATCGTGTCGTCCGACAGCGCCTCGCCGACGATCCGCTTCAGCCAGCCCTCGTCGGTGATGAACACGTCGTTGTTCATGAACACGAAGAACTCGGCGTCGTTGTCCTTCGTGGCAAGGTTGTTCAGCCGGGAATAGTTGAACTCCTCCACCACGTCGAGCACCCGGATCGCCTTGATGCTCTTCACGCTCTTGAAGAAATGCCTGGCTTCCGGCGAGGTCGACCAGTTGTTCACCAGCACGATGTCGAAGTTGTCGTAGTCGGTGTTCTCCATCAGGCTGGCGATGCACTGCCTCGTGGTCTCGATCTGGTCGCGGAACGGGATGATGATCGACACCTTGGGCGTGCGCTGCGGGATCCACTCCACCGCATAGATGGTCAGCCCGTTGATGGTGGACACCTCCGCCACCTGTCCCTTGCGCTTGAGATGGTCGCTGACCGCGAGCACGCCGGCATCCACCGCATAGCCCTTGTTCGACACGTCGGCCGCCGTCGAGTTCGGCGTGATCCGCCAATGGTAGAGCAGCTCGGGCACGTGCACGATCTGCCTGGGGCTGAGGACCTCGGAGCAGCGCAGGATGAAGTCGTGGTCCTGCGCGCCGTCGTACTCCTTGCGCAGCAGCCCCACCTGCCGCATCGTCGCCGTCTCGATCACGGTGAGATGGCACACGTAGTTGCAGCCGAGCATGTAGCGGTAGTTCCAGTCCGGCTTCAGGTTCGGCTCCAGGAAGTACCCCGCCTGGTCGATCTTGTCCTCGTCCGAGTAAAGCAGCTTGGCCCCGGTGCGCTGGGCGGTGCGGATCATGATCTCCAGCGCCACGTCCACCAGCAGGTCGTCGTGGTCGAAGAACACCGTCCACTCGCCGCGCGCCGCCTCCATCGAGATGTTGGTCGCCTTGGCGATGCCGACGTTCTTCTTCGAGCGTATGCAGCGGATCCGCTTGTCGGCGGCGCAGAACCCGTCGATCTTGTCCGACACCTCCTTCGACTTGGAGCCGTCGTCGACGATCACCAGCTCCCAGTTCTCGTAGGTCTGCGCGATCACGCTCTCGATCGCGGCGACGAAGTCCGACAGCAGCGGCTTGTAGGTCGGCACCATCACCGTGACCAGCGGCTCCGCCGGCAGGGTTCCCGCCTGCTTCAGCGCCCGCCGCTCCGCCGCGGTACGCGCCCGCAGGTTCTCGTAGTAGCGGCGCGCCCAGCGGTCGTAGTCGCCGATGTTGTATCCCTGACTCGGCAGCAGCGCCGTGATCTCGCGTCGCAGCCGCTCCATGTCCGCATACATGCGGCTCATGTCGTTGGAGATCGAGACCAGCCTGCCTTCCAGGAAGTTCGACACCGTCGCCGTCTTGAACGGGCTGTTGTCCAGCTCCAGCATCTCCGGCAGCACGAAGAAGCGGAAGGTCTGCGCGTAGTCCTTCTGGAACGCGTGCGGCACCGCGAACTCGAAGCCGCAGTTCGGGTCGCAGCCGAGCACGTTGCCGACGTCGCGCCGGAACCGGTCCGCCCTGATCTGCGCGATCTTGACGTTGTCGCAGGTGACCAGCACGTCGCAGCGCGCCTGCGCCTTCTTCGCCCGCCCGATCTTGCGCAGCACCCAGCCGCGCAGCGCGTTGTGCACCAGCCCGTCCACGTTGCCCTGCACGCTGACCGCTGGCCGCTCGCTGAACTCGAGCGACGGCGCCAGGCTTTTCAGCCCGCCCTCGCCCATGTAGGGCAGGCTGGTGCCGTCGGGCAGCACGAAGCTCAGCACGTGCGGCTCGCCGTCGAGGCAGTCCTCGGGCAGGTCGAACTCGAACCCCACCTCGGCGCTGGCGAGCGCCAGCGCGCCGCGCACGTCCTCGCGCACGCCGTCGCACGACACCGTGCCGATCTCGCGCCCGTCCACCACCGCCTTCAGCTGCACCACCTCGTGCGGCGACGACAGGTCCGTCACCCAGCCGGACGCGCGACCATCCTCGTAGCGGTCGAAATAACCGTTGTAGCGGGTCCGGACGGCCGGCCCGGACTCGTCGAGGTCGGCCATCGTTCGTCCTCCTTGACGCGTTCGCTTCAACCGGAAGCCGGCCAAAAGCTACCGGATCGGCCTAGGCCGCGCAAACGGCAACGCGTCGACGCCTGCTCGTCCCGACGCCGACTCAGCCGGACGCGTCCTGTTCCGACGGCGTGCGCAGCGTCAGCGACAGGGCGTGCAGCCCGCCCCGGAACTCCTCCCCCAGCGCGTCGTGCACCAGGCGCGAACGCTGCACCCGGCCAAGCCCGGCGAAGGCGTCGCTCACCACGAGCAGCGCGTAGTGGGTCTGCCCGTCCGCGGCGGCGTCGCCGGCATCCCGCACCCCCGCATGGCCGGCATGGCGGGCGCTCTGGTTGTCGATCTCCAGCCGCAACGGCGCGAAGCGTTCGGTGATCCGGGCCCTGATCCGGGCCGCCCGTCCATCATCCGTCATGTGCATCCTCCTCCTGCCGACACCGCGTGTCCGTCCGGCCCGCGGTTCCTCTTGCACCGGTCCGGACAGCGCGCACATAACCGGGGTGATGATGCGACGGAACCAGCGACACCGGGCGTTCGATCCCGACCCGGCGGCGCCGGACCGTTCGTGCGACATGCCCGGCTGCACCGAGGCGGCCGGCTATCGCGCACCCCGGTCGCGGCAGATGCTGAACCAGTACTTCTGGTTCTGCCTGGACCACGTGCGCGAGTACAACGCCCACTGGGACTTCTACAAGGGCATGACCCCGGGGCAGATCGAGGCCCACCTGCGCGCCGACGTGTCCTGGAACCGCCCGTCCTGGCGGCGCGGCCACCTGGGCGGCTCCGGCGGCTTCGACGAGGACCAGGTGCTCGACCCGCTCGGTCTGCTCCGCGGCAACGCCGAGGCGCGGGTCCGCGGAAGGACGCGGACGCGCGAAGCCGACCAGCGCCCGGAAGCGCTGCGCGAGCCGCTCGACACCCTTGGCCTGCCCTGGCCGGTCTCGCTGGCCGAGCTCAAGAGCCGCTACAAGCACCTGGCGCGGGAGAACCACCCCGACGCCAACAACGGCGACCGGGCGGCGGAGGAGCGGCTCAAGACCATCAACGTCGCCTACACCGCCCTGCGCCGCCACCTGGCCGAGGCGCCGCAGCCCCTGGCCGAGACCGGCTAGGCCCGGCCGGCATCCCACCCCTCCTGCCCGGCCGCAACCGAGGCGGGACGACCGCGTATCCGAGGAACCGCCGACCGGGTGCCCCGGACCTGCACGAACCAACGGGACGACTTCATGAACGATAGCGAAGGCGTGGCGACGGAGATCCTGGAGGATCCGATTCCGGGTTCCGGCCTGGGCGACGGCGGCATCGCCGGCCTGCCGCCGACGGCGAGCCTTTCCGCGCCGGACCGCGTGGCGAACGCCCGCACCCTGTTCGGCCTCGATCGCGACTTCGACGTGCCCGCCTACTCGGTGCGCACCGAGCACGTCCCGGACATCGACACCGCCTACCGCTTCGACCCCGAGACCACCCTGGCGATCCTGGCCGGCTTCGCCTTCAACCGCCGGGTGATGATCCAGGGCTACCACGGCACCGGAAAGTCCAGCCACATCGAGCAGGTCGCGGCCCGCCTCAACTGGCCCTGCATCCGCATCAACCTCGACAGCCACATCAGCCGCATCGACCTGATCGGCAAGGACGCGATCGTCCTCAAGGACGGCCGGCAGATCACCGAGTTCCGCGAGGGGCTTCTGCCCTGGGCGCTGCAGCACCCCTGCGCCCTGGTGTTCGACGAGTACGACGCCGGCCGCCCCGACGTGATGTTCGTGATCCAGCGCGTGCTGGAGGTCGAGGGCCGCCTCACCCTGCTCGACCAGAACCGGGTGATCCGCCCGCATCCCGGCTTCCGCCTGTTCGCCACCGCCAACACGGTGGGCCTGGGGGACACCACCGGCCTGTATCACGGCACCCAGCAGATCAACCAGGGCCAGATGGACCGCTGGAACATCGTCACCACCCTGAACTACCTGCCGCACGCCCAGGAAACCGCGATCGTGCTGGCCAAGACCGGCTGGGACGGCCGCGACACCGCGCAGAAGCGCCGCGTCGAGAGCATGGTCGCACTCGCCGACCTGACCCGCGCCGGCTTCATCCACGGCGACATCTCCACCGTGATGTCGCCCCGCACCGTGCTGACCTGGGCCGAGAACGCCCGCATCTTCGGCGACCTCGGCTTCGCCTTCCGCCTCACCTTCCTCAACAAGTGCGACGAGGCGGAGCGCCAGACCGTCGCCGAGTACTACCAGCGCTGCTTCAACGAGGACCTCGCGGCAGGCCAGGCCGCCAAGAGCCGATGAGCGGCAACGGCGAGAACACCCGCAGCGAAAGCTTCAAGCGCGCCACCGCCGGCACGCTGCGCGCGATCGGCCGGCAAAAGGACGTGCAGGTCACGTTCCAGGCCGGCCCGGCCCAGGTGACGGAAACCCGCGTCCGCCTGCCGCAGCCCAGCCGCTCGCTGCCCGCCGCCGAGATCGCCCGCCTGCGCGGCGCCGCGGACGCCGCCGCCCTGCGGCTGCGCCATCACGACGCCGCGGTGCACGCCGCCCGCACCCCGGCACCCCGCGACGCGCGCGAGGTCTACGACGCGCTGGAGCAGGCACGGGTCGAGGTGGTCGGCGCCCGACACATGAACGGCGTCGCCGCCAACCTGCGCCAGAAGCTCGAGTCCGAGTGCGAGCAGGCCGGCTACGAGCGCATGACCCGTCGCGAGCAGCTGCCGATGGCCGCCGCCCTCGCCCTGCTCGCCCGCGAGCGGCTGTCCGGCGAGCCGCCGCCGCCGGCCGCCGCCGCGGTGCTGGAGCAGTGGCGCAGCACCCTCGCCGCCGGCGCCGACCGGGCCCTCGACGAGCTCGCCGCCGCCCAGGACGACCAGACCGCCTACACCCGTGCCGCCCGCCGCCTGCTGGCCGCCTACGACCTGGCGGAGATGGACGTCGAGGCCGAGCCGGAGGACGAGGAGGACGCCGGCCCGGACGCGAGCGGCGACCAGGAGCAGCCGTCCGAGCAGCCGCCGGCGCCGCAACCGGAGCAGGGACACGGCACCCCCGAGGACACGCCGGGCGCCGAGGCCGAGGCCGCCAGCGCCGGCGAGCCGGAGGAGACGACCGAGCAGGAAGCCGGCGCCGTCGAGGGCGAGGACCGCGCCGGCGGCCCGCAGCAGCAGCGGGAAGCCACCCAGGCGGAGCCAGGCACCCAGTACCGCGTGTTCTCCCGCCAGTTCGACGAGGAGATCGCCGCCGAGGCGCTGTGCGACACCGACGAGCTGTCCCGCCTGCGCCAGCAGCTCGACCAGCAGCTGCTCAACCTCCAGGGCGTGGTGTCCCGCCTCGCCAACCGGCTGCAGCGCCGCCTGATGGCGCAGCAGACCCGCGCCTGGGAGTTCGACCAGGAGGAAGGCATCCTCGACGCCGGCCGCCTCGCCCGCGTGGTGGTCAACCCGATGCTGTCGCTGTCCTACAAGCACGAGCGCGACACCGACTTCCGCGACACCGTGGTCACCCTGCTGATCGACAACTCCGGCTCCATGCGCGGCCGGCCGATCACGGTGGCGGCGATGTGCGGCGACATCCTGGCCCGCACCCTGGAGCGCTGCGGCGTCAAGGTGGAGATCCTGGGCTTCACCACCCGCGCCTGGAAGGGCGGCCAGAGCCGCGAGCGCTGGATCGCTGCGGCCAAGCCGCGCGACCCCGGCCGCCTGAACGACCTGCGCCACATCGTCTACAAGGCCGCCGACATGCCGTGGCGACGCGCCCGCCGCAACCTCGGCCTGATGCTGCGCGAAGGCCTGCTCAAGGAGAACATCGACGGCGAGGCCCTGGCCTGGGCCAACCGCCGCCTGCTCGGCCGCCGCGAAAGCCGGCGCATCCTGATGGTGATCAGCGACGGCGCCCCGGTGGACGACAGCACGCTCTCGGTGAACTCCGGCTCCTACCTGGAGCGCCACCTGCGCGAGGTGATCGCCGAGATCGAGCGCGCCCACGCCATCGAGCTGATCGCCATCGGCATCGGCCACGACGTCACCCGCTACTACCGCCGGGCCGTCACCATCACCGACGCCGAGGAGCTGGGCGGCACCATGCTGGCCAAGCTGTCCGAGCTGTTCGACGAGGACGCCGCCCGCGGACGCCGCGCCCGCCCGCAGCCGCTCCGCGCGGCATGACCGGCGGCGGCCCACCTCCCCAGGCACCGCCCGAGCTGCCGCGATCACAGGCGAGGAGGCGTGCCGTCGCCGTCGTCGCCCTGGGCCTCGCCGTCGGCCTCGGCTTCGTCCTGCCCGTCCTCGCCTATGTCCGGACCGCGCCCGGGACCGGCCGGACCGTGGCGGTGCTGCTGGCTGCCGTCATGGCCGTGCTCCTGATCCGTCGGCTCGGGACGGTGCTGCGCCGCGTTCTGGACTCCCTGCCCCGGCCATGGCGCCTGCCGTTGCTGGCCGCCTACGCCGTGTCGGCGATGGCGCTCCCGGCCTTGCTGCTTCTGCTTCCCGGACCGGCCGCCGCGCCCGATCTCCGGACACCGCCGCCCGCTCCGCCCTGAACACCGTTCACGTTTCGCCCGACATGCCCTTCCCGCCGATCCCGCTCGCCAGCAGGCCGGCCTCCTCCCCAAGCATCTCCCCCAGGCAGGGTTTCCGCCTTGGGAAGCCCAGGCTTCTCTCCTGGCTCTTCAGCACCTGCACAAATCGCTTCCCGGCGCCGTGCCCGGTTCTTTCCCCGGTTGCCACGACACGGTCCGCTCCATGACCGGACGCCGGCACGCCCGGCCCCCCGCTGCCTGCGGCCACAACCCGGTCATCGCGCCGCCACGGCCTCCTGCAGGCTGGTCCGTGCCGCAGGCAGGCTTTGCCCGAAATCGTCGGCCGCCAGGGACAACGCCTGCACCGAGCACGCTCCGGCGATCTCGTGCTCCTGCCAGCGCCCCTGCTTGGACAGCGCGAACACCAGCATCCGCCCGACCCGGGCCGCCATCGACTGCTCCGACAGCAGAAGCGCCTGCGCCCGCACGCGCTCCTGGTCCGGCGCCCACGCGAACTCGCCGAGGAGGCTCTGCTCCATCTCCGCCACCGCCGGGTAAAGCCCGTTCAGGAACAGCTGGTGCGTTTCCGGGTAGTAGCGCGCCGCACGCTCCTCCACGCCGCGTGCGGCGACGTCGTGCGGCTCACGCAGGATCAGGATCTCCGGCACCGGCTCGGCGTCGAAGCCATCGGCCGGATCCGGTGCCGCGACCTCCTCCGCCGGCCCGGACGCGATCCCGTCGCCAGTCGCCTCCTCCGCGGCGGGGGCATCCCGGACCGCGTCCGGCACCGCCCGCCTGCGCCGCGGCACCTTCAGGTCGCGCATCAGCCGGTCGAGCTCGTCGTAGACGCGCGCCGACACCCGCGACGACGGCGCCTGCTCGTCGATCAGCGTCCGCAGCCAGTCCGGCCGGTTCCGGTGCACCGCCGGCGCGAAGTGCCGGCACGACACCTCGTCCTGCCGGTCGCCCGCATAGCGCAGGAACTGCCGGTAGCCGTCCGGCACCACCTCGAACCCGTCCGGCAGCTCGATCAGCACGGTGATCGACCGCGCCCCGAACGGGATGCCGAACACCGGCGCCACGTGCAGCCAGTCGTGCCAGCGATGCACGTCGTAGAGCTCGTCCTTGTACACCAGGCCGCACGCCCCGTGCAGCGGGTGCAGCGCCCCCCGCCCGGCCACGCTTCCGCCGGGCGCATCCGGAAGCGGCGCGTCGTACACGTAGTGCAGCCTCACCCCGTCCGGCAGGGACACCGACGCATGGCGGCTGTAATGCCGGGACACCCGCTCCGCCAGCGGCTCGAACCGGCGCCCCTGCTCCTCCAGCAGCAGCTCCACCCCGTCACCGATGCGGAAGAACCGGTACGACAGCTCCTCCGCCAGCCAGTGCGCCGGCATGGACGGCGCGCCGCCATAGGGATCGCGCAGCGTGTCCTGGCCGGAAGCGTTGCCGAACAGCACCACCTCCGTCCAGTCGTCCGCGGTGTCGCGCCCGTCCGCCAGCGCCGCCGCCGTCACCTCCACCACCTCGGCCCAGCCGTCCGGGCCCTGCCGGCACAGCCGGCCGTACACGCCGTCGCGGTAGCCGAGCAGCACCTCGTGCACCCGCCCGTCGTGGCAGGAGCGGTAGCGCAGGCCGTGCCGGTTCGACGGCAGCGACGCCACCTTGGCCCCCATGCCGAAGTTCTGGTCCAGCCTGTGCTCCTTGCGGATCGAGGACGCGATGTCGCACATCCGGAACAGCTCGGCCGCGTCCATCCCCCGCCCGCTGTTCCAGATCGCGAGCTTCGGCACGCCGTCGACCGGCACCGCCGACAACCGCACCAGGCGCTGCCCTTCGGGCGCGGTGGCCGCCGCCTCGAGGGCGTTGCGCACCAGCTCGCGCAGCATCATGATCCTGGGGCAGCGCTCGATCATGCTGGCGACCAGGAAGCTTTCGTCGCCGACGCGCAGCTGGGTGACCGGCCCGCTCACGCCCGCCCCCGGCTCAGGCAGGAACCACCAGAGGCAGCTGTTCCAGCCCCGGCACGGTGACCAGCCCCTTGTCGGTGATCCGTATGTCGGGGATCACCGACAACGGCAGCAGGTTGAAGCCCATGAAGGGCAGCGTGCAGCCCTGTTCCGCCCAGGCCCGCTTCAGGC